>JACPRK010000181.1 GCA_016190005.1 Candidatus Wallbacteria bacterium | reverse complement strand
TCAGGGGTCAGGGATCAGGGGTCAGGCTTCAGGGGTCAGGGATCAGGAGTCAGAGGCCGGCGGGAGCAACGTGCGATAAGATTGGGGGAGCGGCACCTATCGATTCTCGATTCTCGATTCTCGATTCTCCCCCGGAGGTGAGTCCAACAGTACTCCTCGACGTACAGACCAATCTGCTGGTCGGGCACCTGTTTGCGCTGAGCGCGTGGAAGCAGCTCTGGAACAAGCCGGCGGCGCCATTCGACCGGGTGTTCGGCAGGGCGATGGCGTGGTCGGTCGGTTGCTTCGTGCCGGTCGCCGGGTACTTCTACTACGCCTACCCGGACTGGAGTCTGGTCTACATGTTCGAGCCGGCTGGCGTGCCGGCCTGGGTGGGCCCCTGCGTGTTCGCAGGGTACGCGTCGGGAATGTTCTTCGGATACCTGACGGCAGCGCTGCTCCTGAGTCGCGCCAAGCTCGGCGCCTTCCTTGCGAGCGCAGCTCTGGCGCTCTTCCTCAACGTCGCCATGTTCGGCGCCACCTGGGACCAGTACTTCGTGCTCGGCACGGTCGCCGAGTACCGCGCCGGCAAGGCGGTTCCGATCTTCCAGGACGCCGCCTTCATGACTCGCATGAACGTGGGCGGTGCGCTGATGGTGCTGGGCGCCGTTCTGGTCCTGGCGCAGAACGTCAGGGAAGGGATGAGGCGTGAGGCTTGAGGCTCGAGGCTCGAGGCTTCAGGGATCAGACTTCAGGGATCAGGGAGTAGACAGCAGTAGCGAGCTGCGTGGAGTCGAGTAGCCCTTCTGCTACTCACTACTCACTACTCGCTACTGAGAATGCAAACGGCCTCCGCGCGAACCGAAGGGGTTGCGGGGAGGCCGTGCGTCGGCTACTGAATCGGGGAAAGTCGAGAAGCTACTCGGCCTTCGGAGCGGCCTTCGGCGGAGGCGTGGCGCGCTTGAAAACGTCCGCGTTCTCCTGGGTGAATGACTGCCACTGCGCAGGGACCTCGTCGGCCGGGAAGATGGCGGTAACGGGGCAGACGTCGACGCAGGCTCCGCAGTCGATGCACTCGTCGGGATGGATGTACAGCATCTTCTCGTCTTCGTAGAAGCACTCGACCGGGCACACGCCAACGCAAGCGTGGTCCTTCGTCCCGATACACGGCTCGCAAACCACATGAGTCATAGCCAGCAGACCTCCTTCAGTCTGATGCGATGCAGGGTACACCAAGGGGGACGGATTTTCATCCAAAAATTTCCCGCGCCCGGCCTTCCGCTCAGCGCACCGCCATCACCGGCTCCTCGGGCGGGTTCCAGCGTGGGAAGATCTCCTGGGATGCCTTTTGGGAGAGGCCAAGACTGGTGATCAGAGTCACCACGTTGCGCGTGACGCGATCGCGATCGGAGCGCGTGCGGTTGATCTCGATGACCTCGTCGGACGCACAGGTGACCCGGAGCGTCACGTAGTTGCCGAAGACCTTGTCGGGGACCGCGTCATAGTCAGGAGGCTTGTAGTAGAAAACGACGCGCTCGAAGCGGGCGAAGTTGAAGGCCTTGCCATTGCGGCTGACCATCCCCGTGGCGGCGTCGAACTTGTACGTGACGCGCTCGAGCGGCGCCTGCGGATCGGGAAGCGCAGGCGGCGCGGCGCCGTCCGGGTCGTGACAGTAGAACGTCAGCTCGAAGTAGTCGGGGGAGACCTCCACCGGCCGAGTTCCGGGCGCGTAGAAGCACCCGCCCAGGTCGTTCTTCACGTACTCGACCAGCAGATGCGCCCCCTGCAGGGAGTTGAGCAGGTCACGGCTGGAAGCGAACCCGCGAGTCATCGCGCTGATGAGCGTCCAGAGCAGCCCGAGCACGATGAGCCCGATCACCAGCGCCACCATCAGCTCGATGAGCGTGAAGGCCTGCGTTCGAAGCCGGGAAGAACCCGTGGCGTCTACCTGTACCGGGTTTCTTTGGAAACCCGGTACAGGTAGACGCCACGGGTTCTCCCGCGGGATTTTCCGCGTCATCCACATCGGCTCAGGGTCCGTCGGGGGCATAGACGACGTCGTTCTCGGTGAGCGTCACGTCCGGCCGGGCGAACAGCCGGACCAGCGTGTAGCCGTGGGTGTTGTCGTCCAGCGGGAAGCGCCACCGGATTGCGACCGTCAGCCGCACCAGGTCGAGCCCGGCGTTGTCCTCGAGCTCGATGGTGCAGCTCTCCTCGAAGTTGTTGCCCGCCAGCTTCCGGGCATACTCGACCGGCAGTGCCGGGTCCGGGATCTTCCCCTCGATCGGCAGATTCACCCTGCGCGCCCCGGCGGAGAGCAGCGCGTTGCGAAAGAAGTCGTAGTTGTAGGAGCTGTAAAACTCCGCGACCCGCACCGCGCGCGCCTGGAAGAAGATGTGGAACTCCGAGAGCCCGCCCTTGCGCGTCGTGTTCTGGTACATCGTCACGACCGGCAGCAGCCCGAACGTGAGAATGCCGAGAGCGATCAGTACTTCCACGAGACTGAAGGCGTGACCAGTAGTGAGTAGCGAGTAGTGAGTAGTGAGTAGCGATTGGGCCGCCGCTGCGCGCCCCGCCCGAACGCCCGAACGCCCCCCCTGACCCATAACGGCCAGCAGTGCTCCCTCCAACATTCTCCTTCGCTCAAACACCCAGCGCCTCTCGCCTCTCAATTCTCGATTCTCGATTCTCGATTCCTGACCTTCGCCCCCCCTACTCGCTACTCACTACTCACTACTCACTACTCGCTGCTCACCTGCGATACACCCCCCGGAACCTCACCTGGGGGCTGATGCTCACCATGAGATGATCGATCTTGGGCTGCGGGTCCTCGCTGTAGCCGCTGAAGAGATAGCGGTTCTTTTCGAGCTGCCCCTTCAGCTCCTCTGGGCGCCGGACCCGGCCCGAGAACACGAGCTGACCGTAGAACTTCACCGGACCCGCGATCGTGAGGTCCGCAGCAGGGCCGCACAGGATGGCCGCCTCGCACTTGGCGCCCGTGACGCGGATCTCGGAAAATCCCAGCACCGTCAGCTGGTCCTTGGAGCGATCCTCCAGCGCCACGTCCTTGAGCTCCACCGGGCCCTCCGCGACCAGCACCGCCTTCCCCTTCCAAGCGGGCGGGACTTCGAGACCACACTTGGCGTAAACCACTCCGTTGAGTCGATTGCCCAGGCGGGAGTGGAGCTCGTCGAACTGGCGCTGGGACTCGACGACGAAGCTGGCCTTCTGCTTCCACCGGTCCGGCTCCAGCTTAGGGAGAAACTGCTCTTGCCACTTCTGGTAGTCGGGGCCCGCCTTCTCGAAGAAGGCCTTCTGGAACTCCCGGTAGAGCTCCAGCCGAGCGCGGTAGAGGGTCCCGGCGCCATTGATCGCCTCGACCAGCTCGATGGCGCGAGGCTCTCCCTCCGAGATGGAACTGGCCTTGGAGAGCGCCTCGGCCTTGGCCGAGATGGCGTCCTCGGCAGCCTTGAGCGCATCTCGCGAGGATTGCAGTCGCGCCCTCAGATCGAGCGTTGCCAGGTCCGGGAGGTCGACGATCGAGAGGACCAGCAGCGGGTCCTTGAAGTAGTGGGTCCAGACGTTGTCGTCCCCGGGCGGCTTCTCGATGCTCGGAGGGACCCAGGCGCCGAGCTTTGCGAGACAGTCGTCGATGGCCTTCTCGACGGTGCTGCTACCGCCGGCGTCCCGGACTTGCTGCTTGGCCTTCGGCAGCACTTCCTTCACGAACTGCTGCAGCCGTTCGTAGGCGGTCTTGATCCGATCGTTGGCCTCGGCCACCGGCGAGCCGAGGAGCGAGTCGGGCTCGTTCAAGAAGAAACTCACCTGGTCGAACGGTCGCGGCGGGCAGACGAGATTGACGCGGAAGTCCTTGTACAGGTCCACTCCGCGCACCACCGAGCCCATCCGGTCGCTCGAGACCTTCGCCGAGAATCGCAGGAGGCCCGAGGTTTCGTAGCTGATCGAATTGACGGGCCGGCGGAAGCAGACGTCGATCAACATCGGCTCGAGCGTGTAGCCGCCGAGCTCCGGCCGGGCCAGCAGCCTCTGGGTCGCGGGCAACGGCGGCTGCGAGGCCGGGTTACCCGGAACGCTGATGCTGAAGCCGTCGTCGCCCTGGGCGTCGGTGGGCTCGCGGAACTTCTTGTAGATCTGGGAGGCTGGATCGTTGACCAGCAGCTGCACCGAGAGCAACGCCTCTTGCACCGCGGACTCGGCAAGAGCCAGCGCGACGCCGCCGAGACTGGAGCGCTGCGCCTTGTCGATGAGATGGCTGGAAAAAAAGCTCTGGCCAAGGCCCATGACGGCCACGGCCAGAAGCAAGACCAGGACGACGATGACGAGCGAGCCGACGCCCGCTTGGCGTCTCGGGAAAGACGGCCTAGGGTTCATCACCGGCCTTGATGCGGGTCACCTCGGACTTGGCCTCCTGCTTGGCCGGCGCCGCGGGCTTGGAAGGCGCGTCCGTCTTCCCTGCGTCGGCCGTCGAGGTCTTGTTCGAGCCGGATGTGGCAGTGCGCTGCGAGGCCGGCGGGGTCTTGGACGCGCTCGAGGACGAGTAGGAATTCATGGCGCTCTTCGTGACGCCTCCGAGCTCGGAGCTTCCGGTCTGCTTCGTGACCGCCTGGCCCGCGGGCCCGCTCAGCATCTGCATTATTGTTTGGAGGAACGAGCAGCCGGTGTTGGAGACGGTCAGACTGCAAAGCACTGTCGCAAGCACCAGCTTTAGACCCGGGTTCTTCATTTCGCTCACCTCACGCGGACTGGGGCGTGCTGGGCCGCACGTTACCCGGAGCGCGGCCCGTATGGCCGCATGGTGGGGCCCGGCCGGGGCCGCCGCAGACGTTGCGGCAAGCCCCGGAAGGGTCGTCCGGCAGGTCCCCCGTGATCAGTTGCCAGAAGCGGGGGCCGGGGTCTCGTTTGCCGGAGGCGCCGGGGTCTCGGCCGGCTTCTCTTCGGGCTTCGGGGTTTCGGTGGCCGGTGCTGCAGGTGCTTCTGCGGGCTTCTCCTCGGGCTTGGTCTGGCTGTCGGCTGCAGGGGTCTCGGCGGGGGCCTGGGGGTTCTGGCCCGCGCCGCCGCCGATGGCAGCGCCTTCGTCCGTGGGCGGCTTGGTCGCGTCCTTGGTGGCTTCGCCGGTGGTGCCGGCGGGCGCGCCTGCGGCGGGCTGGGCAGTCGGAGTGGTGTTGCCGGCTTCGGCCTTCTGGGCTGCGAGCTCGGCGCGCTGGCGCTCCTCGCGGGAGCGGTTGCGCTCCTTCTCGCGCTCGAAGTTGAGCTTCTCGCGATCGGTCTCGGCCTGGAGCTTGGCCTTGTAGCGTTCGGTCTCGGCCTTTTCCTTTTCGGCCTGGGCCTGCTGGGACGACTTGATGGCCGAGGAGGCCGGGTCGTCGCAGCCGGAGGTGAAGACGATAGCGCCGAAGGCGAGCGCCATGATGGCGTAGCGGGAGTTGCTGCTGGAAGACCTCATCGGTTGCTCCTTTCTGGAAATCGGATTCATCGTATCACTTCGTCGAGTTCAGGGACCTTTTCATCCGGGCTCTTGGCCGGCCGGCCGTGGCATCGGTTTCGCGCTTTCCGGGAAGTGAGACGAGCGCCATCGACGCCGGGATAGATGGGAAATCGGGGACTCGAACGGTTGCGCGGATCGGGCGTGCATGTTATCCTTGCGGCCCCTCCGTGCACCCGACTGGGGAGAGAGACGGTCTACAGTGGCGGATGACAGTGCGCTGATCGATCGGGTGCTGGCGGGAGACCGGGACGCCTTCGAGAGCCTGGTTCGAGCCCATCAGCACCGGGTGTACACGCTGCTCTACCGGCTCCTGCGAGATCGCGAGACCGCGCAGGACCTGACGCAAGAAGTCTTCCTGAAGGTCTACCAGCGGCTGACGGATCTCAAGGAACGCAACAAGCTGGGAGCCTGGATCATGCAGGTCGCGCACAACTTGGGCCTGGACCACATCAAGAAGCGCCGGGTCGATGCCTTCAGCGCCGATTTTGCCGACGAGCTGACCGAGCAGCGCGTTCACGGCAGCCTCTCCTCGACCCCGATCGAGTCGCCCGAGGAGATTGTCCTCAAGATGACACCGGGCACACTGTCGACGCTGATCGACGGGCTCGACATCAAGTACCGCGAGGTGCTCACGCTGCGGTTCGTCCAGGGGTTCGCGTTCCAGGACATCGCGAAGATCATGGGACTGCCGCTAACCACCGTGAAGTTCCGCAAGCACTACGCCATGCAGATCCTCAAGGAGAAGTGGCTGGAGACCGAGGAGTCGCGCCGGTAGCGCGCCAGCGGTCCCCGAGCCGAGCCCCGATGGTCCCACCCGGCACACTGGTCCAGACCGAATCCGGCCCCGTCGACGTCCGCCGCCTGCACGGCAACGAGAAGCTGCAAGTTTGCCTGCCGAACGGACAGCTGGCCTTCCGTTCCATCAAGCGCGTCTTCATGGGGAGCGCGCCGGGAAGGCTCTTCTGCCTGTCGACGACGACCGGGCGGCGCTTCTGCGCAACGCCGGACCAACCATTTCCGTACGGTTCCCAATCCACGCGTCTCCACCATGATCTGATGCTCGTGAAGCGGGAGGGCCTGGGGTTCTTCCTGGTCGTGGCCAACGGCCTGTTCCGTGACAACGTCGAGACCCGCATCCTCTTCAAGCGTCAGGAGCCCCAGAGCAAGGAATCGGTCTGGCTGCTCTCGGCGTATCCGAGCGCCAACCAGGCCAACTACGAGCAAGCGCTGCTGTCGTGCCAGTACGGCATCCCGACCTACCCCGCGGGCACTCGCAAGGGCGAGCGGACGATGCCGGAGGAGCTCTTCCGCCGGCTGCTGATCGAGGTGAACACGTTTGCCCGGGCGCGGCGGCTGCTGGCTGATCGCCACCTGGACGAGGAGCTCCCGCACTGGCTGATGCGGGCGCTTCCGGAGGCCGAGCTGCCGCACCGGCAGCTTCTGGACGTCGTCTACTTCGCCGGCGATGCCGGGGGGCACACAGGCCATGTCGTCAGCCGCCACCCACTGGGCGAAAGCCTGCGAATCAGCGGCGAGAAGCTGCGCAACCTGATGACGCGCCAGGTGCGCCACGAGGTGGTGGCCACGAGGCAGGAGGTGGCGACGCGGGTGGAATCGGCCCGCAAGGACCCGTTCGTGGACGTGCAGGAGCGCGTGCGGATCGGGCCATCGAAGCCGTACTTCCTGATGCCGATCGCCTACGTGCGGGCCGGAATGGTCTGCGTGGCGACGACGCCGGAGGGGCTGCGCGAGGAGCTGGTGGAGCAGACGCTGATGGAGCGCTATGAGGGCCCGGTGTACGGGCTGGAGCTGGAGGGCGAGGAGCCGCTCGTGGCGGGCGGGCTGGTGATGGGGCTGCAGCGGGACCCCGGTGCCCGGGCGCCGGAGCCGATCGCAGTCAGTCGACTCGAAAGCTCCTCCGAGGGGGAATCGGGAAGCGGGGAGGCGAGGTCGCCATGAAAGTCCGAAAGGGGATCTTTCCGGTAGCGGGCCTGGGAACGCGCTTTCTGCCTGCGACGAAGGCGCAACCCAAGGTGATGTTACCGCTGGTCGACAAGCCGATCATCCACTACGTGGTCGAGGAGGCCGTCCAGAGCGGGATCGAGGACATCATCTTCATCACGGGCCGCGGCCAGGTGGCGATCGAGAACTACTTCGACCTGTCGTTCGAGCTGGAGGAGTTTCTCCGAACCAAGAACAAGCGGGGCGAGCTGGCCGAGCTGAACGGCATCTCGAACCTCATCAACCCTTGCTACGTCAGGCAGAAGCAGGCCAAGGGGCTGGGTCACGCCATCCTGGTCGCTCGCCACCTGGTCGAGAACGAGCCCTTCACGGTCTTCCTGGGCGACGACGTCATCGACTCCGAGGTGCCCTGCATGCGCCAGATGCTGGAGGTGTTCGAGCGCTACCACTGCAGCGTGGTTGCTCTCCAGCGGGTCGCGAAGAACCAGACCTCTTCCTACGGGATCGTGCAGCCCAGGCAGGTCGATGAGCGCGTTTTCCAGGTCCTCGACATGGTCGAGAAGCCAAGCCCGGACGAAGCGCCGAGCGATCTGGCCATCATCGGCCGCTACATCCTGACGCCGGAGATCTTCCGCGAGCTCGACGAGACGACACCCGGCAAGGGCGGCGAGATCCAGCTCACGGACGCCATTCGTCGGCTGCTGCGCCGTCAGGCCGTCTACGGGTTCATCTTCGAGGGCACGCGTCACGACACGGGCGACAAGCTCGGCTTTCTGAAGGCAACCGTGGAGTACGCGCTCCGCCGGGAGGAGATCGGCAAGGAGTTTCGCGAGTACCTGCGCGGGCTCCAGCTCCAAGATCAATAGGGGCGGCGGCCCCGAGCGTGGTAGGATTCCGCTCTCCGCAGGCGCACCACCATGGGCAGCGTGCTCGTCATCGACAACTACGACTCGTTCACCTACAACCTCGTCCAGTACCTGGGCGAGCTGTCGGCGAAGCTCGACGTCGTCCGCAATGATCGCCTCACCTGGCAGCAGATCCGCAACCTGGCGCCCGCGGCGATCGTCATCAGTCCGGGCCCCGGCAACCCCGACCAGGCCGGTGTCAGCCTGGACGTTCTGCGAAACCTGGGCCACGAGCTCCCGATCCTGGGAGTCTGCCTGGGCCATCAGGCCATCGGTCAGGCGTTCGGCGCCCGCGTCGTGCGCGGCGCGCAGCCGGTCCACGGGAAGACCTCGGCCATCCATCACGACGGACGGGGACTCTTCGACGGCCTGCCGAACCCGTTCCGCGCGACGCGGTACCACTCGCTGGTCGTGGAGCGCGATTCGCTCCCCGCGGAGCTCGAGGTCACGGCCTGGACCGAGGACGGCGTGGTGATGGGTCTGCGCCACCGGACCCATCGCATCTTCGGTGTTCAGTTTCACCCGGAGTCGATCCTCACCGACGGCGGCATGCGGATGCTGGCCAACTTCCTCGGCGCGATCGCCGGCCAGCCGGTCAACGAACCGGCGCTCGTACGCCGGACGAGGGAGGCCGCGTGACGCGCCCCGCAAGCGCCGCTCCCGAGAAGCTCAGGCTCCAGCGGTATCTGGCCATGGCGGGCATCGCGTCGCGCCGGCAAGCCGAGGAGCTGATCCGGGACGGCTCTGTGAAGGTGAACGGCAAACCCGCGGAGCTCGGGATGTCGGTGGACCCGCAGGCCGACCGGGTGACGGTCGAGGGGAGGCGGGTGGAGCTGGCACGCGAACGGATTTATCTGGCGTTGCACAAGCCGCGCGAGTTCCTCTGCACCCGGGAGGACCCGAAAGGCCGGCGCACCGTGATGGAGCTGGTGCCGAAAGGCGCGGGGCTGCTCAGCACCGTGGGACGCCTCGACTACCACACGTCCGGGCTGATCCTCCTGACCAACGACGGGGAGCTTGCCCAGCGGCTGACACGGCCATCCTCCGGCGTGCCCAAGGTCTATCGCGTCAAGGCGGCGCGCCCGTTCGAGCCGGAACAAGCGGAGCGGTTCCGCGCCGGGATCCCCCTCGACGGCCGCAGGACGCTTCCAGCGAAGCTGCGCGTGTTGCCGGATCGAAGCGGCATCTGGTACGAGGTCGTGCTGACCGAGGGCCGCAACCGGCAGGTCCGCCGGATGTTCGAGGCGCTCGGCAACCGCGTGCAGAAGCTGACCCGTGTGGCAGTCGGCCCGGTCGAGCTGGGGCGACTCGAGCCCGGTGAGACGCGGCCGCTGACGGAGGCGGAGCTGCGCAAACTCAAGGGGGCGGCGGGCCTCGGCGAACCGATGACTCGAGGACGCAAGAAGGGATGGGCGTTGCCCAAGCCCCGGAGGACCGCCCCGGGCCGGGGCGCGTCTGCCCGGTCGCGACGTGTTGGCGAGCCGATGACGCCCCGCCGGGAGCGGCGAGCGCGCGTTCGGAAGGAGCGATGAGAGCACTCATGGTCAAAGGGTCTGCGCCAGCGGCTAAGCCGGGCAGCGGAAAGAAGAGAACCCCTCAGGGTGACCCGGGCGTCGTCACGCTCGTCCTGGAAAACGGAGTCCCGGTGCTCTTCGAGCGGATGGAGAACCTGCGCTCCGTCACGGTGGCGGTCTGGGCGCTCATCGGCTCTCGCCACGAGCGGCCCGAAGAGTACGGCGTCGCCCACGTGGTCGAGCACATGATCTTCAAGGGGACGCGCCGCCGCTCGGCCCGCCAGATCGCGGAGTCGCTCGAGTTCATCGGCGGCGAGAGCAATGCTTTTACGTCGCGCGAATACTCCTGCTACTACGCCAAGGTCGCCAACACCGACTGGAACCTGGCCGTCGACGTGCTCTCCGACATCGTCAGCAACAGCACCTTCGACGCCTCCGAGCTGGAGAAAGAGCGGAAGGTGATCCTCGAAGAGATCTCGATGTACGAGGACAACCCCGAGGAGCTCTCGCACGAGCACCTGGTGGCGAAGATCTTCGACCAGCGACTGGGCCATCCGATCATCGGGACCCGGGCCATCATCAGCGGCATGCACCGCGAGCAGGTCGCCAAGTTCTATCGGGACTACTACCACCCGAAGAACCTCTTCATCACGGTCGTGGGCAACCTTACCGAGGAGGAGTTCGAGAAGGGCATCCGCAAGTTCTGGCCGGACGGCGCCTCGGCCAAGGGACTGGCGCCCGTGGACGGCAAGACGCGGTTCCGCCGCGGCGAAACGCAGATCAAGAAGGAGATCGAGCAGGTGCACCTCTGCCTCGGGATGCCGGGGCTGCCCGTCGTGCACGATGACCGCTTCGTGCTGCACCTCATGAGCAACTATCTGGGGGGCGGCATGAGCAGCAGGCTCTTCCAGGAGGTGCGGGAGAAGCGGGGGATGGCCTACAGCATCTACACGTTCGTGCAGGCCTACCGTGACATCGGCTTCTTCGGCATCTACTGCGGCACGAGCCCCAACCGCATCGACAAGGTCACGGCGATCGTGAAGTCGGAGCTGGAACGGGTGGCCGACAAGGGGCTGAGCACGAAGAGGTTGGGGCAGCTCAAGCGGCAGGTACGCGGCAGCTTCCTGCTGGGTCTCGAGAAGACCGGGTTCCGGATGAACCGCCTGGGTGTGTCGCACATCTACTTCGGGCGCACCTACGCCGTCGACGAGGTCCTGGCCCGCATCGACGCGATCAGCAACGACGACGTCCTGCGGGTGGCCGGGGAGCTCTTCCGGGAGGACTTCCACTCGATCGCGGTGGTGGGGCCGAAGTAGCAGCAGGACGATGGAGGGTAGAAGGGGATGGCGGCTGCGCGTCCCCGAGCATCGGGAGGGCCAGCATTCAGGAGTAGGTGAGAAACGGCCGAAAGTGTCCCATGAGGGGCCGAAGACCGGCTCCGGGCGTGACGAAGGGACGACGGCGTGCTCAGGAACATCGGCTCGCGATTGCGGGCGCTGGGGATGGCAGCGGCGGTGGGGACGTTGGCGGCCGCGTGCGCGCTGGCGGAGTCCACACTGACGCTTCCCTTGCCCAACGCGTCGGGCGTTCCGTCGGAGCGCGTGAGTATGAGCATCCGGGTGCCGCCGAAGGTGGAGCCCGTGAGGCCCCCTCCCCGATTCAAGCTCAAGCCGGCAGCGTGGTCGGTCGTGGATCTCAACCCGTTCAAGCCGGTGCCGAGGAAGAAGTTCGTGCTCGGCACGCTGAGGACCTTCCACAAGAAGGGACTGCTGCCGGACCGCTCCTCGGCGATGATGCTGGAGGCCGGGTTCGACAACGTCACAGTGGTGGCGCGGATGGTGGCGCGGACGTACGACCGGCTCATGGACGTCTACAAGAAGGGCGCGCTGCGCAAGGTCGGGGTCACGGTCCAGGATCTGGAGAACTACCAGCAGGTGGTCGACCTGCTCGCCAAGCAGCTCGACGCCAACCACTACCCGAGCATCGAGGTGGCGCGGCGGATCGACGAGATGCTGCAGGAGCTGCGCAAGACGTCGGGCGAAGGCCAGATCCGCATCATCGAGGTCGCCGAGCAGAAGGACGGCTCGACCGTGCTGAAGCTGGAGATCTCGCGGGGTCAGTAGGGC
>JACPRK010000019.1 GCA_016190005.1 Candidatus Wallbacteria bacterium | reverse complement strand
GTCCGCGAGCTGGGACTCGTCCAGCTTCGTGATGTCGGTGCCGTCGATGACGTTGCGGCCCGACGTGGGTTTGTCGAGACCCGCGATCAGGTTCAACAGCGTGGTCTTGCCCGAGCCCGACGGTCCCATCAGGGCCAGGAACTCTCCCTTCTCGATGGACATGTCGACGCCCTGGAGCACCTGCAGCTCCAGGCTGTCGCGAAAGAAGGACTTCGTGAGTGCTTCGATGGTGACGAGGGATCGAGTCGACATTCTTGGCCTGGAACCGGTTCCGTTTTCTCTCAACTCGGAGGCACGGAGACACGAAGACACGGAGAAAAGCCGGCGCATCCACCGCTGTGCGACTGGGTCTCCGAGCCTCTGTGCCGAAAGTCTTGCCGTGTCACTGCCCCTTCACCTTGACCTTGGCGCCATCGGCCAGATCCGGCGGAACCCGCGCCACGACGGCGTCGCCCGCGGACAGTCCGCCCAACACCTCGACGCTGTCACCCGCGGCCTTGCCGGCCTCTATGACGCGCAGCTTCGCCACGCCATCCTGAACCAGAAACACGGCCTTCGCGCCCGAGCGATCGAGCACCGCCGAGAGCGGCACTCTCAACGCCGGCTGGGCGGCGTCACGCTGTTCCGTCTTCTGCTCCATGAAGGTGACCTTCACCGAGAGATCGGGCCGCAGGCGCGGATCGTTTTCGGTCACGCGCACCTTCACAGGCACGATGGCCTTCTGGCGGTTGGCGCGCGGCAGCACCTTGCTCAAAACGCCGGTGTACTTGCGATCGGGGATAGCGTCGGCGCTAATTTCGGCCGGCTGCCCCTCGCGGACCTGCGAGAGGCTCGCCTCCGCGATATCGACCTCGGCCTCCAGGTTGGCCAGATCGGCCACGGCGAAGACCGCCGCGGAGCTGCCGCTGCCCGGCGGCCCCCCGAACAGCAGGGTGGAGCCCTCCTCCGCGAATTTCTCCAGGATCGTCGCGTCGAACGGAGCCCGGAGGCTGCACTCGTCGAGCTGGGTGTTCGCCATCTCCAACATCGCCTCGGCCTGCTTGACCTGCGCGCGCGCCGCCGCGATCTGTTCGGGACGCATGCCCGAACGCATCATCTCGAGCTGGTGGCGCGCGCCTTCGACGGCGGCCTTGGCCCCGCGGGAGGCGGCTTCGCCCTCGTCGAGCGCGGACTTCGCGGCGGCCTTGCGGGCATAGAGGTCGCGGGCGCGGACCAGGTCCTGATCGGCGCGGACCTGCGCCGCAAGGGCCTCGTCCAGCGCCCAGCGCGCCTTCTCGATCTCTTCCTTGCGGAAGCCGGCCTCCAGCTCGGCCAGCGCCGCCCGAGCCTGATCCAGGGCCGCTTGCTGTCGCGCCAGAGCGGCCTTCTGCTCGCGGCATTCGAGGCGCGCCAGCACCTGGCCTGCCCGGACGCGATCGCCTTCGTCGACCAGCCGCTCGGAAAGGCGGCCAGACATCTTGAAGCCGATCGAAGTCCGCCGCAGCGCCTGGAGATAGCCCGTCGCCGTCAGGGAGCCGACCGGCGCGGCCGTGGCGGCGCGGACCCGGACGATATCGACCGTGGCGGCGCTCCGGCCCGACTGGCCGGCGCAAACATAGCCTGCGGCCGCCGCCAGCACGACCGAAATGAGCCAGAAAAGCTGCCCCCAGCGCGATGCGCCCTTCCGATTGGCGCTCGAGCTCTCGTCAACCCTCGCGATGCGAAGACTGGCGAGATCCGCGCGGCGACTCTCGGCCGCCGCCACCTGGGAATGCTTGGCGTCACTCATGGTGCAAAACTGCTCGATTGTTTGTCCCCCTGGCCCCGTCGGAGACCGGCCATTATATCACGTTACGGCACCCAGCGCGTGCTAGGCTGCAGCGGTGATCAAGGTCGGCAAGGTGCTGGTGTCGGAGGAGGCCGTAGCGGCCCGGTTCGCCTGTGACCTCGGAGCCTGTCTCGGCGCCTGCTGCCGCGTGGGCGACCTGGGTGCGCCGCTGGCTGCCGGCGAGCGCGAGGCCATCCGGGAAGCGCTACCCAGGCTGCTGCCAGGGCTGCCGGCCGAGAACCGGGAACGGATCAGCGCCAGCGGGTGGGTCGACTCGCGGGACGACGGCAAGGAGCAGCTCGCCTGCTTTCCCGACGGACGCTGCGTCTTTTCGGTGCCGCTACCCGTCGCGGCCCGGCCCGGGGCCGAAGTGCCGCTCGGCTGCGCTCTCGAAGCCGCTTTCCGGTCGGGCGCGACCGGCTTCCCGAAGCCGATCTTCTGCCATCTGTTTCCGCTCAAGCTGGCCTGCTTCTACGACCAGACGGCGGTGAACGCCGAGCGTCGACCCGAATGTGAGGCCGGATTCGACGCTGGCTGCGCAGCGCAGACCGGGCTGCTCGAGTTCTCCCGCGACGCTCTTGTGCGCCTCTTCGGCCAGAAGTGGTACGACGCCCTGCTCCCCGCCGCCCGCGCCGAACGCGAACGGCTGGCCGCACCCCCAGGCCGCTCAACCTGACCTCGCCGAAGGCCCCCGCCCTCCCTCCGCTCAGCCTGAGCCCTTCGGCAAGCTCAGGAGAGCCTTGTCGAAGGCCCCCCTAAAGTGGCTCAGCCCCCAGGGCCGTCGGCTCCCATGTAGGCCACCAGCGAGTCGACCTCGCCCCGCAGCGACTCCACCTCGTCCTGGAGCAGGTTGCGGATGGAGACGATCCCTCGAAGCCGCTGGTCGGCATCGACGATCGGCAGGTGGCGGATGTGGCGATCGACCATCAACTCCAGGGCGTCGTCCTCCGTCATGTCCGGCGGCGCCGTGAGCACGTCCCTCGTCATCACACGGGCCACGGGCGTCGTCGCCGGGTTCAGCTCGGCCAGCACCACCTTCATCATCACGTCGCGCTCCGTGAAGATGCCTTCGAGTTTGCCGTCCGTCACGGCCAGCACGGCCCCGACGCGATCCCGCGCCATCGCCTGGACCGCTTCCAGCACCGTCGCCCCGGGCGAGATCGATGTGGGGGGACTCTGGGCCACGCTCATGATGTGACGCATCTTGGACCACCTCCCGTCCTCACCAACTCTACCATGGGTTCCTCCGCGCTACTCACCCGTCGCTTCGCGATTCTCGCCTCTCGGCGTTCGCTTCCTGTCCCGGTCCGCCACGAACGAGATGACCGTGTCATTCTTGCCGTTCACGCGGAACTTCCAGTAGTCGTGGGGAGGAGCGTGCTCAGGGTCCGCCTCGATGAAGAACTTGCCGATCCAGCGCCCGCCGTCAAAGACCGTCGCCTCCATCCGCTTTCCGGCCCGGGCGTAGCGGACCCGGAACGGGTGGCCGGCGACTTTCCAGTCGACCTCGGGCTTCGCCAGTTGCGGGAAGGCGGCGTAGCGCATGAGATAGATGAAGGGGGCGTTCTGCAGGATTTTCTCCCGGTGCTTCTGGGCTTCCTGGCTGAAGTCGAGCTTCTCCGACAGCGGCTCCAGGACCGTTCCGTCCACGCGGTAGGCCAGGCGCGCCTGGAAGTGGCTCACCGTCTTCTTCTCGGGGTGCTTCAAGTCGGCTTCGAGATCGATACCGAAGGTGTCGTCGCCGTTGGGCCGGAAGACGACCGCTACCGTCCCGAGCCCGTCGAAGCCCTTCGTCACCGCGCCGCGATACTGCGCGTTCACCCGGTACAGCTCTCGCTGGGGCTCCGCCGAAGCCGGGCGAGCGGCCTGGGCGACGGCCGCGGGAAGCCGATTCTTGCGTGCCTTCGAAACCAGTTTGTCCAGCCGTCTCGATTCGGCTCCCGCGTCGGCCGCGACCGCCGTAGCCAGCAGCACCAACAGGCCCGTTCTCAAGGATCTAGCCCGTGCGTCCATCTGGTTCTTCCAGCCTCCTGCTCCATCACCGCGCCCCGTGCCGGCGGCGCTTCATGCGTTCAGGGCTGCGCCAGCTCGAATTCCTTCGTCACCGTCGGCCCGTTGCCCTGCGGGACGAAGTAGCGCAGCGTGATCCGGCCCTTGGCCAGCTTGCCCGGCTTCCAGGTGCCGACGAAGTGGTCGCTGGCGCCCGCGTGGACGGCGTTCGACACCGTGTGGAACGACTGATAGAACGTCCCTCGAGTGCGAGTGAACAGCATCGTGCGCGCCCGGCTGTTCAGCAGCGGGTGCCATGGATCGTTCACGAGCTCGGTGCCCTTTTCGTCCACGAGCACGACGTTGGCCTGGTCGAAGAGCACCGCGGACTCCGGGTTTTGGTTCGTGATGTCGAGCGCCAGGACGACGAAGTCGCCCATCGGCAGCAGTTGGCCCTTCACCTCGATGTTCTGCGCCACCGACTCCGCCGTCGGCGCGCGCGGCAGCCCGCGCACGGCTGCAACTTGCCCGTCCCGCTGAGTCCCGCGCAGCCCCTCGAAGTCGACGTCCCCCCTGGGCTGGGCGCTCGCCACGCCCACGGCCACCATCGCCGCCAGTGCCATCCATGTTGGGCCGATTCGAATCATCCCGCGCCTCCGAGCTCCCGCTCCCGCAGGAGAGCCGTTTCCCCCCGATAGTCTACGTTTTCGGGCGTCCGGAGTTTCCCCTGGCCGCCCACTTTCCTTTCGCGTCGCCTTAGTGTACACTTTTGCCCGAGTTCGCGGGCCGCCCCAACCGGCGCGCCCGCACCTCACACCCCGTGGCGGCGTAGCTCAGTTGGTTAGAGCGTCGGAATCATAATCCGTAGGTCCTCAGTTCAAATCTGAGCGCCGCTACTCAATAGAATCCAGGCTGGAAGCGGATCTTCTCAAGAAGGTCCGCTTCCTCGTTTGTGCCAGGATTTGTCAGAAACGGCCAAAATGTGACCCGAAATCACGCTCAAATCACGCTCGCATTCGGGGCTCACTTGACCACCTGGAGGCCCCGGCGGTTCTGCCGGCGGGCGAGCGCTGCTCGGACCTTCTCGAGGTGTTCGGGCACGAGGTGCGCGTAGATCATCGTGGTCGAGATGTCGGTGTGGCCGAGGATCTCCTTCACTTCGTGCAGCGGGACGCCCTCCGCGAGCAGGAAGCTCGCGAACGTGTGCCGGGCGTCGTGGAGCTTGATGTGGAAGCCAGTGGCCTTCTCGACGGCTAGGAGCGTCTTGCGGAAGTCGGCGATCGGGCGACGGTACTTGGGAGAGACGAAGACGCGGCCGACCTTGCGGGTGCGGGTGAGGAGCCAGAGCTTCAGGTCCTCGTTGAGGACGACGGTACGGGGCTTATGACCCTTCGGCGAGAACTCCAGCGTGTTCGGGATGCGGATGATGCCGCGCTGGAAGTCGCACCAGTCGAACGAGAAGGCCTGAAGCTCGCGCAGTCGCATGCCGGTGGTGAACGCTGTGAGCATCAGGCCGAGGGGGATGTCCTTGAGTGCGGCTACCCGGGCGGCGAGGGTGTCCGGGAGAAGCGCGGTCGGATGCTCGAGCTTGAGGTTCTCGAGCTTCGGGTTTCGCAGCGACGCGAGAATCTGGTCGTAGACCTCCTCGGGCGAGTAGAAGCGCGGCTCCTCGTTTCGCGGGGCCCGCGGGCGCCGGATGTCCACGGCGACGTTGACCTCGAGAGCGGGATGCTCCTCGTCGGCCTCACGCTCCACACCCCAGGCGAGCAGCCGGCGGATGATTTGTAGTTCCTTGCGGAAGCTGGACTTCGACATGCCGTCGGTCTGACGGGCTTCGAGGTAGGCGATGATGTCTTTGCGCCGGAGCTCAGCGATGTCGAACTGGCCGAGGGCGGGAACGATGTGGCGCTTGAGGCGGTAGGCGTAGTACCGGAATGTGCCGGGCCGTTCGTTCAGTTCCACCCAGGCGAGGAACCTTGTTGCCAGCTCGCGAAAAGTGACGGTGCGCCGAGGCGTGGTCTCCTTCGGCTTGAGGTTGTACACGCCGCGCAGGACGTCGACCTTCACGGCCTCCTCAGTCTTGCGAGCGAGCTTCTCCTGGTCCGGTGGGAAGGTCTCGTACGCGACGCGCTTGCCCTGGTGGTAGACCTCCATCTTCCAATTGGCGCGCTTGTCACGGTAGACGGCCATCGATTACCTCCCGCTCCTGATGAGACTATAGCCCGAAGCGCTGGGAGTCGGCCTCCCAGTCCTTCGGCGTCTTTGCCCTCGAGCGCCGCGACTTGCGGCCGGCTTCCAGGCGCACTACGCCGCGCGCCTCGAGACCCGCGGCGATGAACGCGTCGAGGTCCTCGCGCCGGAACCGCCGGCCGAACCCAGGCTGTCTGTAGGCCCGCACGTCCCCATCCGCCACCAGACGATACAGCGTCCGGCGGCTGATCGCGTACTCGGAAATCACGTCGGCGACAGAGAGCCAGCGGGTCGCGGTAGGGCGGGGTGGCGGGCGGGAGGCTGGCACCGGTGATGACGAGCATGCTGTCGATGGCGTCGGCCCTTCTGCTGGCCGTGATGATTCTGGGCACGGCTTCTCCGCCACGCCGGCGGTCGGCTGTGCCGCGAGGGACATTTGCGCTGCGCCGCACAGCGCCGCACCAACCGCCAGGCACTCCGCGACGCTGGCCAGCGCGTCCATGTTGTTTACCCGACTGCGCACCAGTCCCGCCAACTCGTACAGGTCCAGCGCGTCGGCGTCGGCGCTCACGTGCTGGCCGCCCAGAAGGTAGCGTGCCACAGCTGACAACCCGACCGCGACGATCTGGCGACCGGGGAAGACCGGGCGGTACGGCTCGTCGCCGCGATCGCCATCCGGCTCCACGCCTGCGCGCATGACGATCACGCGCTGGACCGGGCCGTGGTGGGCCTCCAGCCGGGCAAGCGCGGCGGCGGCCTGGCGCAGCATGGCCGGCACGTCCTCGGTGCCGATGTAGCCCAGCGGGCCGGACGTACACGGGCCGTCCGGCGCGTTGACCAGTGCATACGCGCCGTCGTCGGGGGGCAGCAGTGCAATGGAGAAGGCAGCTTGCATTCGGGTTCTGTTACGGAGTTTCCGTTGTACCAGCGGCTAGTTCAGCCGCTCTGAAATGGATGTCCTCAAGGGCGTGGCCAGAAGCTGGGTAGCACCGGCCGTCAGAACGAGTGCTGGCAGTAGCAAGAGTACTGCTTGTTGCGCCTGAGGCGAGAGCTTGAGCACCTCCCTCGCGAGACGCTCGTCGTCAAGCGTGTTGGCCGCCCAGCTCTTGAGCCATTCATCGATGAACCGTGCAGCCTCGTCGAATGGCCGCAGAACGACCGTCTGCTGCTCTTGAACGAGCTTATCTGCCTCTTGGTGGTGTTCAGCCGCGAGCGTGTGCTTCTTGCCACACGTGCCCGAGGCCCGTCGTGCACGTTTCGTCGAACCCGGGCCCTCGGGGCGAGATGGAGCGCCCGCCACGGGCCTGGCGACCTTACGGGGCGTCCGCTTCTTGTAGCTCATGCCGGCCTCCTGGTGCTGTCCTTCGAATTGTCCGCCTCAACGCGGGCACGCTGGTCTTGCTCCAGGTCACCGGGCATCCGCAGCGAGAGCTTCATCAGGCGCACCTGTTTCGCCGTCGCGAGGTAGAACTGGCGTGCAGCCTCGACGATCCTCCCGGCCAAGGCCGGCGATGCCTTGTACCGGTTGAGAATCAGGCCGTACATCCTCCGCCTACCCGCTCCTCGAGCGTTGCGGCCCACATAGAGGTAGAACGCCACGGCCCGTAGCAGGTCTACTCGACGGGGCCGCAGCACGCCGCTCAGGTCGCAGGGCCACTTGATGTCGATCCGTTCCGGATCGCCTGTTGCCGTTGTGTTTGCATCGATTGCGCTCATCGTGCGCACCTCCTTGGGGTCACGAGCCCTCTGGATAGCGGAGGGCAGCGATGGGATGCTGCCGGGGGCTCGATAGGAGATACGAGGGGGGCTCTCGAGAATATGCACGGACCGGAAAGAAGAGATGCCGATGGTTGATCCGAGAAGTTACAGGAAACTCTCGTGTCTACCAGAACGCGGAAGGCATCCCTCCTCGTGCAGTCAACGGCCGGAGATGCTTGCGCAGAAGTTGCCCGTGAGCATTGGACAGCCACGGAGCTACGAAATCTGCTCCGGGCCGAGGGGCTGCGCGAAATCGAAGCGCAGTCTGGTTCAGACTTGCTGACCTGGGCGGATCGGCTTGAGCAGACCGTTCTGGAAAATCTGCTGCACAGCTCTCGAAGGCCGGGAAGACCTCCTTCCGGCCCGAAGCCGCGACGGAGCCGCCAGCCGACCGAAGCGCAGGTCGAGGATCGCCTTCGCCAGTTGTACGAGTTCTGGGACACCATGGCACAGCTGCCGGCTTCGCCACTCCGACCCGACAGGCCGGTGCCCGGCAGGCCTGTCGGGCCACGGCATTGGTCGAGATCGCAGCTTGCTCATCAGCTCGTCCGATACGCCTTGCGCAGCACGGCACTCTTCGTACAGGTCGCTACGGTCAGGAGACCGGCGTTTCTTCGTTACTTGGCGGAGCTGCCACCGCCGGCTGAGAGCTGGTGTAGACCCGCAAAGAAACTGCTCCGGCTGCTGGTGAAACTCGAGCACGGTGTGGCTGCGATTCCCCTCCCCGACGGAACGCCTCTTTCAATAACTGCTCGAGATCTTCTCCTGCGGGTCCGGTGCGCACGCCGGTTCATCGAGATCTTTGCTCGTAGCGGAAGCGAAACGGCTTCGACTCGAACCGGCGAGGATCGGAAGGTCCGGGTGGTCGAGCTTGTGGGACCGCTCGTCGAGTCGCTGGTGATCCTCGGAAAGCTGTCCGTCGATGATGCCGGTGCCAAGATCGGCCGCCTGCTGGAGCTGTTCGGAATCAAACCGTTGATCCACCGAGATGCAAGAAGCAAATACCAGCGACCAGCCGACCGGCCGTTCCAGTGGAATCTAGTAACAATCGACAGCCTGTACGCGGATTATCGGGCCATGGTGCGGACCGGAAAGCGACCGGCGTTTCACATGCTCGACATCCTGCTCTGATGGTGAAGACGGACAGGAGCATCGCGGGCGCCGCCGCTGCGTGCGGCGTCGATACCTTGCCATGTGCCCTTTTCGTCCTTCAGCTCAGGTTCGAGATCCTGATCATCGGTCTTGAAGAAACGGCCAGTGTCGGGTATACGTAGCGTGCTGGAGAAGTAGGCAAACCTGGTCCGGCGGCCAGGATCGAGATCGAGAAAGGCGGCGTTCGCGACGTCGCTGAGGGCGGTCTGCAGCACGACACCACCGGGTCTGTTGCAGACCGGCCCGGCTTCTGCACTTCACGACAGCTGACTGGGCAGCCGGCAAGAGGGGCTTGCGATTCGGCGGGCATCTGCTCGAGAAGCCAGCTTGCTCTGCCTGGCGCTCAACAGACACCTCGATCTTACAACTATGGGAAAGCCTGACTCAGCTCGCCAACAAACGGCAGTCCCGTCCTTGAGACAGGTGACGACTGCCTCGATGCCGGTTGACGACTTCCTCATCACGTCCCCACGGTATCACTGGGGCGGGGACGGCACTCTCGATTTTCAGGTAAAGTCCATACCCGATACACGCAACGACGAGCGGGTCTACAACGCGGGCTGCAAGATCCGCCGCTGCGAACTCGGCGTGTTCGGCCCTACAGCCAGCCCGGGTTCGGACCAGCATCTGTGGAAATGCGGCAGCATTCACTGCCCCCGGTGCGCGCGTCGTCATCTTCTGGACGTAGTCCACCGGTGCGAGGAGATGATCAACGCGGCTGGGGGCCGCTATGTCATGGTCACGCTGACATTCGACCCGGCCAAGCTGACGGCCCGGAGGGCATGGTGGGCTTTTCCGAACGTGGCCAACCAGTTCGTTCGGCGACTGCGGCACCGGCTCCCGACTTCCCGGACGGCCGGCGGATTGAAGTACCTCTCGATCCCGGAGCCGAACCGGCACTTCTATCCGCATCTGCACGTGCTGGTGACCGGCTTGGAGGACGTTGCTGATGATGTAGCCAAGGAATGTGCTCGTGGAGCCGGCGCGGGCTTGATGAGGGTCTCGCCCCGCACCTTGAAGAACCCGGCGAAGTACATGACGAAGACCTGGGTAGGCGATCGTCGGTGTGCTTGGCCGCCGGTGCTGCGGGCCTACCTGTTCTCGATTCGCCGGCACCTGCGGGCGTGCTCGCCCTTTCCGGGACTGGCAAAGCGCTCGGCTCGACAGCCGGCAACAGACTTCGCCGACACGCCTCCACCGGAGCGCAAGCCCCCTGCTGTATCCCGACCGGTCGTCCGGCGGCCGGGGGACCTGGTTGTTGCCGGTTACAAGGTCATGGCGATGCTCGAAGACGGTGTCGCGCTGGAGGGCCATGGGCAAACGCGTGCCTGGTTGGAGGCCATCAAGAGCGCGCGGACTCGGGCATCACTGGGACTTCCACAGGATCCCCGCGAGATCCGTGATATCGAAGCCGGGCTCAAGACGCTGACCATCAATGTGTTGCGGCCCCGCAAGCCTTCCAGGGCCCGTGCGCCCCGGCAAGGGCGAGTCGGCGGAAGAAGATGAGGGACCTACGGCTGAGGGCCGCCCAGGAGGCGGCTGCGCCGCTGTGACGGCAATCTCTGAGTCAGCCGCCACCGCAGCCGCGCCAGGTTCACGTCGGGCGCATTCAGGACCGGTCGGAGACCTGGGCTGGCCCGCTCAAGGCGCTTACGTGGCCCGCCGCCCTCCGCCGGTTTCTCTACAAGCACCACGTGAGGAGGCTGTCCTGGTGCACGCATCACCTCGACAAGGCGCGACGGGCCGACACGGACCTGGTCTGGACGCTGGAGTACAAGCCGACCACACCCGAAGACGGCCGACACCGTCCGGAGCATTCAGAGGTCAGCCGCAGGCGAATCCATGAGCTGCTTGAGCGCGTCTCCGACGGCGGTCGGCGAGGCAAATCGTTTTCCGTGCCGTGGGATGTCGAGGGCCCTCATCTTGAGGCGGCGCTCGGTACTGGGCGGCGCCGCAGTCCGCAGTGAGGCCCAGCGTGAGAGACCGGCGGGAGAACTCGCGTCCGCGTAGCAGAACGTGATGTAGCCGTGCTGCTACGCCGCTGCTGCCCATCCTGTGGCGCTCCGGGGGAAGCACCCGCCGTCGACATCGCCCCTTGAGCGCGAAACGGCGACACTCGCGCCCCGGCCTTCATCTCCCACCCCGTGGCTAGTCTCTGACCCGATCGGCCGTCTGAACCCGGCTGGCGGGCCTCCAGCAGCCCGCAGACTGCAGCGGCTGGGGTAGAGCATGTCGACGGCGCTGAGATGCGCCGTGGCCTGGCTAACGGGCCGGTGTTTAACCCGATAGCCAGAGCAGTGTCGCCTGACATTCGGCCATCGAAGTCGAAGTTAGGCGCCCGCTCATCTTGACTGAGCCCGAGTTCACGTCGTGCTCAGCTTGCATCAGCACACGAACGCGAGGAGTGCATACCCCAAGCGAAGCGCGGGGTATCCCCGGGCGGGCGCAGCCCGGCCCGGGCTGGCGCAAGCGCGTAGCGCGCAGCGCCAGCGTGAAAGGCAAGTACCGCGCTGAGGTCCGAGCGCAGCGAGGATCGAAGGCGGTACGCAGCCTTTTACTGGTCGCATTCGAGTGCGCGTCCTTACCTGCATCGGCCCCGAGCGCTAACTGTGATCGCATCGTCACCACCCACCTCCGGGTATGTTGGGCGATCGCCCAACTATAGGCCTCCGTGGTAAGGTTGACTGGCATGGCCAGCGACTCAGAGATCGCGACGAGGCTCGACACGGGCATCGATCCGGCGTGTCCAGATCCTGTGCTTCTACGACTGCTCAACGAGATCGGTGCCAAGCACGAGGCCCGCCGGCAGTCTGGCCTGGGGGCCCGCGGTACAACTCGTCATCACGCGGATTCACGTGCAGGGCTGGCAGGTTCAGAGGAGGGCGCGGCGCAGCGGGCCCCCTCCGACGCCGCAGACCTGCTCGAGACGATGCGCGAGGTGCTTGAGCGCGTCGGCGTCGATGTCGAGGCCGAAGCCGAGAAGCGTGGCATCACGGTGCCGCCGAGACCAGCACCACCGGAGGCGGACCAGCAGCGCGCTGGCATTCGCCGCCCGGGGAGCACGGGTGGCGCACGTGCGCGCACGCCACCACCTGCCACGACGGACAGTGACCAAGAGCCCAGCAGCCATCAAGCCGGTACGCCTGGCGCGGATGCCGCCCCGGGCGCGCCAGCGTCAAGCAGAGCCCCGCAGGCAGCGGCGAGACCGGCGATCAATACCCGGGATCACCAACCTACCTGCACCAGCGTGGCCGGCGTTGCCCAGGCCGGCGACCGGATGGCGCAGGCGGCGTTCACCGACTTGCTGGGGTACCGGGCCCGGCTCATGGGTGAGCTGGAGGTTCAGACGGCCGCCGACGAGATGATCCTGGACCACGCGCTGCTGAACCTCGCCCGCTACCACTACTTCGAGCAGGTGCAGATGACCCTGCTGCAGGCCCACCCGACACGGCACCTGTCGCTGGTCGAACGCTACGAGAGGCTGGGGCGCCGGGCTGAAGCTTCATTCTCACGCACCCTGGAGTTGCTCCTAGCCCGCCGGTGCCCAGTGCCGCAGATCTCCGTCCGCACGGGCGACGTGACGATCGACAGGCCCGCAGCGGTTGCCGTGGGCCATCCGGTCGGGGGCACACCAGACTCGGTGGGCTGGCCTCGACGCCAGGCAGCAGCACCGTCCAGTTGATTGAGGTGGTCTTGGTGCGCCGCCGCCTCCGGCTGTACGCGACTGAGGTCCCGGCGATCTCGGTCAGCGACGTGGTACGGGCCCTGGGGGCATCCGGCCGGCCTCTTGATGACGAGGTCGCCCTGCACGTCGGCGATGCCGCGGTCCTCGTGCCGGTTCGAATCGCCTGGGTCCGGCAGCACCTCGGCGGCCGGCGCCCCTGGTTCGTGTGCCCCGTGTGTGGGCGCCGCGCCGGCAAACTCTACCCTGACCCCTCCGGGTCGCCGGGGCTCGCCTGTCGCCGCTGCTGCGGCTACACCTATCGGTCCTGGCGGCTCAGCGGCAACCGCAGCTACCAGGTGGCTCGGCGTCTCCTGACTACGCTCTCAGCGATCTGACGCGGTCCTCGGCGCGGGCAGGACAAGGCAGCCACCGGAGCACTTCGTGGCCCCGGATATGGGCCGACGCTACTCCGCGGACACCGTCGGGCATGCGGGAGTATCAGATGATACTCGGACTGTCGGCGTTGACAGCCTCGACGATCGCCCTCGCGTCGTCAGCGGATACGTCCGCCCCTCTTGGAATTGCGTCTACGCCGCCGACCCTGAGCCGGCCGTCGGCTACGGCGATCGTCGCAGCGGCAACCAGACAGCTCCGGGCAGCGATACCGCCTTTCTCCCCCCCAAGCACCGTCACGTAGTGCGATGGGGGCAGATCCTCCGCGTTGCCGCGCCAACGACCTTTCTTGACCGCCGAGCACCAGTCGGCCACACCAGCTACCAACACGGTGGGGTGTATCATGCTGACGCGGGCTGCGCGACGCCGAGCTTCGTCTGGAGTACAGCTCGCCGCGCCCCTGTCGGCAGCGACCAGAAGTGCCAGATGGCGAGGGCAGTAGATGTGGACTGCACAGTCCGTGACCTCGGATTGGCAGGCCGGCGCAAGACAGCCGTCAGTTAGTCGACTGAGGCGCTCGCGCCGCACCTCGTCCGCAGCCGCCAGCATCTGCGCACACGTCACTTTCTCAACTCGATTCAGCTTGGCGTCCGCTGCCACCATCTCGTCAACATGACTGAAGAAGTCGCTGCCGCCATCCACGGACAGCTCAAGCAGTTCGGCTGCTCGGAGCGCTTCAGGTGTCGCGTCCACGTTGCTGCGAACCGTGGTGTCATCAACTCGTAGCGGAGGTACTCGAGCTTCAGGATAGCCATCCAACCCACTCATCACCCGCGCCCGAAGCGCCGCCGCCCTCAACTTTAGGATGAACTTGGTTTCGTCCACCCGGAAACCGTACTCGGGTCTGCCCGGTCTCGTAGCACGCACATAGACGGCGTTCAGGCCCCATCCGTCGAAGGCCCACAACGTGTCACGGAACCCTTGCGGCAGCCCGACAAGCTGCAACTTGTACGCATCCGCGCCCCCCTTGGATGCTCCATCTGCCAAACAGGCCAGAAGCCATAGCAGCACGCGATTCTGCCACTTGAACACGTCCTTGGACTTGACCTCTTTTTTGAGGTTGGTCAGGATGCTTCGCTGATGGTCCTTGCAGAGAGTGAGTGCTTTCGCAGTCGGTTCGTAGTGCCGGCACTCGAGCCGCGTACACGTCTCTTTGGAACCCGTAGATCTTGACACGGGGAGTCCTCCGCGTTTCCTTCGCAGCTGCCGTGGAAGCCTGAGCGCGTTGCAGTCAGCCGCGCTGGCGATCATGCATGCAGCCGCGACACGGTCTACGTCAACCGCAGCTTGCCGTTGTGCTCGTGCCGAGCTGATGCGTCTCGGCGAATCCTACTCTTGAGGAACGGAGGCCCTACAGCCGGCGAGGGTATGGCTGCCGATTTCCGCGCGCTGGCACCCAGCGCAACTACGGCGATGAGCGTCTTCTTGGCAAGCCCGTCTCTGTTCTGATCCGATGCTAACCTCAGTGTCCATCTGCGGGGCACGCACCGTGGCTGACCGCGTGCGATCGGGAAGCTGTCGTGCGCTGGGCTAAGCTCCGACTTCTCTCGTCAGCTCGCCGGCGGAATCAACTCGAAGTAGATCTCCGGCCCGACGTCTTCCGCGGTCCGCAGGCGCCACCGCAGCAGCCGCACCAAGAACAGCGCGGCGGCTCTCGCCGTTTCGGCGGGTACCACGATGACCCGCGAGTTCTTCCCGTCCGCCGCCCCACTGTCCGCCGCCTCTTTCAGCCGCAGCACGTCGGCGAGCCGGGACGTGATGTCGATCAGCCTATCGCGGCGAGCGGCGAAGACCCGCGTCATCTGGTAGGGGACGCGGCTGGCTGCCGGGGCTGTTCACCCCCACGATGTGCAGGTATAGCGTGCGGTCGCGGTCCAGCTTCAGGAACTGCAGCACGTGACGCTGGGCGAGACCGGCCGCAAGCGGCGCCAACTTCGACGGGATCGGCTCGGCCCCGTTCGGCCAATACCAGGCTTTGCCCTCAGCCATGAGCGGCAGGTTGAGGAGACCTCCGGGTCGAAGCGTTCGACCGAGAGGTTGCAACTCGACCTTCGCCCCGTGCTGTTCGAGCTCGTGTTGGGCGGCATCCGGAACATCGGTCTTCGCCCGGTACAGGTACCAGTCCCCGGTCGCCGCGAATTCGTCGTCGCCCGTCAGGTGGCGCACCAGGTAGAACCCGGAGGCGGCGTTCACTCGGCCGCCAGATCAGCTTGCACGCTCTCGAGGATGCGTTTGCGAGCGCGCCACCGAGCTGGCCGCGGGCCTCGGCGATCGCCGCTTCCAACGTAGCCGGTGTTACCGGTTTTGCTATGCACTCTTCGTGGCATCGTCAGCCCGAGCTCTTGTCACCAACGAAGCCGAGGCATCAGTCAGGAACTCCAGATGAACGTGTGCTCGAAAGTGCTCAGAAGCCTTTACTGGAAAGGAAAGTCTGGGAGCGCGGCAGGAAATGAGACTCCGTCATGCCCGACATTGACATCTCTTCACCACAGTCCATGCTGGATACTACTTCTCGGTGGTGAATCATGGCCTCGTCACGAATCGCTACGCACGGGCATGAGTGCGCCAACCAGAGTCCCCTGTCAGTGGGCAGCGACGTCTTGGGCAACGAACTCGGCAGTAATCTCGGGGAGTTCCACGATGTCTCCAAGAGACATTTTCACACGGGCACTCCCTGTCAATGTCCCTAGGACATGGACATACCGCATTGCCTCGACGTCATCACTCAGCACCTTGACACCTTCAAGGGCCAGTTGTGCTCCAGAACGAGTTCCAGTCATTCTGTTCACCTCGCTCTGATACCGCATCTGGTGAGCGACCCCCCGCAAAGCGGTTGCGATCCGAGAAACGAACTCCGTGGGAACGCCCCGGACACGCACGAGAGCCTGCCCGCGGCGCAGGAAGAAACTGTCCTCCCCGTCGAACTTGTGGATTTGGCCTTCCAAGTAGACCTTCTGATCGAGATACGTCGTAGGTGCCTCCGCCACACGCTCGATTGTGGCTTCCGAGTTTGCGCCAAGCTGACGAAGCAGAGAGTCACGCCTCCAGTCGCCAGCTGAGGATATAGCTTCAAAGAGCCCGTGCCGCTCGTGGATATCCTCGACTACGTCAGGAGCAGCAAGTGACGATGGAAGCGCATCAAGAAGCCGCGGTAGTTCCGATGAATCGAGTGCGACCGCTGTCATCCTCCCTGGGGCGTACAACAGCTGAACCGATGCTCTCTTGCCAAGGGATGGTTTCCACCCGACAAATGGCGCAGAACTGGCTGGCCACCACCACAGGCGCCCTGTGCCATCTTGTTCCAGAGATCGCCGCTGACCCGCTCCAAATGAGCGCTCAAAGTGCGCAATCAGGTCATCAAACCCCGCACCCTTTCCAAGGGCAGGGCTCATGACAATGGAAATCCACGAGAGTAATCCGGGCCGCTCGTATACAAGACCAAGTAGGCTGAGATCAGGATCCGGAATGGGACGCGAGACTACCACGTCGCCGTCAGGGGCCTTGTCTGGGGGAAGATACCCTGGCCGTCTCGCATGCGCGGCAGAGGTCAATGAGACATCAACGGAGAGGAGAATCGCGCGCACACGAGCTAGCGGACGAAGGGCCTCCGGCAGGCCGTCAATTGCGGATGCAACCGGGGAGTTGGAAGCAGGCAGGTACTGAGCCAGTGGGGTAGCTGTGTGCCCGGCGACCTGAACGAACTCTGCCTCTTCTGATTGTTCAGTGGCAGGAGCTTGCTGCGACCGCAGGGCAGCGGAGCGGGTCATCGTGAATCCCGATGTCGGAGAGATTGGATTTTGCTCTTCGACCTTTTCAGATGACCCGGGCGCTCTCTCATTCTTGGCGTGCTGCGAGGAACGCTCGATGGCCTTCTCGGTGCGACGTTGCTGCGAACTCTCCTCTGCCGACGGAACCAAGCTCCACACGCAGACGAGGAACAGGACTGCGATGGCGCAGTTCAGTATGCGGGAGATGATCAACTGCACCAACGAGGGGCTCAGATCTTCGTCATCTCGCGACATCCAAGTCACTCCTCAGGGTTGCGAGGATCGAAAAGACCGGAGCGAGTGTCGTAGCTTGCCGTCACTCTTCTGTTCGCGCACACGCGACCCTCCTAGGAGATCTAGCCGGCGGACGCATCAGGACGTCGGATTGGTCCCCCGAACGCGGACCACGACTTGCTGCGCCTTCGCAGGAAGATTCCGCGCGTTCGCCGCCAGGGTGAACGTCGAAGAGGGTAAGCGGGCTGGCTGGCCAGCGGTGATACTTCAAGAGCGCTTGCATCCCCAGTTCGCGGACTTCCTGTGCATCCTCCTGGGACCGCCTACGGAACCTGTGTCCTTGAGCCCTTGCCTGGCCATCTGTTACGACCTCCCCGAACCACAGCACCATCGATTGTATACCATGTGGAAGACAAAGTCCGTCTATAGCTGGGTTCTGAATCGCGCAACTCCCACCTACGCTTGCCGGAGGTGGAGCGGTGAGGAAGAAACAGCAGGTGGCGGCCCGGGTAGGCAGGCGGGTTCGTGAGCTCCGCAAGGCGGCGAAGCTGACCCAGCAGGAGCTCGCGTTGAAGGCTGGGCTCAACGTGAAGTACGTCGGCGAGCTGGAGAACGGGCACCGCGACATCCGGCTCACCACCCTGGACCGGCTCGGCAAGGCGCTCCACCTGGATCTTGCGGATCTGTTCCGGTTCACCGAGTCCGACGTCACGCTGGATCAGATAGACACGATGTTGCGCGGGCGGGATGAGGCCTTCCGCGCTCACCTGCTGCGACTCCTGCGCGAGATGCTTCTCCTGGTCGAAGCGTCCCGCTAACCGCGGCAGGCAGGAGATCCGAAGGCCCGCTCTTGGGGTTCTGGGCAGCCTCCGCCTGTGCTGCAGCTGCTCGCACGCAAATGGCGTTTCCGCTGGCGACCTCCGGGACACGAGTCGCGCGCGGGGCGTGGCGCCAGACAGACGACCTCCGGAACATGGCGCAAGCAGCCGTCGGGCCACGCATCGAGATCTGGGACGCCAAGCCGGCCAACGCCGCCAACCTGCCGGACCGGGAGCCCCAGCTCATCGACTACATCCTGACGCGTAGTAAGTCAGGGGCAAAAGAAACGTGAGGCGTTGAGCGCCTCACGTCTCCCTACTACTCCTGCGACGACTCGCAGTCAGCGATGCCCCAAGCATCCTCCAGTGCCGGGGCGCCGTGGCAGCCGGGCAGGTAGACCCAGGCGTCCAGCTCGGGCTGCTTGGTGTGGGGGTGGTACCACTTGGTCTGGGCTTTCCCGTGCAGCGCCAGGTCCCGGCGAATCTCGTCGAGGTTGCAGCAGTCCGAGATACCCTCTCCGAAGACGCACAGCTCCCCGTTCAGCGTGGAGCGGTACGCACTGTAGAGCGCGTAGCGCGGCGGGTCTCCCTCTGCCGGGATGAACACCGGGAAGAAGCGCTGCCTGTTGAAGTGATACATCACGATGTAGCCGTCGTGGGGGACGCCGCCGGGGCCCGCGGGGTACTTCGCCCGGACCGCTTCAAGAGCTGCGCGGTAATCGGTAACGCTCTGGTCGTGTGCCGCCATGAGCCTCCTTTCGAGGGCGCTGGGAGGTTGGGCGTTAGTTGCAGACATAGGTTACTCCTTCTCCTTGAGTATCAACGCGCGGCCTCGCTGTCCAGCAACTGCTGCAGGATCTTGTCCAGCGTCGCCAGCAACGTCGTCAGGTGCACGACAGAGCAGCTCACGAGCTACGCGGGTGTGGCGCCGCCGAGGCGCTGCCGCGTCTCTAGTCTGGAACCCGCCGGGCTCGACCCGAAGATGACCAGCCCCTCACCACCCACAGAGGCGGCCTGAACCCAACCAGTCCAGCGCTGACCCTCGGGGTGACGCGCCAGACCGACGGTGATGTCTACGCGCAACTCGACGACGGCCTCGGCGATGTACCGCGCCGACGCGTGGATGGCCTCGAGCAGGCGCTTGCGGATCTCAACGCGCGCGTCCGAGGCTGTGGCCAGGGCGCGCTGCAACTTTACGACGGTGTTCACGGGGACCTCCTGTGGGGTTGTGGTTGGCGGCGTGCCGGGTAGAAAACTCGGACGCTGTGCGCTTCTTGTCCCCGTGTTCGCGCGCTGACAAACCCCCAGCTGTAACTGTTGCTGCCGTGACCCCTACGCGGGCGCGCGTGCGTAATACGCGCCCGCGTAGGGGTCACCTGCATGAGAACCGTGTTGGGCGATCGCCCAACAGACCACAAAGAGGAAGGCGAGACCTTGTGGTCCCGCCGTCTTGTCAGCGGGGCGCTTCACGCGTCCGCCCTCTCCCCCGGCTACACGGCGCCGGGTGCCGCGAGGATGCCCGAGCCGACCTCAGGCCCTCGAAGGTACAGGGTCATCCACACCTCCTGATGCGGCCTCCCAGCGAAGCACACACGTCAGCACGGCATCGTCCCAGATGACCTGTGTGTACGTACCGTCCGGATACCGCAGTGCATACCCCAGTTTGGCCCGGGAGACCTGACCAGGGTTGTCGAGCCTCAGACGGTCCCAGGCTGCGTCAGCCTGCTGGAACGTCCGGTAGAACGACACCCGCGGGTATGGTCTCCTGGGGCACAGGATGATCCACATGTCGCCTCCTGGCCGGCCATGGCGCGAGGCGACGCGCCTATTGGCCGGCGTCGGGGGTCACTGCAGCTGCCCGCGGACTTCCCGCAGCTGCTCGCGGACGTGCGCGGGCATGGCGAGGTGGCGGCTATCCTCCGCCGTGCCTTCCACCAGCGCTCGACGAATCGCTTCCGGTGTGGCCAGCTCGATGTGGCCGGCGTGCGCAGGCCGGAACTGCTCAAGGATCTTCTATCAGCGAGGAGACGAGCCCGCGGTGATTCGCGTCCCCCCTCCCGGCCGGCTACGTGACTCGCTTCCGCCCGGTCAGCAGCCAGTGCAGGTCGTCGAGCCAGTGCAGATTCGGCACCACGACGAACAGGCCGTGCAGGAGCATCATCGCGGAGATTACCGCGAGGCCGCCCATCATGCAGTACAGCACCACGCCGACGATCCAGTGCACCGGGGGGCTCAGTGCCGCCAGATTGAACAGCAGCACGACAGCTCCCAGCTCAGCTAGCCAACGCCCCGCAGACCAGTGTGTGAAGCTGCTGAGTAGCTGCCGGGTCTCGACGACGAACTGCGAGCCGGCCGCGCGTTCTCGTATCCCGTTCCAGTCCAAAGCGTTCACCGCCCTTCGCAAGACCTGCTATCGCCTACTGGGACTTGCCGTGCTGGTTACGGGTTGACTTGTCGCGTGTCCCTCGGCCTGCAGCCGCCCTTCGTCGATCGTAGTTGGCCATGATGCGCCTGTTCTCCGCCTGCATGTGCACCTGACCGATCAGCGCATCCAGACCACGCGCTGAATCCTGCAGCATCGCCGCCAGCACCTGTCCCAGTCCGCCGCCAGCTACTCGTGCCTCATTTCGCAGCAGGCGGAGCTTTCTCCGAAGTCGGCGCTGCTCCAGCACGGCTCCCGCAGCCACCCCGGCCGCTGCACCCAGCAAGAACCTCCACACGTGGACCACCATCCTTTCAGTCGGCCTCTAGCAAAGTCGGGAATCGGCATGGTGCGCGGTGAATCGAGTAGCCATTGCGGGTTGCTACTTGACCCGCTTGCGGCCCGTCAGCAGCCAATACAGGTCGCCGGCCCAGTCGAGCCCGAGCAGCGGCGTCAGCCCGACGCCGACCATGACGGCTCCCGCGACGATTGAAGCCATGAGCCAGCCGGGCAGCGAGCTCTGCGACACCGCGGCGGTCGCGCCATCCCAGAGACCGCCGCCCCACCACATCAACAATCCGACCAGGAAGACCAGATCGATCAGCTTGAACAACTGAAGCCAAGTCGGTAGGTGCTCCCACCAACGAATGACCGCGTCACCGATGGCTCCAATGCGCCTGCTCCACGTGTCCGCGAACAACGACTGCACCAGACGCTCTCGTATCCCGTTCCAGTCCAAGTCGATCACCTCCTACGCCGATGAATTGCCTGTCGCAGCGACTCTCGTTCCCAGCGCACACCGGACCCGGCCGGCAAGTACTGCTTGCGGACCTCTTCATCCTACGAGCAACAAGGTCCTTTCCGGGGCCGCGGGAAGGAGAACCCGCGCAGGTGTCTGTGGGTACTCGTTCTGGAAGGACCAACGCCCGATCGCTTTCCACGCCAGGTAGCTGCGTGCGACCTCGACATCGGCCTCAGTGAGGATTAGCGGGCCACCGAAGTACCACTCAGCCAGTTCCCGGTACCGCTCGGGGATCTCCAGGCCGGCGTAGAGACAGCTAATGATGAAGGTCCGAATGGGAAAGGAGATCGTGTCGCCGAGCATCTGCCAGATCCAGACCTGGAAGTCCTGAACTCGCGGCGTCGCCGACCACGTCAGATCATCGAAGTGAGCCGCCGTCCGGACCACGGGATCGAGCAGCTCGATGCCGCAGCCCTTGGTGAGAGTCCACATTCCGCTACTGGGCGTGACCACGGTTGGCTTCCTGAACGGGTCTTTGATCCCGCGAGCCCAGGCTCCGGCCTGCCTCAACGGATCAACGAACGTGGGGCCCCAGCGAGTGTCTTTCCACAGCTTCCTCAAGTCGGCGGCGGCCTCGGCGCGGTCGTGTTCCGACAGAACGAGCGCCCCTCCGAAGAAATGCTCGACAGCACCGACCAGGAACGGCGGGAATTCGATGCCGACGGAGAGGAAGTTGCGGATGCTGTGGCGGATGACGAGTCGGTCGTCCAGCGGATAACCACACGCCGACATCCAGGCGTTGATCTCGTCCAACTCGGGGTAACGTGCGCGCATCGCCTTGCAGCAGTGGGCCCGCTGCAGAAACGGTGCCCCCTGAGCCATGGCGGTCTCGTCTGGTGCGAAGTGGAGTGGGAGACGTTCAGGGGTCGAGCCGATCGAGTTCGGCGCAGCGTTCCACACGCGGTGCGCGAGGTCTTCGCACTCCAGGGCGAACTCGACGTGACGCCGATATCGGTTGCTTCGCCAGTACGCCCGGCCGTCCGAGGTCCGGTCGAGAAATCCGAAGTCGACCGCCTGTCGGCGCAGGTAGCAGTAGTCCTGGTTCTCGAACAGCTCTCGAATGTCCGCGTGCGAGTACCGTCTATCCGACTCAAGCTGGCTGGTGAAGTAGTGCAGTGCGACCCACGTCTTGTTTCGGCGATTGCGCCCGAGGCCATCCCGCCGCCACGTGCCTAGAAGCCGCGCCCGGTACTCCTTCAGCGTGATGAACACCGGCGTCGGCATCACGATGCTCTGCATGGACCATCCACCTCCTGGGCCCCGCCACGGGATACCCCCGGTCGCGCGGCTACCTGGACATGCCCCCCGATCCTGCCGGGGCAGCCGTACCGGGCGCACTGGCCCGACAAGTACTCGCCGCAATCGGGGTGGTACGGGGCTTCGCATTTGACGCAACGGTGCCCTTGCCCCCGTACCGTCGTGGAACAGACCGCGCACGTTCCGCCTGGCGAGTGTTTCAGATGCGTAACACCGACCTCGCCCTGTCCCCGGAAGGCCACCAGCGAACCACACGCATGAACGAGAAACTCGTACAGGCCAAGCAGGACCGCTCGGAGGCCGTCTCCGAGCCATCCGCAGAGCCTTTGACAGGTCACATGAACCCAGTCCGCCAGCATCACCGCGATGATGGCGACGACGAAACCGCTCATATCAGGAGCTCCTTTCCGCGCCACCGAGAAGCAGGAGGCCTGCCAGAGTCAGGCGCGGGAAGAAAGGCCATCGGGTGGACTGTTGCGACAAGCCTCCGGCCCCTCTTGCTCCTGAAATCCGACAGCCTGCAGGATGCCGGGTGCTCCGTGGCAGTTCGGGATGTGGAAGAACCGTCGAACCACTGGCCGGTCGGTGCTCGACGCCGGAAAGACGATCTCCGCCCGACCGCCAGACCGGAGCTGGGCTCGCAAGGCGCTGACATCTGGGATGAGTAGATGCGGGATGGGGTCTGCGGAGACGACAGCCCGCTGCTGTGACGCTTTCCACACGACTCGCTGGAGCGTGTGCAGGAAGGCATCACGGGGGCCTTCGAGCGGGAGCAGCACGGGAATCCAGAGACCCCCGTCGAGCAGCAGGATCAGGTATCCTTCCACGAGGTGGCCGGGCTGGTCGTCCACGGAGAGCTGCACCGTCGTGGCCCGCAGATGCGCACGATATGGCCCGGTCCGCGCTAGCCGCGATGAACGCCGTGCCTGTAGGTGCTGAGTCAGGACGTAGCCCGCGATCAGGCCCGCGAGAACACGCAGCATACGATCACCTCCCGAGTGCGACCGTGGTCGCACACGGCCGCTCCTGCAGGGTTGCCTGGTCGCCATCGTTGGCGAGCTTTCGCCCCCACTCCCGGCAGGGCCCTGCCCACGGACACGTGGCGCATGCCCAGCCCGGCTGCGGGATGAAGATGCCGGCATCGACGGCGCGCCTCACGAGCTGCGCGACGGCTCTCTGCCGGTCCAGTTCGTCGGGAGCGCGCTCGATAACGTAGCGCTCGACGACCGGGGTCTTGGTCTTCGTGATGACCTCGTACGCGAGCCGCACGGGTTTGCCCATTTCGGCCGCCATCTGCTTCACGGCCTCCCGGTACAGCACGAGCTGGGAGGAGTGCTCGTCGATCTCCCGACTCGACCAGCGCGACTTCGCAGTCTTGATGTCGGTGAGGACGACCGCGTCGGCTTCCTCGGTCACCAGGTCGATTCGGCCCACGACGGGGGGCAGGCCGGGCGCCAGCACGAACTCGAAGCTGTGCTCGACGGCCAGGATGCGACCAGCCGGCCTGGGCCAGGCCGTCCACGCCGTCAGCATCCGTGAGGCCAGCTCGAGCAGTGCGTCTTTGCCGCCCTCGTCGGCGTACTGGATCGGCACGTCCCGCTCCTGCTGGTCCAGGCTGCGGGCGACGACACCGACCAGGTCCGAGACCGGCGGCATCGCGCCCACCATCACGCCTGCCAGTGCCTCCTCCACGGCCTCGTGGAAGGCGATGCCGTAGGCCAGGGCCGCCGGCACGAAGGCGGGCCGCAGGTGGTCGATGTAGTGGAAGCGGAACTTGAGCCCGCAGTTCAGGTACGCCTGGATGCGGCTGTGCGAGAGGTGCTCTAGGCCCGGCACGCTCACGGTGTTCATGTCGTTCATCTTCTGCTCCTTGGACAGGGGGGCCGCCCTGGATCGTCACCAGGGCGGCCCCGTCACGTTGTTGATGTTCCAGCCGGGCTACGCCACGGGCCGGTTGGTCTCCCTGCCGTTCTTGAGCGCGTCGATGAGCCCCGACGCATCCCGCACCGACAGCTCCTCCACGCGGGTATGGCCGTAGTGCTCCCGACAGACACCCTCCGGCGACGTGCCGGCCTGCCGCGCCAGGGTGCGGATGGCCCGCAGCTGGGCGGCCGTGGCCACGCTTCTCGGAGACACGTGGCTCCCGTTGCCATTGCCGCCGTGTCCGTCGCCGTTTCCCTTTCCGTTGCCGTTGCTGCCGGGACCGCTGGCGGTACCCGAGGCCTTCCCTGGGACCACTCGCAGCGCCTGCCGCGCGCTCGGCACGCTGTGCGTCTCCAGCACCGGGGCATCCCCCAGCTCCTCGACGCCGCAGGTCTCCACGCCGTACCCCGCGAAGCGGAGGGCCCGGGCAACGGCCCGCGTTTCGGCCAGTTCCACCAGGGCATCGGCGAGCCGCGCATCTCGAGCCGCGGACGCCACCCCGGTTCCGGTGAACTCGCCCTTCTCGGCGGTCACCGTGGCGCGCACCACGACCACCTGGTCGACCTCGACCTTGACCAGCTCGGTCTTGATGGCCAGGTGCTGGTTGGCCTCATGCACGAGCCGGAGCCGTCCACCGACGACCGGGAAGGTCCGGCCCTGGACGGTCACGAGCTCGTCATCTCTGAAGTTGTTCATCGTTGTCTCCTCTTGGGCAGACTGAACCGGCCAGGCACTGCTTGCGCCCGGCCAGCACCCGCCCCGGTTACAGGTTGATGGGCATCACCAGGTACTCGACGGCCTCCGCGGCATCTGCCGGTCGTACCCTCGCAGGCTGCGAGGGCGCCGTGAACGAGAACAGCACGGGGCCGGCCTCCAGCTTCTTGACGATGGGCTCGAGTAACTTGGCGGACATCGTCAGCGACGAGCCCGGGGCGGCCTGTCGTGTCTTCCACTCCAGCCCGAGCGCCACGGCTGTCTCCGTGCCCGCATCCCGGTTGCCGGCGGCGAGCAGTGCCTCCCGCTCCCCGTTCCACTGGAACTTCACGGCGGCTCGCTTGGGGTCAGCGACCTTTGCCAGCAGCCGCAGGATCGCGCCGAACTCCTTGCCGTCGACCTCGAGCGTGTTGGTGTAGGCGCGCGGCCAGATGGCCCTCCAGTTGGGGAAGGCCCGCTCGGAGTAGAGCGACGTGAACTGGTAGTGCGACCAGGTCGCCGTCCAGCCCGTCGTCTTGAGGATCAGCTGGCCCTCCGCCCCGGCAGCGTCGCCGTTGAGGAGCGCAGACAGCAGCTGGATGTCCGTGCTCTTCAGGTTCCAGGCCTGCGGGAGAGGCGCGGCAGACTGCACCTGCGCCTCTTCCAGGCCTACCATCGCCAGACGGGTCGTGTCCGTGGCGGCGAGCATCACCCGGCCGTCAGCGTCGACGTCGCAGGCGACCGCGTCAGGCGCTCCGGGCTGACCCATGGCGGCCAGGATGGGAGCCAGGCGGTCCAGGGCCAGCTTCAGACACCGACCAGGTACCCGAACGGTCTCGAGTTCTTCTCCGTCATCGCTGTCCGGGCTGACCGCCTCTTCAGCGGCCATGGTCTCCAGCACCTGTTCGACCGGCCCGGACGCGATGCGCATCTGCCGGTCCATCTCGCTCACCTCGCATTGCACCGGGAGCCCCAGCGGCGCCATGGCCCGGCACAACTCAGTCAGCGCCGTCGCCGACACTCCGGACAGGCCTGGGGAATCGACGATCGCCGGAACACCGGCCGTGAGCTTCGTGCCCCCGTGGGCCACCGTCAACCGCACCAGGCCGGCCGCTGAGGCGACGAGCTGGAGCAGCTCCGCCCCGGCTGACGCGCTCGCCTTTCGGGTGGCCAGCTTCACCATCTTCGCGAGAACCTGCGCCAGCAGCTTCCCGTCGCACGTGAACTTCATCTTCTTCGTCCTCCTCTTGACACGCGAAGGCCGCCCCGGGGGGATTCCTCCCGAGGCGGCCTCGCATCGTGGTTGTCGTTGTGTGCCCGTGGGGGGCTACTCGTCGTCCAGCTCCTCGCCTTCCTCTCCAGGCTGCCCTGTGTCCGGCGGTGGCTGCTCTGCACCCCGTCCGCGTGCTCGCTTGTCGAGGAGCTGGAACTGCTCGACGATCACGTCGTGAAACGTGTGCGCCTCACCGCGGTCGTTCGTGATGGTCCGGGCGGTCAGCCTCCCGTCCACGAACAGCCGGGCGCCTTTCCTGGCGTACTTGGCCAGGCACTCCGCCTGTCGGGAGTAGGCGACCAAGTTGAAGAACGAGACGTCTTCCCGGCGCTCTCCGTCCTTGTCGAGCCAGGTCCGGTTCACGGCCAGGCCCAGCCGCGTCATCGGCTTGCCGGACGGCAGGGTCCGGACTTCCGGGTCGCGTGTCAGATTTCCCACCAGCATCACTTTCGAAAATCCCATGGGCATAGCTCTCCCTTCAGTCATCGCGCTCGACCAGGTCCTCGTGGCGTACGCGCTGCCGCACGAGCTCGATGGCGGCCTGCACCTGGGCGATCAGCCAGTCGGACACGTGCTCCAGCTCCTTGTCCGGGTCCGTGAACGACACGTCCAGGTCCAGCCTGTTGTCGAGTAGCCCCACTGCCACCGAGAACGTGTGGTCGTCGCCGCGGGGAGAGCGAACCCAGAAGGTCATCCGGATCTCGCAGGGCTTCATCACCACGGGTCCTGCTCGAGGGCCCGGGACCCTACCTCGCTTCGTCTGTGTCATCTTGGTCTCCTCTCTCGAGAGCAGGCGGCGCCGTTGAGTTCAGTGATCACCGAACTAAGCGGCGCACGCTGCCTGAGCGTCCCGCCAGCCATGCGGCCGACGTCAGGTCGCCAGCGCCATCAGCTTGCCGGCCAGCCGCTCCCGCGAGATGCGCTCCGCCAGCCCGGCCTGCTTGGCGTACGCGCCCGTCAGAAACTGCACTAGGCCGAAGAGGCTGGCCTCCTCCTGGCTACTGAGCGCCTCGGTCGCCGCCTTCTGGAACTCTCGGGTCCAGACGCCTTCGCGCTTCAGCATCCGGACCACTTCGCCCTGGAGCTTGCCAGCATCGGGGTCGAGGTTCGGCAGGGCCAGGTCGTGAGCAGCGCGAAGCTGCCGGACCATGCCCTCGCCAATCTCGGCCACGTTGGCCACGGCGTTGCGCAGCTGGACCACGAAGGCCCGGCGGTCGATCCAGATGTGCCGCTGCCGGATGCTGACCTCTGCCTGCGGGCTGACGAGCCCGTTCAGGCACGCCAGCCGCCACAGCACGAAGTCCACGCCGACCGACATCTCGCCGACCTCGGAGTTACGGATCTGCAGGCCGACCTTCACCAGGTCCCCGACCCGGCGCGTCGAAACGTCGTGGACTTCGGGCCGGGTAGCGACCAGGACCATCTCGTCGCGGTGGATGTCCGGCCGCTGGACCTCGAAGCTCGCCAGGTAGGGCTCGACGGCCTGCAGCACGTCGGTGTTGTCGAACGCCGTGTACTTGCCCGAGAGGAAGGCGCGAGCCGCGGAGCCGTCGGCAGAGGGCTCGTGCACGGCTCGGACGGTCAGCTCCTTGGGCTGGCTGCGCGTGAAGTGCGTCAGCTCGGCCGCCTGCAACTGCCGCGGGAGCCGGTCGAAGTACGGTGCGGGGATCTGCCATTGCCCCAGCAGCTGAGCGCGGGCCCGGGGCTCCAGGGTGAGGGTCTCGCCGGTGGGCACCTGGATGGCGAGCTGCGGGGCACCGCTGGCGGCCTCGACCTCGCCGACCTTGATGTCGCGGGACGACACGGCCCGGTCGAAGCGCTCGATGCGTGCCAGGTTGTTGATGAACTCGGTGAACATGGTTCCTCCTGAAATCACGAAGCCCTCGGCCGTCGCCTTGAACGTGACGACCGAGGGCTTCCAGTTGAAGTACGGTCAGTTGCTCGTGCTCGTGGGGTCAGCCAGTGCGCCGTCGTCGTCGCCAGCTCGAGGGCTCTCGGCGTCGTCCTCCGGACTTCCCTGGCCCTCGCCGGCCCCGGCCTCAACGGCGTGACGGTCGACCACGCTCAGCGCCAGGCCCATGGCCAGCAGGTCGTCCACGAGCCCCACCACCGGGAGCCAGTCGGGGACGAGGTCCACCGGCATCACGACGTAGCCGATCGCGGCCAGCACGAGGGCCTTCTCCTTCTTCGGCACCTTGGGGTCCTGCAGAAACCGCCAGGCCGCGGTCACCTTGGCGTGTAGCTGCTCGAAAAGCGGGTGCTGGCGGAAGCGCTGCTCCCAGTCCCTGTATCGGCACTGCAGATGCTCGACGCGGTCAGCCGAGACACCCAGGCGCTCGGCCATCCGGGCGAGCCGCACTTCGATGCGCTTCTCGTTGTGGAATCTCATACCGCTTCGCTCCTTTCAGTCTTGGGGGATGAACCCTCGTTGCCTCTCTTGCCGTGCTCACCTCCTCGTGCGGGCAGGCGAAAGCAGCACCGGCTCAGTCGAGCTGGCGCCGTGGGGCAAGGTCCGTCCCTTGCTCCTCTTATCCCCGAAACCGGCCTCGCTGCATCACTCCGGTCACGGGCCCGAAGTCAGATGCAACATCAAGCCAGCCAAGTATCCGGCAGCGCCTTTACTCCTCGAGTTCGATGGCGCCACGTTTGAAGTCGACCGTCAGCACCAGCCCCTTCAGCAGGTCCAGCCCGAGCAGGCAGTCCACTTCCAGGTCAGCCTGGATGGGTAGACACGCCAGCTTGAAGTCGTGCCACGTCCTCCCGAGCGTCTGCAATCGTGAGGTCCTGACCCAGTAGCCGCACTCCACGCCGTGCACTCCCCTGAACTCGCAGGGGCCCAGGCTTCGCTCCGGCCCGAGACCAATGGCTGCCGCGACCTCCATCTGGATAATCGTCGTCGAGGTTCCAGTGTCGAAGATGGCGTCGAGTTGCCGTCCACGGTCCTTGGGACCGAAAACTCTCGACCAGACCCGAATGTGCTCGAGCCCGGGCTGGAAGACAGTACCCCACCTCAGGGGGCTACCTCGGACTTCACGAGCCAAATGCGTCCGTGAACTTCACCTGTGTACACGACGGCGACTATCTCTTCGATGTCCTTTTGCTTTTCGTGGATGAAGCTGCGGCTGGGGCTGTGGTACAGGACGCGGCCGCAGTAGCCCTCGCGAGCGTCCCAGTCCTCCTTGGCGTCGGCGATGATGACCCACTCGTCGGGGTAGACTTCCTTGATCTGGGTCCAGCTCAGTTTCTCATCGGCCACGATCCACCTCGCCGCTGTCACGGCTTACTCCAGGGTGCGGCCTCCTGGCCAACACTCCAACTCTCATTGTACCTCGGAGGCGTGAGTTCATCTCGCTGGCCTGGCCAGGCATCGCGTTTCCTCCGTACAGTCAACGACCGCGACGAGGCCGCCATCACGCTCAAATCACGCTCGCGGGCGACGTGGCACCCTGCCGACCCTGTACTCATGCGCCTTCTCTCCCCTTAGACCTACGGAATCATAATCCGTAGGTCCTCAGTTCAAATCTGAGCGCCGCTACCAATCGAATTCAGGCCCCGGGCGGCGTCTCAGCCGCTCGGGGTCTTGTGTCGTGGCGTTCCAGCAGGCGCCGACCTCGCCCCTCCCACCCGCCGCATGGGCCAAAAGCAGAAAACCCGTCCACTCTTGCGAGCTGACGGGAATCTGGCAGTCACTTGAGGCTGAGGTACAGCGAAGGGTGACCTTCCGATACTGGGCGCCTTG
>JACPRK010000183.1 GCA_016190005.1 Candidatus Wallbacteria bacterium | reverse complement strand
CCCTGTTCGACTGGGACCAGACGCGCGGGCCGGATCGAATTCTCCGACGCGCTCCTAGAGCGCTCTGCCGCGCACCCGCTTTCGCAGCGTGCGCGAGTTCGCCGCCCGCACGGCAATCACGGCCACCGCGAATCCGCTGACCACATCCAGCCAGTAGTGCTGCTTGACGAACATCGTCGACAAGCTGATGAGGACCGCGACGATTCCGACGGCCAGCCCGGCTTTCGGATTGGACGGATAGGTGGCCAGCGCCGCGAGAGTATCCAGGGCGACGTGCAGGCTGGGGAAGCAGTTGTAGGGTTTGTCGATGCTCCAGGTGAGCGCCAGGAGCCCCCCTCCAGTCGCATTCTCTGGCAGTGGTGGGCGAGGCATCACCACGGGATAGACGACGAACGTGAAGACTCCCATCGTCATCGCCAGCGTGAAGGCGACGAAGACCGTGCGGCATCGCCTGGGGTCGGCCACGAAGACCGCCGGCGCGAAGCAGAGCGGATAGGCCAGGCTGTAGACGAACACCCATGGGACGACGAATGGGATCATCCGGTCCAGCTCCGTCTCGAGGGTGGCGGCCTGGCGACCTACGGTGAAGGCGTTGGCACCGAAGTAGCCGAGGAGGTATTCGGCCAGCCCGGCGAGGGAGAGCCAGAGCTTCTCGTGGCGCAGGTAGCGACGTTTCACGGCTCTCATGGGCTGGCCGGGAGCTCTTCAGGCCCGCTTGCTCATGGTGATGCTGTTGCCGCGAGCATTGAACGTGACCTCGTCCATGAAGTGGCGGATCAGGAAGAGGCCGCGTCCGTGATCGCGCAGGAGGTTCTCGTCGTCCGTAGGCGAAGGGACACGCCCCGGATCGAAGCCCTCGCCCTCGTCGGTGACTGTGCACCAGAAGCTGCCTGAGCCCACGCGCGCCTCGAGCCGCACGCGGCGGGAAACGACCTCCAGGTTGCCGTGCGCCACCGCGTTGACCAGCGCTTCCGTCAGGCAGAGCGGGACGGGCGTCGAGAGCAGCGGGTCCGGCAGGCCGGCGTCCCGGCACTCGCGCACCAGGTAGGCGACCAGAGGCTGCACCAGCTCCGGGATGGAGGGGAGATCGGCGACCAGCTTTCTTCCGGCCCCGTCCGCGGGTGTCGTGTCGGACCTCGTCATCGCCTCGGCCAGCCCGTCGACCTCGGCCACCAGCAGGTCGGTCGACACGGGGTCGAGGAAGAGCCGTGTTCCGTCGGCGCCGACAACGTCTCGAGCCAGATGCGCTTCCCAGACGTGGAGAAGAATCGGGACCAGCTCCGGCTGACGCGAGGTGGCCTCGCGGACCTGCTGGATGCCCGAGACTCCGAGGTGGGCCATGTCGGCCACCAGGATCTGAGGTTTCTGCCGACCGGGGAGCATGCTCGGAGCGAGCACGCGATGGCCGGCCCGCTCGAGGGCTTCGGAGGCTTCGCCGGCCTCCCCTTCGAGGACCCAGACCGTGGCCCGAGGCTTGAGCATCAGGATCCCTCGGGCTTGAACAGGCAGACCCAGATCGTCTTGAGGAGGATCTCCAGGTCGAGGAAGACAGACCAGTTCTCGATGTACCAGATGTCGTACTTGGTACGCTCCTCGATGCTGCACTCGCCCCGCAGGCCGTTGATCTGGGCCCAGCCGGTGATGCCGGTGCGGACGCGGTGGCGCTGCATGTAGTCGGGGATCTGGCTCTTGAACTGATCGACGAAGACGGGGCGCTCGGGGCGCGGGCCGACCAGGCTCATGTCGCCTCTGAGGACGTTGTAAAGCTGGGGGAGCTCGTCGATGGAGTACTTGCGGATGAAGGCGCCGACGCGAGTGGCACGGGGGTCCTTCTTGGAGGCCCAGACGGGCCCGGTCTGCACCTCGGCGTCCTCGCGCATGCTGCGCATCTTGTAGATGGTGAAGGGGCGGCCGTCCAGTCCGACGCGTTCCTGGCGGTAGATGATGGACCCGCGGCTCTCGAGGCGGATGAGCAGGGCGACCAGCGCGAGCAGGGGGGCGACGGCGATGAGACCCGCCAGCGACAGGACGAAGTCGAGCGCATGTTTCAAGGTCCCCTGGAAGCCGTGGATGGGGAGCAGGCCGATGTTGATGACGGGGAGGCCGGCCATCTCGCCCAGGTGGACGCTGCTGGCGATGATGCTGTAGACGTCCGGGATGACGCGGAAGGTGACGCCGGCCATGTCGGCCGTTTGGATGAGCTCCATGACGCGCTTGGCGCTGAATTCGGGCCAGGCGACGAAAACGTCCTCGACCTGGTGATCGAGCAGCACCTGGCGGATGGAGGCTGGTGCACCCAGCCTGGGGCAGTCTGCGACGGCTTCCTCGGCTTCGGTCAGGGCGCCAACGACCTGGATGCCGAGCTCCGGGTTTCTGCTGATGCGGTCGAAGCAGGTCCGCACGGAATCGCCGGCGCCCAGGATGACGGCGCGGCGCACGCCCAGCCCGCGCTGGTGGAGGTGGAAGAGGAGGTGCCGCTTGAAGGCGTGGAAGATCGCCAGGAGGACGGTCGTGACGGAGAGGCCGAGGACGACGGTGAGGCGGGAGTAGGCGAAGGAGCGGAAGAAGAAGACGGTGGCCAGCAAGAGGACGCTGGCCATGAAGACGGTCTTGACGACGCGGAAGAACTGGTCGAGTGTGAAGCGTCCGCGCATGGCGTAGACGCCCTCGAGCCAGAAGAGCAGATACCAGAGGCAGGCGATCCCGAAGAAGGTGCGCTGGTAGGCCGCGATCGGGGGGATGCCCTTCTCGACATCGAAGAGGCCCGAATGGAATCGCAGGTAGAAGCTGGCCAGCAGCCCGAGATAGATGGCCGGGATGTCGGCCAGGTCGAAGAGGATCTTGAGCGACTTGAAGGTGCGTTGCGTCATCCGGGAGGCGGGATTCTAGCACGCCTCCGCGCGCGCCGGGTAGCGCCAGGTGAAGGTTGGGGTATCCTGGGGCTCATGCAAGCAGGCGAGGCGTCGGTTGGCTGGTGAGACGGACCCGGTTGTGAACCCGGTGGGCCGGCTGCTGAGCCTGACTGCGGTCGTTCTGATCGTTGCGATCGCCTCGGAGCTGCTGGCGGTTTACGCGCTGGACGAGGAGCTTGCGCCGGCCGTGGCGGTGCGGGTGCGGGCGCAGGCGGGCCGTGGGCTGGAAGGGGTGGAGGCGATCGCCGTGGGGCCCGGGGGAGGGGAGCGCGCAATGCGCCGCGCGGGTGGTGCGTCGGAGTGGTCCTCGGGAGGGTGGGTCCGGCGAATTCGACTCGAGGGACCCGCCAGTGCCGTCGGCGCCATCGAGTCCGTCGAGGTGTCGGTGGGTGAGAGAAGCTGGCGATGGGCGGGTGAGGCGCTGGCCGCGTGGCGACCGAGGAACTCCGTCCGCGAGGTTCTCGAGAGCCCGCCCGCGCTTGGAACGGAGCAGGCGCTGGCGCCGCAACGGCTGGTCCTGAACTGGCCTGCCTGGGGGACTCCGGCCGGGGGGCTGCTGCTCTGGCCGCTGCTCTTGGCCACGGTGTTTTTCGTGCTCAGCCTGACGGCCCGCCTACTCTGGTCTCACCCGGTAACGCGACCGGTCCTGGCCGCGGCCTTCGGCCTCGGAGAGCCGGCCACTTCGCGAGAGCCCGTCCGGGATCGTCCGTGGCTTGCTGCGGGGCTGGCGACCGTCTGCGCGGGGCTGGCAATCCTCGAGTGGAACGAGCCCTTCTATTTCCTCCAGGACGACAACTTCGTCCAGTTCATGCCGAGCATCTCCCTGGCCGGCCGGACTCTGCTGGAGGGACGCTGGCCGTCGTTGAATCCGCACATCCTTCTCGGAGCGCCCCTCTTCGACAATGGCAATTACGCGCTGACGTATCCTCCGGTGCTGGCGAGCTGGTGGCTGGCGCGCACCGTCCTGGGCAACGAGTACTGGACGCTCGACGTGTTCTGTTGCGCGCACGTGATTGCGGCCTTCTTCGCCGCCTATTGGCTCGCCCGGGCCGTGGGAGTCGGCCCGCACCTCTCGGCCGCGGCAGCCGTGTCCCACGCCCTCTCCGGCTACGTGCTCATCAGCGGGCGCTCGTGGTTGTCCGTCACTCCGGCTGCATTTTACTATCCGCTGATGGCGCTGGCGACGGTGCGGTTCGTCGCCGGCGGGGCGGGCATACGGTGGGCCGTGAGCGCCGGCTGCATGGCCGGTCTGGCGTTCCACGCCGGCAATGTGCAGTTCTGGCTCTACGCGGTGATCCTGTGCGGTCTGGTCCTGGCCCTGCACTTTGTCTGCGGGAACCTCGAGAAGCGCTCCCTACTGCTCCTGGTTCCGGCGGCGCTCCTCACGACGGGCATTGCGGCGCCGTTGCTCATCCCGCAGATGGGCGTCGCCTCGGACCTGATCCGAAAGGGCGGCACGGGCCGGGGAATCCTCGTAGGGTTGCACGCGCTCGTCTTGCCGTATCCCGTCGTCGAGGCGCGTCATCCCAACAACTGGGGAAACACGCACCGCGAGAGGATGGGGCAGTACTACTACTGCGGGACCTTCGTCTCGGCGCCCGGACTGTTGCTGGTCGTGTTGGCCGGAGCCTCCTTGGGAGTGCTGAAACGGCCGCGCAGGTTCGTAGCGGCAAACGTCTGGCTCCTGGCCGGCGGGCTGGCGCTGCTGTGCGCGCTCGGCAGGGAGGGGCTCATCTGGCAATGGATGTCGGCGTTGCCGATCGTCGGCAAGTTCCGGGAGCCCTTCAAGTTCTTGCTCTTCGTGACGATGCTGATCCCGCTTTCCGGCGCCCTGGGCCTGGAGCGGGTGCTGGGCGGCGGGCGTCGCGGGGCGCGCACGGCGCTCGCAGCTGTGACGGCACTGGCGATGCTTTACCACTGCGCGATTGCGCGTCCGGTCTTGCGCAGTTACTTCGCCAAGCCGTACCCCGTTCTCGGACCCCGTGCGGAGGCTTTCGCCCGGCCGGTTCCGGGAGAAGCCGACGGGTTTCGAATCCTGACTCTCGCCGAGCAATGCGATGTTCAGCGCGACGCCCCGTGGGCGTGGCTGGGTGGGATTCCGACGGCCTACGGGCGGTGCGCCCTGTTCGGTTACGACCCGCTGGTGCGACAGACGCCCGAGTTCCAGCAAGCGCACGCGGCGTTGCGGACCGACACGGTCGCGGCAGCGAGGGCCTACGGAGTGCGCTGGGTGATCGTCCATGACCCGCCGGGGGTGGTCGATCTCACCCGGCAGGCGGTGCTGGACTGGGTGAACTCTCCCCGGGCGGACGTCGAGCGGATGAGCCAGGCGCTTCGCCCCCACGTGCGCGAAGTGGCCCGGCAGGGGCGGGTAGCTCTCTGGGAGCTGCCGGGTGCAGATCCCGCGGCCTTCGTCAGCGGCCAACCTCAGCTGGCGCTGCCGGTCCGCATGCACGGCGCGGGCGTTTCGGTCGATCTCTCGCGGCGTACCCAGGGCGGTGCCGTCGTCGTGAACGTGCTGGCGCGCGCGCATACCCGCGCCTGGGCGGCGGGTCGCGAACTGCTGGTCGACAGGGACGACCGTGGCCGGGTGCGCGTGGTCGTTCCCGCGGGCGCGCCAACCCTGGAAGTGGGGTATCTGACTCGCTGGCAACGCGATCTGCTGCTGGGGTCGCTGCTGGTGCTGACGGGACTTGCGGCGGCGGTGGTGCTGGCTCGTTACCCCGGCTTGACAGCCGGCGGGTCGCTACCCTAGGCTGAGTTCAGCCCCCGGTTGGCGGGCCAAAACACATGCGCAAGAGGGTCCTTGATTTTCTTTGTTGCCCGGTCTGCCGGCAAGCCTTCCGGTTGGAGGAGCACGTACGTGAGGAGGACGAGATCCTCGAGGGGGAGCTCGCGTGCACCGGCTGCTCCGCTCGCTACCCGGTGACGGCTGGCGTGCCGAGGATTCTGCCGCCGCAACTCCGCGGCGAGACGCAGCAGTCTGCGATCAACTTCGGCGGTTCCTGGGAGCGATTCGGCAGCCTCAAGGAGGCCTACCGCAACCAGTTTCTGGACTGGATCCGATTCCACTCGCTCGACGAACAGTTTTTCCGCGACAAGGTCGTCCTCGATTTCGGCTGTGGAAAGGGCCGCCACTCCTACCTCTCGAGCCGGTTCGGGGCCCGCGAAGTGGTTGGCATCGATGTGAGCTCGGCGGTCGACGTGGCCTATCGCAACACGCGCCACCTGAGCAACGTGCACATCATCCAGACGGACATCTACGCTTTGCCGCTGCGGCCGGCGACGTTCGACTACGTCTTCAGCATCGGTGTGCTGCACCACTTGCCCGCTCCGGAGCAAGGCTTCCGCATCGCGCTCTCCATGGTCCGGGCGGGGGGGAGCATCAGCACCTGGGTTTACGGGCGTGAGAACAACGGCTGGATCATCTACTTCGTGAATCCGATCCGGTTCTTCACGAGCCGCATCTCGCTGGAGCTTCTCTACTGGTTGAGCGTGCCACTGGCGATTCTGCTCCACGCTATGCTCCAGCTCGTCTACCAGCCCTTGGACAGTCTGGCTCCCGCGCTGGCCAGATACCTTTTCTACAAGGACTATCTGCTCTACATCAGCCAGTTCAACTTCAACGAGATCCACCACATCATCGTCGATCATCTCACGGCCCCGATCGCCTATTACTTGAGCCGCGAAGAGGTCGAGGCCTGGTTCCACAGGGCAGGAGTGATGCATGTGACGATGCGCTGGCACAACGCCAACAGCTGGAGCGCCGTTTGCCACAACGTGCAGGCGCGTTCGGAGTCGCTGCTGCACAGCGCCGTCATCGAGTCGGAGACGCTTCCCGCGGCTCACTCATCGCCCTGACGCCCGGGCGAGCGCGGCCCGGCCGCTGACGTGCGCCCGGAGCCCCTTGCGAGAGCGTCCAAGACTCAGGGGAGCCGTTGGGTGAGCCAGCCTCGCCTGCGCGCCGTGGCCCGCATCCCGGCCTGCGAGGACTTCTTCGGATACACCACCAGCAGCGCCAGGCGGCGGGCCTGCTCCATCATCTCCAGGTCGCCGCGGCTGTCGCCGGAAGCGAAGTCCGGTCGTGCGCCGATGAAGCGCTCGATGGCGGCCACCTTCCCGAGGCCCCACGTGACCGGGTAGGCCAGCTCCGAGGTGAGCACGCCGTCCCTGACGACCAGGTCGATGCCGACGACGCGGGAGGGCGCCACCCCCAGGTAGGGGGCTCCTGCCTGGACAATCCAGCGGTTGGAGGCGCTGACGATCCAGACGTCCCAGCCCTTCCCCTGGAGCGCGCGGATCAGGTTTCGCTGGGCCGCGTAGACCCGCCGCGCGAAGACGACCCGGAAGTAGCTGGCGGCCCACCGGGTCACGTCGCTTTCCGCGAGCCCGGCCATGCGCGTGACTGCCATGCCGTAGGCCCGAAGCTTGTCGGATTTCTCGATGCGCACGTACTCCTCGAACGGATTCTCGGTGCCGCCGACCCGGGGGAGTCTGCCCGTGCGGACCAGCCATTCGAAAAAGCCTTCGCCCACGTCGTCCACCCAGAGGGTGTGGTCTGCGTCGAACACGGCCGTTCCGGGTGGGCCGGCCAGGAGCGCATCGAGGCGCCTGGATACGGCCGGCGAGAATCCCTCCAAGGCGGTCGCCGGGACGGTGGTGAGCCAGAGGGCCGCGAGCAGGGCGGCGGGCGTCGATCTCGAGAGCATGCGCACTCCTTGGGGGCCGCCTGCGAGGGGCGTGGCCTCGAGGTGGTCGTGCCCGGGCGCGGCATGGCCGACGCCCGGGCGTGGCAATCGATTGGCGGCCCCGACACGAATCGAACGTGCGACCAACGGTTTAGGAAACCGCTGCTCTATCCCCTGAGCTACGGGGCCGGGTGGAGTTCCGCCGCCTGCGCGGCGTGCGGCTGGCATCCTACCATCGGCATCGAGGAGGGCACAAGCCGGACGTGGGGCGCGCCCTAGGAGCGCGTCGGGGAAAAACAAACAGGGAACAGGGAACCGGGGACCGGGAACAGGCAACGGAAAACTGAACCTGTCCGTTCGATTCCCGAATTCCTGTTCTCTGCTACCT
>JACPRK010000179.1 GCA_016190005.1 Candidatus Wallbacteria bacterium | reverse complement strand
TGAGTCCTGAAGCCTGAGTCCTGAAGCCTGAGTCCTGAAGCCTCAAGCCTCACTTCTTGTTGAAGTACATGCTCAGCAAGTCGATCGGTAGCGGGAAGATGGTGGTCGAGTTGTTCTCGCTGGCGATCTCGACCAGGGTCTGCAGGTAGCGCAGCTGGATGGCGCTGGGGGTCTTGGAAAGCTGGGCGGCGGCGGCCTCCAGCTTCTCGCTGGCTTGCAGCTCGCCCTCGGCGGCGATGACCTTGGCGCGACGCTCCCGCTCGGCCTCGGCCTGCTTGGCCATGGCGCGCTGCATGCTCTCGGGCAAGAGGACGTCCTTCATCTCGACCAGACTCACCTTCACGCCCCAGGGATCGGTCTGCGCGTCGATGATCTCGCGCAGCTTGGCGTTGATCTTCTCGCGGTGCGACAAGAGCTCGTCGAGCTCCGACTCGCCCAGCACGCTGCGCAGCGTGGTCTGGGCGATCTGCGAAGTGGCGACGAGGAAGTTGGCCACCTTGATCACGGACTTCTCCGGGTCCATCACGCGGAAGTAGCAGACGGCGTTCACCTTCACGGGAACGTTGTCCCGCGTGATGACGTCCTGCGCCGGCACGTCGAGCGTCACGACGCGCAGGTCGACCCGCACCATCGTCTGGATCACGGGCCAGACCAGGAACAGGCCCGGACCCTTGACGCCCGCGAACCGGCCGAGCGTGAAGACGACGGCGCGCTCGTACTCGTTGACGATGCGAATGGCGCTGAGGAAGAAGACGAGCAGTAGAAACCCGGTGATTCCCATGACTTCCATGACTTCATCCCTCTTTCACGACTTGCCGGGACCGCCAGACGAGGCGCCCGATCACTCGACCCGCCCCACGTGGAGCCGGCCGTCCTCCAGGGCCAGGATGCGCACCCGATCGCCCTGGACGATCTTGTGCTGCGACTTGTTGAGGGCCCGCCAGACCTCGCCTTCGACGGCGACCGAACCCTCGTCCATGAAGTCCTCTCGTGCCAGGGCGAGCTGGCCGATCATGCCTTCGCGTCCCGAGACGACAGGCCTTCGCAGATCGGCCACGACGCGCGACATCAGGAACAGAAAAACGAAGGCCGCGGTCCCGACGACGGAGCCGATGTACTCCCAGCCGACGCGCATGCTGGCCGGCGCGTCGAAGAGGAGATAGGAGCCGATGGCCAGACTTGCCAGCCCGCCCAGTCCGAGCACGCCGTGCGTCGGAGAGAGCGCTTCGACCACCAGGAAGGCGATGCCGAAAAGCACCATCAGCAAGCCGGTCATGGAAAGGGGCAACGCCTTGAAGGCGATCACCGCGCAGCCCATGCAGAGCACGCCGGCTACTCCCGGCAGTCCGGTCCCCGGGTGGGTGATCTCGAAGACGATTCCGATGAGGCCCAGGATCAGCAAGAGGTAGGCGATGTTCGGGTCGGCGACCACGTTGAAGAGCCGCTCCCGGGCCGTCATCTCGAGCTGAACCACGGCCGCGCCGCCGGTCCTCAGCGTCACCTTGCCGCCGCCGGCCAGCTCGAAGGTGCGCCCTTCGAGGGCCCTCAAGAGCTCCGTGCGGTTCTCCGCCACGAGGTCTACGATCTTCTTCTCCAGCGCCTCGCGCGCCGTGAAGGAGACGCTCTCGCGGACGGTCCGCTCCAGGGCAGCCACGTCACGGCCACGGTAACCGGCGATGCTCTTCACGTAAGCGACGGTGTCGTTGGTCACCTTCTCCATCATCGTCTTCACGTGGTCGCTCTCGCCCGTCGGCAGGACGGTGACCGGATGCGCCGCGCCGATGTTGGTGCCGGGGGCCATCGCGGCCACGTGGGCGGCGATCGTGACGAACGTGCCTGCCGAGCTGGCCGAGGAGCCTGCCGGCGACACGTAGACGACGACCGGCATGGGCGCGTTGAGGATCGACTGCACCATCTGTTTGGTCGGCTCCAGGAGGCCGCCGGGCGTATCCAGCGTTACCAACAACGCCTGCGCGCCGGCGGCCCGCGCGTCGGCGATGGCCCGGGTCAGAAAGTCCGACGAGTAGGCGGTCAGCATGCCCTTCAGGCGGCATTCGAAGATCGGTCCGGGCGGCGGCTCGGCGCGCACGGTGGTCGCCGTCAGGAGCGCGAAGAGCACCGCCGGAAGGAACGGAGATCTGAGCATCTTTCAATCACCCCGATCGGGCGTCGCCGCCGCTGGCGCGGACCGCCCCGCAGCGCTCCGGGAAGGGAGCGTTGCTCGGTGTCGAGCATACAACGATTCGTCCTCTGAGACGCCCCCGAACGCCGCAAGCGGCGTGCCGAGAGCGGCTACTTCTGGGCGATGAGCACCATGCGATCGCTGGCGGGGACGGCCACGATCTCCTCGATTTCGAACTCGAGCGCCGCAAGCTGGGCCACGCAGTCGTCCTGGTAGGCCTGCAGGTCCGAAAGCAACAGCCTGCCGTCCTCGGTCAACCTGGAGGCTACCGCCGGGAAGAAGTCCCTGAGCTGTCCGTATCCGTCGGTGCGCGCCAGGGATCGCAAGTAGTCAACGGCCACGATTGTCCGCCAGCGCCCCTCGGTCTGGAAGAAGTCGCCGGAGGCGATCGCCAGTCCGGGGAATGCGGCACGCGCGACCTGGAGCCGCCAGGCCTCCGACTCGATGGCGCTACCGACTCCGAGCGCAGCAGCCATCGCGCCTGTGCCGGCGCCGATGAGGAGGGACGGCTCCTGGACGCGCGGCTTGAGCAACCGCGCTACTTGCTCGGCGGCGGTCAGGGCGGAGGTGCGCTTGCCCCTGCCGGGCTTGCCGCCCAGCCACTGCTCCAGCCACCCGGAGAGCGACTCTTCCAGCCGCTCCTGGACGAACTTCTCCACGGCCGCCCGGCCGTGCGCCTCCTCGGCCATGCGCCGCAGGGCGTCATTGAGCTGACGGCGCGCCAGACCCCAGTCCATCGGGCCGTTATCCGATCCGTCGGCGGCGATCTGCGCTCCTCCTTCTCGCGGGCCCCAACCCCCTCAGTCGATTGAGAGGATCGCCATGAACGCCTCTTGGGGGATCTCCACGTTCCCCACCTGTTTCATGCGGCGCTTGCCGGCCTTCTGCTTCTCGAGCAGCTTGCGCTTCCGGGTGATGTCGCCGCCGTAGCACTTGGCCAGCACGTTCTTGCGGTTGGCCTTGATGTTGACGCGCGCAATCGCCCGGCTGCCCACCATCGCCTGGATCGGCACCTCGAAGAGCTGTCTGGGGATGACCTCCTTGAGCTTGGCGGTCAGGTCCCGGCCGCGGGTGTAGGCCTTCTCTTCAGGGACGATGCAGGAGAGCGCGTCGACCACGTCGCCGGCGACAGCGATGTCGAGCTTGACGAGGTTGGCTGCCTTGTAGCCGGTGAAGTGGTACTCCATCGAGGCATAGCCCCGCGTGCGGCTCTTGAGCTTGTCGTAGAAGTCGGTGATGATGTCGGCGAACGGCAGCACGTAGGTGCCGGCGACGCGGTTGGCACCGATGTAGGCCATGTCGAGGAACTCGCCCCGCTTGTCGCGGACCAGGTCCATCACGACGCCCGTGAACTCGCTCGGGAAATAGATCTTCATCTCCACGTACGGCTCGTGGATGGCGGCGTACTTGCCGGCCGGCGGCAGCTTGGTCGGGTTGTCGACGTCGATGAAGCTAGCGTCGGCGAGCTCGACCCGGTAGAGCACCGACGGCGCCGTGGTGATGAGGCTCAGGTCGTACTCCCGCTCCAGCCGCTCCTGGATAATCTCCATGTGCAGCAGACCGAGGAAGCCGCAGCGGAAGCCGAAGCCCAGGGCGACGGAGTTGTCGGGCTCGTAGGTGAAGCTGGCGTCGTTGAGCCGGAGCTTGCCCAGGGCCTCGCGCAGGTTCTCGAAGTCGGCGTTGTCGACCGTGAACATCCCGCAGTAGACGACGGGTTGCGCCTCCTTGTAGCCGGGCAGGGGGTCGGTGGCGCCGTGGCGGGCGAGCGTGACTGTATCGCCGATGCGAGCCTCACGGATGTCCTTGATGGCGGCGGCCATGAAGCCGACTTCGCCGGCGCTGAGCTGGTCGATCTCCACCATCTTCGGGGTGAAGATGCCGAGCGAGGTCACCTCGTAACGCTTGCCGGTGGACATCAGCTGGACCTCGGCGCCCTTCTTGATGGAGCCGTCGACGACGCGCAGGTAGCAAATGACGCCCTGGTAGGAGTCGTAGTGCGAATCGATGAGCAGCGCACGCAGTGGCCGGGCCGGGTCGGTCTTGGGAGGCGGGATGCGCTCGACGACGGCCTCGAGCAGCTCGGAGACGCCGCGGCCGTCCTTGGCGCTGATGAGCAGGCACTGGTGCGCGTCGATGCCGACCACGTCCTGGATCTGGCGCTTGACCTCGTCGGGTTGGGCGCTCGGCAGGTCGATCTTGTTGATGGCCGGGATGATCTCGAGGTTGTTTTCGACGGCCAGGTAGACGTTGGCGATGGTCTGCGCCTCGACCCCTTGGACAGCGTCGACCACCAGGATCGCCCCTTCGCAGGCCGCGAGCGAGCGCGAGACCTCGTAGGTGAAGTCGACGTGGCCTGGGGTGTCGATGAGGTTGAACTGGTAGGTCTCTCCCGAGGCCGATTGGAAGAGCGTCCGGACCGCCTTGGCCTTGATGGTGATGCCGCGCTCGCGCTCCAGATCGATGCTGTCGAGGATCTGCTGGCGATCGCCCATCTCGCGCTCGGTGAGCGTGCCGGTCAGCTCGAGCACTCGATCGGCAAGCGTGCTCTTGCCGTGATCGATGTGGGCGATGATGCTGAAGTTTCGTATCAGTCGCGGGTCCATGGCGTCTCTCCCGGCGTCCGGGGAGATGCATACTTTATCAGGAATTCGCCGGCGGCACCAGCATCCTTGACTCGCCGCCGGCAGTGGGATACGTCATGGGCTTCGCGCGGCGCTGGTGCTCGCGCGGAAGGGAGTCCGACAGTGTTCGCCGATTCGCAGCTGGACCGACCGCTCGACGAGCTGCCGCTCGTCTTCTTCGACATCGAGACCACAGGCCTGGAGTATGCCCGGTGCCACATCATCGAAGTCGCCGCCGTGGAGTTCCGGGGCGGCAAGGAAACCGCGCGGTTTTCGTCCTTCGTCAAGCCGATAGACCCGGAGCAGCCGGCGACTCTCTTCGGCAAGCCCGTGGCCGCCATCCCGGCTGAGATCACCCGGATCACCGGCATCGGCCGCGAGATGGTCGAGGGCGCCCCGGAGTTCGAGGAGATCTACCCGGCGCTCCGCAAGACCTTCGGCGAGGCCATCCTGGTCGCGCACAACGCCGAGTTCGATCTCTCCTTCCTGGCCCATAAGCTCGAGAAGATGGGCGAGAAGTGCCCCGCCAATGCGATTCTCGACACGCTGAAGCTCTCGCGCGCGCTCGAACGCGGCCCGGGCCCCCACAACATGGATTACCTCAAGAAGAAGTACGGGATCACCGCCGCCAAGGCCCACCGCGCGCTCGACGACACCTTGGCGCTTCAGGAAGTCTTCCTCAAGCTCGCCGCCCAGATCCCCAGGAGCGGCCCCCTCAAGCTGCGCGATCTCGTCAAGCTCCACGGCCCCCCGCTGGAGTTCAGGGTCTATCCGTCACAGGGAAGATAGGCTTGAGGCTTCAGGGATCAGGCTTCAGGGATCAGGCTTCAGGGATCAGGGAGCAGGCTTCAGGGATCAGGGAGCAGGGAGTAGAAATCAGCCTCTTGATCTGACTCCTGACTCCTGAAGCCTGACTCCTGAAGCCTGATCCCTGACTCCTGAAGCCTGACTCCTGACGCCTGACTCCTGAAGGCTGCTGCGGCGGCGCCGCAGGACGAGGGGCGCGAGTCCGGCGAGGAGAACAATCAGGTCGGGCAGGGAGCTGGCGGCGGCGCCGCGGGCCAGATGACAGCCGCCACCGGTGCCGCCGCCGGCGTCGAGCACCCCGGACGAGCCTGAAAGGCCGCTGGCGTTGACGCGGATGGCGGCGGCGTCCTGCGCGGTCGAGAGACCGTCCGAGACGGTCAGCCTGAAGTTGTAGTTGCCTGGCTTCGATGGCAGGAAGCTGGCCACCAGGGTCGACCCGCCCTCCAGCGCCACGGTCGGCACCGGGCCGTTCACGTACTGCCAGAGGATGGACGCCGTGCCATTCAGGCTGCCGCCGATCGTGCCGCGCAGCGTCACCCGGTTGCCGACCTGGCCGGTCAGTGACCCGCCAGCGCTCACCAGCAGCCCGCTCGAGCCGCCCGTCCCACCGGTGCCGGTTCCTCCACTGGAGCCTCCGGCTCCACTGACCGAGACGCTGACCAGGTCCGCCGCACTCGTCGCGCGCCCGTCTCCGACCTGCAGCTGGAACGTGTAGGTGCCGCCCGTCGACGGCCGGAAGCTGGGGCGCGCCGAGGTCGGGTCGTTCAGCGCCGCCGCCGGGCCGCTCACCTGGGCCCACGTATAGACGACGGGATTGCCGTTGGGATCGAAACTGTCAGCGCCGTCCAGCACAATCGTCGCACCGACCGTCCCGGCCTGATCGGCCCCGGCGTCGGCCTTGGGAGGCAGGTCGCTCGTCGCCTCGGCCGTCACGCTCACGAGCGACGTATCCGAGCTCAGGCCGTCGCTCACTGTGAGACTGATGACGTACGTCCCATTCACGTCCGGCGTGAAGGCTGCCAAGGCACTCGACGCATTCGAGATCGTCGCCTTGCTGTGCCGGGGCACCGAATTGAAACTCCAGCTGAAACTCACGCTGCCGCCATTCGGGTCGCTGCTGGCGGAGCCATCGAGCCGCACGGCCTTTCCGAGCGGCTTCGTCTCGGTGACCGGCGCTGGCTCGGAAATGGGTGGCGGGTCCCCGTTCGTCACGACGACTCTCACCGTGTCGAGGACGCTCGACACGTTGTCAGGGTCCGTCACGATCAGCGAAAGCGTGTACTGCCCCGCGACATCCGGCGAGAATGACGTTTGCGCCGCGGCCGACGACCGGTTCGGCGACAGTGCCGAGTCGGGGAGCTGGGAAGCGCCGGGCTTGTTGGCGAAGGCCCAAGTGTAGACAAGTCTCGTGCGGTCCTCGGGGTCCGGATCGCTGGATTGCCCCCCATCGAGTCGCACGGCGTTGCTCGGCGCACCCGGGTTCGGGTCGCGCGGCCGTCCGACCTTGTTGGGCCCGGCGTCGGCGACAGGAGGCGAGTTGAGCACCTCGACCGTCGTAGCGCTGGTCCCCTGGCTCGAGCCGTCGAACACCGAGAGCGCGATCGAGAACCGCCCCTTGCGGTCGGGCCGCAGCTGCGGCCTGGCCCCTCCGTTGGCACCCGTCGCTCCATTGGGGACGATGGCAGTCGACGTCAGGGCGCTGCCTGCTGGTCTCGAAACGATGGACCACGTGTAGGTCAGGTTCCCGCCCTGCGTCTCCTCGTCCTTGCTGGCGCTACCGTCGAGCGTGACCAGATTGCCGGAGAAAGCGCTCACGGCAGGCCCAGCCGATGCGACGGGCCGCTGATCCCCCACCGTGATGGTGGTATCGGACTGTGGCGTCAGGGCGCTCGTGAGCTGGCCATCACTGACCTCCAGTCTCCACCTATAGTCGCCCCGCATGTCGGGGCGGAAGGAGGGGCGCGCGGCGCCAGTGGAGTCGTTGATGGACAGCGAGTTCCGGGTGACGGTGCTGCGCTGGGGAGCCTCCAGCAGCGTCCAGCGGTAGACCAGCGAGTCCTCCAGGTTGGGGTCCGTCGCCGATCCGCTGAGCACCACGGCCCTGGCAATGCTTGCGGTCCTGGCGCCGCCGGCCAAGGCCACCGGGGCCGAGTTCAGGATCGTGATGTTGACCTGCGTGGTTGCCGAGAGCGCGCTGTCGCTCACCGTCAGCCGCACACGGTAGGCGCCCTTGCGATCCGGCCGGAACGTCGGCGTCACGGCAGTCGCCGACGGCTCGAAGGAGGAGGAGCCCATGCCGCTTCCCGAAGGAACGGCCAGGAAGGACCAGAGGAACGTCAGCGTCAATCCCTCCGGATCGCTGGAAGCAGCCCCGCTCAGCGCGACGGGCGCGTCCGCCGTCGTCACCCGATCGGGGCTGGCCAGCGCCACGGGCGCCAGGTTCTCGACCCGGACCACGACCTGATCGGCGGAGCTGGAGACGTCCTCGGCGTCGCGCACCGTCAGAGAGAAGGTGTAGAGGCCGGGCACGTCGGGCCGGAAGCCGGGCCGAGCGGCAGCTGCACCATTGTTGGGCGACAGATCGCCGGAGTCGATGCGGCTCCCGGAGGGGACCGAGACGACGCTCCAGTTGTAGACCATCGTAGCGTTGTCTTCGAAGTTGGGATCGCGAGACCGGCGACCGTCGAGATTGACGGAGTTGCCGAAGCGCGCCGTGATGTCGTTACCGGCATTGGCGAGCGGCGGGGAGTTGATGACCTGGACAGTCGCGGTGTCCGGCAGGGAATCGCTGAGCCCATCGTTGACCACGAGCGTGACGGTGTAGGTGCCCTTGCGGTCGGCCTTCCAGTTGGGTCGGGCCGCATCGGCGGTGCCGTTGGGCTGGAAGGCCAGGGACGTCAACGTGCTCCCGGCGGACGCGGGTAACGAGGCGAAGCTCCAGCTGTAGCTGAGGGCGCTGCCCTCGATGTCGCTCGAGAGGCCACCGTCCATCTGGATTCCGACCTGCACCGTACGGCCCGACTGGTCGGCGCCGGCGCGTGCGATCGGCCGCTGGTTCGTGACGGTGATGACCACCGCGTCCGGGGTGCTGACGGCGCTCTCGGAGTCGGAGAGCGTCAGGGTGGCCGTGTAGGCACCCGACACGTCCGGCTTGAAGCTGGTACGTGAGGCGGCCGTGCTGTTGTTGACGAGTATGGAGGCCGTACTGACCGCGCTCCCGGTCGGTCCGACAAGCCCCCACCGGTAGACGAGTCCGGCGCGATCATCCGGATTCGGATCGCTGGAGCGCGTGCCGTCGAGCGTGACCGGAAACTTGATCGACGAGCCAAAGTCGTCGCCGGCGTTGGCAACGGGCGGCGAGTTCACGACCGTGACCGAGGTGGTGACGCGGGTCGAGTCGACGAGGCCGTCGTTGACGGTGAGCTGCACGACGTACAGCCCCTTCTTGTCTGCGGTGAAGCGGGCGATCCTGGCGGCGCGCGAGTTGTTGGGGGAGATGGCCGCGTTGGTCAGGGTGCTGCCGGAGACCGGCGGGACCGAGGCGAAGGTCCAGCGGTAGGTCACCGCGTTTTCATCGGGATCGGAGCTGCCGGTTCCGTCGAGCGTGATGGGGTTCTGCTGGCTCGAGGCGGTGCTGGCGGTGGAGGCCGTGGGAGCGGTGTTGGTGACGGTGACGACGACCTCGTCGGCGGTGCTGGTGGCTTCGCCGTCCGTGACGGTGAGCCGGATGCGATAGACGCCGTCGCGATCGGGCGTGAAGGTGGGCGAGGCCGCAGCGGTGGTGTCGTTGGTCGAGAAGGCGGAGGTGGTGAGCGTGCTTCCGGCGACGGGGGGCTGGGAAGCGAATCTCCAGCTGTAGACGAGCCGCGGGCGGTCCTCCTCGTCGGCATCGAACGCGCCGCCGGCGAGGCGGATCGTGCGCCCGAACACCGTGGTGATCGAACTGCCAGCCGCCGCCGTGGGGGTCGTGTTCTGCACGGCCACGGAGACGCTCTGCGGCAGGCTATCCTTCAGCCCGTCGTTGACGAGGAGCTCGACCTGGTAGGTGCCCTTGCGGTCCGGCTTGAAGCTCGGGTTGACGAGCGTGCGAGTGGTCTCGAAGCTGGAGTTGTCGAGGCGGCTGCCTGGCGGGGCGCTCAGGAAGGACCAGACATAGGTGAGCGAGCCCGGAGTCTCGTTGTCCGTGCTGCCGCTGCCGTCGCACTGGAAGCGGTCGGGCGCGCGCAGGGTGGCGGGCGTCACGCGCGGCACGGCCACCGGAATCGAGTTGACGACCGAGATCGTCACGGTGTCGGGCGAGGACGTGGCCGGCACGGGCAAATCGTCGACGACGACTAGCCGCCATTCGTACGAGCCGGACTGGTCGGGCCGGAAGCGTGGGCGCGCCGCGAGTGTGGAGTTATTGATGTCGAGCGAGCCGGTGGTGACCTGGCTCGCCGTCGGTTTCTTGAGCAGCGACCACTGGTAGGTGAGCCGGTCTTCGGCGTCGGGGTCCTTGCTGGCGGAGCCGTCGAGCGCAGTGACGACTCCTGCGCCGGTGGTGATATCGGAGCCGGCGTTGGCCGTGGGGCGCGAGTTGATGACGCGGAAGAGGACGCTGTCCTGTCCGGTCAGCAGCCCGTCGGAGACCGTAAGCGTGAGCTGGTAATCGCCGCGACGATCGGCGCGGAAGCTCGGCGTGGGCGAGGTGGAAGAGGGCGTCAGGCTGGCGCTGGTCACGGCGCTTTGCGGTGGACGCATCGTGAAGTCCCACGAGTACCTGAGCGCATTCGGAGTCTCCTCATCCGTCGAGTTGGAGCCGTCGAGCCTCAGGTCGCGGCCCTGCAACGCCTCGAGCTGGTCGTCGCCGGCCTTGGCGGTCGGCGCCGTGTTCGAGGCTGTGATGACGACCTCGTCGGGCCCCGCGGTCTCGAGGCCGTCGGAGACGATGAGCTGCACGCGATACGTGCCTGCCACATCCGGGACGAAGGAGGGTTTCGAGGCGGTCGTGGAGTTGTTGGGCGAGAGCGAAGCCTGGGTGAGGGTGCTGCCGCCGCTGGCGGGAAGCGACGCGAAGCTCCAGCTGTAGGTCAGCACGTTGCCATCGGGATCGGAGCTGCCGGTGCCGTCGAGCTGAACGCGGTTGCGCACCTTGGCGGCCGGATTGTCGAGCCCCGCGTTGGCGACAGGCGACTGGTTGCTCACCTGCAAGACCATCTTGTCGGGAGCGCTGCTCTCGACGCCGTCGTTGACCACGAGCTGGATCTCGTAGCGGCCCTCCGCTCTCGGCGTGAAGAACGGTCTCGAAGACAGCGTCGTGCCGTTCGGAGCGAATCGCCCCGTTGTGACCGGATCGGCTGGTGGCGAGCTGACGATCGACCATGTATGGAGCAGCACGTCCTCGGCGTTGACGTCGAGGCTGCCCCGCCCGTCGAGCTGCACCGTGGTGCCGAAGCGGACCTGCTGATCGGGACCGGCGTTGGCTTGCGGCGCGCTGTTGACCACGTTGACGTCAGCGGTGGCCGTCGTGGACGTCAAGAACCCGTCACTGACGAGGAGTCCGACGGTGTACAGCCCCTTGCGATCGGGACTGAAGCGCGGCGCGATGGAGGTGCGGCCCGAGAAGTTGGCGTTGGTGACGGAGCTCGACTGCGGCACCTTGATGAAGAACCAGTTGAACGCGAGCTTGTTGATGTCGGTCGTCTCGTCGTCTCGCGTGCCGGAACCGTCGAGCTTGACCTCGTCGAGCGCGTGGACGGGCGGCGCGGTCACGACGACTGCCGACGCCCGCGGAGGCGTATTGACCACGGTGACGCGCACGGTCACCGGGGCCGAGCGGATGGCTCCGTCGAACACTTGCACGCGGAACAGGTAGATGCCCGCCAGGTCCGGGATGAAGCTGTTTCGAGCGGCGCCGGTCGTGTCGTTCGTCGACAGCCGCGTATCGCTGATGGAGCTGCCCGGAGGCACGCCCACCACCGACCAGTGGTAGGTGAGCTTGTCCTCCACATCCGGGTCGAAGCCGGACGCCAGCAACGGCACGTTGTTGCCGATGTTGGTCGTCACCAGTGTAGTCGCGGCTCCGGCGGGGGGGGCGTTTCCGACGGTGATGGAGGTGCCGGCCGGTGCGCTGTCGTGCACGCCGTCGTTGACGACCAGGCTGATGGAGTAGAGGCCCTTGCGGTCAGGCGTGAACGCAGCGGCCCCGGACTGCTGGTTCCCGTTGGGCTGGATGCTCGGGTTGGTGAGCGCGCTGCCGACGGGCTTGGCGACGAGCGCCCAGGTGTAGGAAAGAGGCTGGTTCTCGGGATCGACGCTGGCCGTGCCGTCGAGCGTGACCAGCTGGGCCGGCGGTGTCAGGAAGAGCTGGAAGTTGGCTTGGGGCGGCCCGGGAACGGCTCGCGGGACGGTGTTCGTGACCGAGATGGTCACCTCCGCCACGTTGGCGCTGTCGGCGATCCCGTCGTTGACCGTGAGGCGCCAGCGGAAGTCACCAGCGGCGTCCGGCTTGAACGTCGGCTTCGCCTGAAACCGATCGGGAGAGAGGCTGGAATCGCCGAGCAGACTGGCGGGAGGCTTCTGGGACAGGGTCCATGCATAGCTGATGGGATCGTTGTTCGGGTCCGTGCCCGCACCATTGAGCGTGACCGTGGCGCCTAACGGGATGGACTGGTTGGCCCCTGCCGCGGCGGTCGGCGCGTTGTTGGCCGCGTCGTGGACGTTGACGTTGATCGTGTCGGGCGTGGAGTTTCGAGCGACGTCGGTTCCGCCAGCGCTGTCGTTGACGATGAGGGTGAACTGGTAGTTGCCTGGCTTGTCTGGCGTGAAGGCAAACGTGGGCGAGGGGCCGCGCTGCTTCTCTCCAGCAGCGCCGATCGCGGCCCCGTTGGGCGCGCTGACGAGCGTCCAGATATAGGTCAGCGTGTCGCTTTCGAAGTCGCGGCTGCGCGAGGCATTCAGCGTCACGCCCGTGTTGGTCACTCCGCCCCGATCCGGGCCCGCGTTGGCCGTTGGAACGAAGTTGGGCTGCACCTCCACGGTGGCGAACGCCGAGGCCGAGTTGTCGAGCCCGTCGTTGACCACCAGTCCGAAGCTGTAGGCTCCGGCCACGTCCGGCGTGAGATTGGCCGTGACGGCCAGTGAGTTGCCATTGCGCGTGATGTCTCCGGTGGTCGTCCTGCTGCCTGCCGGCACGCCGCGCAGAGTCCAGGTGTACGTGAGCATGTCCTGATCGCCGTCGGTCGACTTGGCGGCGTCGAGCACGATGCTGTTGGTGCCCAGGTGCGCCTTTCCAGCCAGGAATGGATCGGCGTTGCCATTGGCCTCGGCCACGGCGATCGGGATCTTGTTCAGCGCCGCCGTGACGTTTACCGTCGCCGGCGCCGAGGCGAGGGTGCCGTCGGAGACCACCAGGCTCAGGAGGTAGTTGCCGCCCAGATCGGGGGTAAAGCTGGGCGTCACCGCGTTGGGGTTCGGATCGAGTGAGGTGTTGGCCACGGCGCTGCCTGCCGGAACGCTCAAGAAGCTCCACGTGTAGGTCAGCGGCTCGCCGTCCGAATCTCGAGAGGCCCTGCCGTCGACCATCACGGCGGCCTTGCGGCGCGAGCGCCTGGGGGGGCCGGCGTTGGCCACGGGGGTCGTATTGGTCCCCCGGGCGACGATCTCGACTCGATCCGTGGCCGCGATCTGGCCGTCGGAGACCGTCAGCGTGACGATGTAGGTACCGGCGACGTCGGGCGTGAAGCCCGGATTGGCAGTCCTGGGGTTGAGAAGGCTGCCGTTGTTGATGTTGGAGCCAACGGGGACCGAAAGGAAAGTCCACGTGAAGGTCAGCGTGTCGCCGTCCGGGTCGCTGGAACCACGTCCGTCCAGCGTCACGATGCTGCCCGGCAGCGTCGATTGATCCGGACCGGCGACGGCTACGGGCTGCCGGTTTGGCGCGACCTCGAACTTCACGCTATCGAGGTGCGCATCGGTGCCGTCGTTGACTTGCATCGTGAACTGATAGCTGCCGTTGACGTCCGGGCGGAAGTTGAAGCTGGGGCGGCCCGGGTTGGTGAAACTCGTAACGGAACCGCCAGGCCGGCGATCGAGGATCCAGTTGAAGAAGAGCACGTCCCGCGGATCAACGTCGGTTCCTGCCCCGAGGAAGCTGCTGGAGATGCCTGCGCGCCCCGTGAGGTCCAACCCGGCGTTGGCCCTGGGAACATTGTTCGTGTCCTGGCGGGCCGCGTCCGAGAGGATCCAGCTGGCGATCCGATCGACGTACTCGGGCGTGAGCGTGACGGCGCCCGCCGTGATGTCGTCGGGGTGCTTGCGGTTGGCGGCCAGGTCCTCCTGCAGGCGGGTGATCAGCTTGCTGGTCTTGTCGCCGACGATGACATTGGGGATGGAGTTGTCACTGCCCAGCCCGAAGAGGTTGTTGTAGTTCGTGAGGTCGTAGCGGCCTGCGGAAGCGTTGCCGCTGATGTGGCACGCTTGGTTGCAGCCGGTCCCTCCGGGCGGGGTGCTGAAGAGGATGCTGATATCGGAGTTGAACGTCTGGGAGCGGAAGAAGCGCGCCCGGTCGTTGGCGATCCAGTCGCGCAGGCGGTCGACCAGCGCCGTGTCGATGGCCAGGCCGTTATGGCGCGGGTCGGAAGGATTGGCGTCGAGGTCCTGTTGCAGGCGCGATACCAGGCGGCTCTCGCGGATGCCGGGGAGCACGTTCGGAACATTGTCGAGGCCGTTTCCGAACAGACCCTCGTAGGTGGTCGTGTCGTAGTTGCCCTGGTTGGAGCCGGCGGGGCTATGGCACTGGCCGCAGTTCTTGCCGGCCGGTGCGGGGCCCAGCGCTGGTGCGATGGCGGGTGCCGGGGAGCTCGTAACGGGGAGGCGATCGCCGTAGAGGGTCTGGCGGAACTGCCGGGCGTTGTCGAAAACGATCCAGCGCCTCAGCGTGTCGATCATGGTGAGGGAGGGCTGGAAGGCGCCGCTGGTCGAGGAGTCGGGGTGCAGCTTGGAGGGGGTGTCCAGATCTGCGGCCAAGCGTGTGACGAGGAGGCTGTCGGCGTCGAAGCCCGGGATGACGTTCGGCGTCGAGTCTTTGCCAGGCCGCAGCGCCCCGGCGAAGCTATCGAGCGCATAGCTGCCGGCGGGGCTGTTGGTGTTGTGGCAGGCCGTGCAATTGGCCGCCAGGAGCGGCCGGACGTCGTCCTCGAACGTCAGGACCTGAGCCGTGGCCGGCAGGGTGGCGCACAGCAACGCGATCAGGGGGGCGGTCAGCCGGACAATTCGGTGCATGCAGGGAGACGGCGAGAAAGGCGATGGCTCCTGGAAAGGGCCATGCCATTCCTTAATACCGTCATGGCGATGGGGCAAGTTGCGTGCCGGGGACGGGTGGTGAGAGCCGAAGGCAGGGAGGGGCCCCTGTGCGGGCATCGCCCCCCTCCCCTCACCTAGCCGCTTCCGAGGAGCCGCGCGGTCTTGACGGCCAGTCGCTCGAGATCGCCGGCACCGGCGAAATCGGGCAAGGGGCGGAGCACGAAATCGCCCTCGACTTCGCCGTCGAAGAGCAGCACGTACCTGAGATCGAAGTGAAAGTGCGGGCCTTCGCCCTTCGCCGGATTGGCCGGAATGAAGTGGCAATCGATATCGATCGGGATCAGCGGATCGGCGTCCGTGGGCACGACCTCGAACCCGCGCAGCGGTGTCTCCTCCTCGGCTTCGCGAAGGGCCGCCGCGAGCGTGCTCGAATCCTCGGGCTCGATATGTCCGCCGGGCTGCAGCAGCTTGCCCAGCGCCGCATGGCGCACGAGCACGGCCCGCCGGTCGGAGCGCCTCACCACCATGGCGCTCGCGGTCAGATGCCCGGCCGGGTTCTTTCTCGAGATGGCCTCGCGCCAGTCCGAGGCCGCGTCCAGAAACCGGATGAGCTGCAGGAGCTCCTCGCGCTCCTGCGGATGTCCGCCGAGATAGCGTTCGAGGACGCCCCGCACCCGCTGCAGATCCGCGCAGCGTGACGGGGCAGCGCCGCTCCCGAGCTCTCGAGGCGGAGACTCGAGTGAGCTGGTACGGTACGGCCCCTCGACTTCGACGGCCGGCGCCGGAAGCTCAGTCCGGTCGTGTTCATTCGACATGCCGAGGTTGTACCACTTGCCGGCACGTCCGATCACGCCTCGTACGGTGGCTCGTCGCCATAGGGCGCAGACACGGCCTGCCAGGCCCAAAACAGAAAACCCGTCCGCTCCGGAGAGCTGACGGGAATCTGGCAGTCACTTGAGGCTGAGGTGCAGCGAAGGGCGACCTTCCGATACTGGGCGCCTTGATCACTGTGCGCCACACCCTCGGGATCGGGGCCTGTTTGCGGGACCGCTCCCACAGCAGGTGACTTAGGATACCATCGAGGGGCCGCAAGGTCAACGACTATCTTGTTCACTGGAGCGACGCTCTCGCGGTGCGGCTGTCGAATGGGCCGGAATGGGGGGACCTCCGGACCGGGGAAAGTCTCTGAAACCTGCGAAGCCGCGTCATTGCGGCCGGTGAAGCAAGAGAGCCAGCGCCCGGACGCCAAGGTGCAGAGTCGCGGAGATCTCCAGTCTGCGCGGGTCAGCGTTGCGTTTCTGCGTCTTCGCGGCTTTGCTTCGGGTTGCCGCTCCTCGCGACCCAGGGACGCTCTCCCTACATGGCAATCCTGGCCTGAATTGCGGCAGCAGAGTATCCTTGCGATCGGTGGATTCGCTCACCAATGGTCCGCACCTGACCCGCGGCGCTGGTCCCGGCGACGCTTTCGAGTCCGAGGCCGCCGCGATGGAAGGCGTCCGGCAGCTCGTCGGCCTCTACCGGGACGCCTGCCTCTGGTTTCTGGCGCCGGATTTCATGCCGGCCGACAGGGAGCAGGCACTGCGGGCACTGTCCTACATCGAGCGCTACGGCAATCGGGACGCGTTCGTCCGGGCGGGGGAGCTGCGCCGATGGTTCTCACGAACTTCCAGCGAGAGCTCTGCCGGTTAATCGCCGCCAACCGCCGGCAAAGTGGCGAAAGCTACGTTGCCGGCGCCGTGGCGTTGAACGAGTTGCTTTCGGGCAGGCGAATCTCCCGAGATCTCGACCTCTTCCAGTCCCACGATACGAGTCGCGCCCTCGCCGACTGCTGGCCCCGCGACCGGGCCCTGCTGGAATCGAGCGGACTGCGAGTCGAGGTCCTTCGCGAGGCGCCATCTTTCGTGGAGGCCTTGGTCTCTCGCGGCGCCTCGGAGCGCCTCCTGGTCCAGTGGGTCCGTGACAGCTCTTACCGGTTCCTCCCATTGGTCGAAGACGACACGTTCGGTCTAGTCCTGCACCCCTTCGACCTGGCCACGAACAAGGTGCTGGCCCTCGTCGGCAGGCTCGAACCTCGAGACTGGGTCGACGCCATCGAATCTCACGACCGCCTGCAGCCGATGGGCTTCCTGATGTGGGCTGCCTGCGGGAAAGACCCCGGCTTCGGTCCGGCCTCCCTGCTCGAGGAGGCCCGCCGCCGAGGCCGGTACTCCCAGGCCGAGCTCGAGGATCTGGCATGGGACGGACCGGCGCCGGATGCGCGGGTTCTCGGAGCACGCTGGCACGAGATTCTCGCTCACGCGGAACGGCTGATCCGCGGGCTGCCAGCTGCCGAGGCGGGCCAGGCGGTTCTCACAGCTTCGGGGATGCCCTACCGTGGGGACGCCGACGAACTGGCCGCCGACCTCGCCGCCGGACGCGTCCTCTTTCACCGCGGCCGCATCCGAGGCACCTGGCCCTCGGTCTCGCCCGCGCGCTGAGCCCCCATCCTCTGGCCGGAACGGCCCCAAGCCGGGCCAATCGCCGCCAGCCACCGGACGCATCCCGGCCTGCCGCCCGGATGCAGCGCGCCCCCAACTCGCTACTCGCTACTCACTACTCGCTACTGACTACTCACTACTGGTTCCCAGCCTGCAACCTTGCTCTGCGCGGGCCGGTAGGTGTACGTAGACTCCGGTCCGACCGCGAGAAGGAGGCTCATTTTGCTTTCCCGAATCCAGAGTGGGGCGGCTCTGCTGCTTCCCGTTTTCCTGTCAGTGGCTCTCTGTCCAGCCTATTCGACCGACGCGGCGCAGCCGTCGCTGGGCGATAGCCTTGCGGCGCTCAGAGCCCGTCATGGGCCGATGCTGCCGGTGCTGGACGCCAGCGACTTCCGGCACCCGGCCGAGCGCCAGATCGTCAAGACGCTGATGGAGGAGAATCCGGGTATCCGGGACCTGGTCGACCAGGTGAAGAAGGACCAGGTGAAGCAGGTCGAGGAGAAGGACCGCTTCTACATGTTGAATGCGGTCCAGGTCGGACCGAACCAGTACCCGTCCGTTCACGCGGTCGCCAAACGCGCGGCGGCGACGCTCGGGCTGGGCGCCAACTACAAGCTGTTCATCCTCAACGATCCGCAGATGCAGACGGACGTCTTCGGGTTCGTAAGGCACGACCACTACGGCAACAGCTTCTCCGACTTCACCATCCGGCTCAACTCGGGTCTCGTGAAGGCGCTGACGGAGCCGGAGCTGGCCTTCGCGATCGGCCGGGAGATGGGCCACGTGAAGGCGAACCACCGCTTTTACTCCGGCCTGATGTGGGCCTACCAGTCGAAGAGCAACAAGCTGCCGCGCCTCTACCCGGAGGACAAGCCTGAAAAGGCGCCGGGCATGAACGGCGCCCTGCGCCTGCTGTTCGAACGCGCTCCCGAGCCCTCGCGCATCAGCGAGTTCACCGCAGACAGGGCCGGCCTCGTGGCGTGCGGCAATCCGAACGCCGCGTACTCCGCGCTGGCGAAGCTGGCCTCAGGCGACCTCGAGGGCACCGGCAAGGTCGACATCGAAGAGTTCCTGAAGCAGGCCCGGACCACGGGCGCCGCGATCGACGCTGCCCGCCTGCAGGAGGTCCTGGGGCAGCAGGGATTCCAGCCCTACACGATCACGCGCGTCCGCGAGCTATCGGACTTCGCCGATTCGGGAGACTACCAAGTTGCCTCGGGGCGGATCGCCGATCCGTTCCAGAGCGGGCTGGCGGCCTTCCACGAGCTCTCCTCGGAGCTGGCCGATTTCCGGTCGCGGCTCGAGGCGTTCGACAAGGATCCAAAGAACGCCCGGCTGGAGTCGCTGGTGCGCGAGTCGCTGAAGGGCTCGCTCGAGAAGCTCGTCACGGCACGCGTGGCACCGGCGGGCGAACTGGAAGAGCTACTGGCGGTCCACGTCATTACGACCGGGCTGACCGGCCCCAATGCGCCGTTCGACGCGCTGGCGGGGTTCGTCCGCCGCAAGGACGACGGCCGGCCGCTGGCGGGATTGCTGGCGAAGCTCGGCGAAAAGCTGGCGTACTACATTGCGCGCCCGGACCTGACACCGGAGGCGCGCACGCTGGCGGAGGCTCGCCTGGCGACGGTCAAAGAGCTGTCCGCGCTCGCGCCGACTGCCGGCCGCAAGTCGCGCCGGACCGCCGGGTGGGCCGAGCCGGTCGACCTGGCCGCGGCGCTGTCCAGGCCGCTGGTCCGCCTCAAGGAAGAGGCCGAGTCGGGTGACAAGGAGAGCTTCTTCGGCACGGTGAGCGACCTGCGGCCGCTGTTGCGAGAGACGTTCATCTCGCTGGTTGGCCAGCTTGGCGCCGATCACGCCGCGGGGTTGATCGAGTACGCCGCGCCGGTCCGAGGCGAGGCCGCTCTGGCCGCCGAGCAGGTGCGCGGCGCCGGGAAGGACGCAGCCAAGCTGGGCGAGCTGTTCGACTCGTACTACGAGAAGTACAGCGGCTTCCTGAAGCGCATCCCGTTCTTCATCGTGAAGCGATACCTGAAGAACATGGACATCCCGGTGCCGGCCCGGTGAGCGGCGCGGGACCATCCCTCGAATCGAACTCGAACGAATCCGACAAGCTTTCGAACAAAGTGAGGCCCATGATGAACCGGACACTTGCCCTGGCCCTGGCGGCGGCCTTGACCGTCGCCCTGCCCACGCTCCCGGCCGCGCCCGCGGCGCCCGTCACCGAGAAGACCGCCAGCGACTTCGCGGCCTTCGCCCAGCAGTACGCCGCGCTCTTCGAGAAGATTGAGCTCGGCGACTTCCGCCATCCCTACGAGCGGACGGTAGTTGCGGAGCTGATGAAGGACCAGAAAGTCATCGATCTGATGCCCGAGGTCGAGCAGATCCTCAAGGACATCAACGAGACCTACCACGCCCAGCATCTGCTGAAGGGCGTGCTGGTCAGCGAGAAGCAGTTCCCCGAGATCTACAAGGTCGCATGCGAGAACGCCGACCGGCTCGCCATGCCGCGCAAGTTCCGCATCTACGTCATGAACAGCGCTGACATGAACGCCTACACCTGGAGCAGCGACGTCAACGACTACGGCGTGGCGCTCTACAGCGGCATCATCAAGGCGTTGAGCCCGGGCGAGCTGCGATACGTGCTGGCCCACGAGATGGGCCACGTGAAGTCCGGCCACATCCGCACGGCCGTCGCCGTGCAGCTCTACGCCAAGAAGTACGCGGCGCTTCCGGACGTCTTCGGCAAGAAGAAGACGATCCTTCCGGACGCCCCCAAGGCGGGCGCCGAGGAAGGGCTGGCCAAGAAGAAGATGAAGCTCAACGCGCTCTTCGGCGCGGGCGACCTGCCGAAGGCCGTCGGCCTCGACCTGACGCAGCGCGTCGTGAAGTCGGCGGCCGAGATCGAGATCAACGCCACGCAGGAAGCGAACCTGGCGCTGCTCGACCAGGCCAAGGAGTACAGCGCGGATCGCGCCGGCATCGTCGCCAGCGGCGTGCGTGACGACTCGCTCAAGGGCCTGGTCAAGCTGGCCAGCGGAAACGTCGGCGAGCTCGGCGGCTTCGACCTGGGCAGCTACCTGGCCCAGATCGACCAGATCCTGGGCAGCCTCGACCGCGAGAAGTTGCGCAGCCTGCTGGGCCAGGAAGGCGACCACGCCTACACGCTGATGCGCGTCGGAGAGCTGGATCTCTACCACGCCTCCGACGACTACCGCCGCGCCAGCGCGGGCCGTGACACCGACACCTACGGCGAGATGCTGCGCGCCGGCTTCCAGATCGGCGCCAGCCTCCAGGAGAAGTCCGCCGCTCTCGAGAAGTTCCAGAAGAGCGCCGACTCCATCGAGATGAACGCGCTGGAGCGCCGCCTGCGCATCAAGGAGCTCACCGAAGCCGTGGCGTTGCGCGTCAAGGCAGACGGAGAGCTCCGGCCGATGCTGCTCGTGACCGTTCTCGACGCTGGCCTGGGCGTCCCCAACGCCTTCTTCGACCGGCTGGAAGGCTTCCTGCGCGAGAAGAAGAACGGGCAGCCGATGCTGGGCCTGCTGGCCGACCTCGAGGACAAGATCCGCGGCCGCCTCACTCGCCCAGACTTGCCGCCCTCGGAGAAGCCCGAGCTGGAGCGCAAGCTGCATGTCGTCGGCGAGCTCAAGGCGCTGAAGCCCGGCGCTTCGAGCGGCTCTTCCTCGACGACGACGGACGAGGAGTAGGGAGACTGTAGGCTGGAGGCCGCAGGCCGGAGCGCCATCGCTTCGGCCAGCGGCCTTTTGTTTACTGGCGCCCTCGCCCCCAGCCGCGCGAGTACCTGCCGCCCGCTTTCCCCGGGACGCCTGACCCTGATCCGCCACGCCTGAAGCCTGACGACTGATCCCTCGAGCCTCACCCCTCGAGCCTAAAACCTCTTCGCGTAGACGAACACCGCAAGAGCGACCAGCAGGACGCTGGCGATGGCCAGGCCGATCTGCAGCCACGGAGCCGAGGGACGGGCCGTGGCCGAGCGCATGCCGCTGCGCGAGGCCGCGCGCGGCAGGCGCGCGGACTGCGGGCTCGTACCTGGCGGCGGGACGGCAACGCGGCTGAGCGAGACGTCCTCGAGCCGCTTGATCGCCTTGCTGACCGCGATACCGAAATCGCGGGCGGTCTGGAACCGGTCCATCATCGACTTGGCGATGGCTCGGGCGACGAGGTCGTCGAGGAAGGCGGGGACCTTGGAGTTGGCCTTGCTGACGGGCGGAGGGATGTCGTTGATCTGCTTCTGGAGAATCTCCTGGATATCGTTGCCCTTGTACAGATAGCGGCCCGCCAGGAGCTCCCAGAGCATGATCCCGGTGGCGTAGAGGTCCGTCTGATGGTTGACGGGCCGGCCCTGGGCCTGCTCGGGGGACATGTAGGACGGGGTGCCCAGGATGGCGCCTGAAAAGGTGCGCTTGGAGTCGCCGCCGACGGTCTTTCGAACCTGGGGCCGGGCGGGCATGTCGTGGATGCCCGAGACGACCAGCGTGGAGTGGCTATTCGAGAGACTCGGTTCATCCACCGGAGTATCCGTGTTCTCGTCTGCGGGCGCGGGGTCCGGCTCGATGTCGAGGCCGTGGGACTTCGCCAGCCCGAAGTCGGCGATCTTGACGTAGCCGAACTTGGTCAGCAGAACGTTCTCGGGTTTGATGTCGCGGTGAACGACGCCCAGGCCGTGGGCGTAATCCAGCCCCTTCAGTACCTGTTCGACTATCTCGAGGGCGCGCTTGGGCGGCAAGACCAGGTTCCTGTCCAGCTCCTCCTTGAGCGTCACGCCGTCGACCAGCTCGAACACCATGTAGTGGTGGGCACCCTCGTGACCGACCTCCAGCAGCTTGACGATGTGCTGATGGTCCATCTTCGCCAGCAGCTGCCCCTCCATCTCGAAACGCTTCGTCAGCTCGGGGAGGCCGTCGAAGAGCAGGCTCTTGATGGCCACGCGGCGGCCCGTCGCGTTTTCGATCGCCTTGTGGACCACGCCCATCCCGCCCTCGCCCAGCTTGCGGAAGGGGCGGTACTTGGCGCGGAAGTCGGGAGTATCGATCAGCTCGGGCAGCGACTTGGAGCCGCTCGAGACGACCTGCAGAAACTTCAGACGAACGTCGTGACCGCTACCAGAGATAAAGGCCTTGAGGATGGTCTTGCAGGAGCCGCAGGCGAAGACCTCCCCCAGCTTGTCGGCTCCGGTCGACTGTGGAGCGTTGCAGACGGGGCAGGCGCCTGGCTTCATCGCGCCGGAATTGTAGCAGAGCCCGTGGACGAGAGAGCGTCAGCAGGCCAGGGCAGCCACCGGCCACCCCGGACCGCACGCCAGCGCCTGTGAGCGGGACCGAGCGTCCCGGCCGGCTACGAGCCCCGCCGCGGCCGGCAGCAGCTTGTCTCGAATCTCCGAGAGCGTCCCTGGCCAGTTGCAGCCCGCCGCGTTCTTGTGGCCACCGCCGCCGAAGCCGCGCGCCAGCTCGCCGACGTCGATGTCCCCGACCGACCGCAGCTCCACGAGCGTCTGCTTGGGGCCGCGCTCCTCGAAGGTGATGCCCAGGAGGACGCCGCGAATCGTGGTCACCTTCCCGGGGATTGCGGCGACGTCCTCGGCGGCCGCCCCCGAGCGGCGCAGCATCCCGCGCGTCACCTCGACCCAGGCCAGCCGTCCGTCCTCGCCGGTCGAGAGCTCCGAGAGCGCCAGCCCCAGGAGCCGCATCGCTTCGAGCGGCCGCTCTTCGTAGACAGCCCGGTAGAGCCGGTCGTGGCGCGCGCCGCACTCGATCAGCTCGGAAGCGACCCGAAAGGTCTCGTGAGTCGTGTTCGGGTAGCGAAAGTAACCGGTGTCGGTCATGAGCCCCGTGAAGAGCGCGGTGGCCAGAGGTTCATCGAGCTCCACACCCAGCGCCTTGGCGACCCGGTAGAGGATGTGACAACTCGCCGGCGCCGAGACGTCGACGCAGTTCACTTGCCCGTACAGCTCGTTGCCGGGATGGTGATCGATGTTCACGACCACGCGCGCCGGCCAGCGCGCGCGCCAGTCGTACCCGGTGCGCGCCAGCGTTGGCGTGTCGACTACCAGGCAGGTGTCCGCGACCGCTCCCGTGTCCTCGGCAAGCTCGATGAGATCGATATCCGGCAAGAACCGCAGCTCCTGCGGGATCGGACCGCGGTTAACCGCCCGGAACGGCTTGCCGAGCTGCCGGAGGATCTGGATGAGCGCGGTCACGCCGCCCAGGTTGTCGCCGTCGGGGCGTAGGTGGCTGGTGACGAGAAAGTCGGTGCCTTCGCGGATAGCGCGGACGACCAGCTCGATCGAGGCGGCCGCCGGGTCCTTCGTGGGAGTGTCATTTCCTGGGTTCATCGTGGTATCGCCGGGACCTCTCCCGGCCCTCACCGCGCTGCGTGACGCCGCGCGAGCTTCGCGTTGATTTCCTTGTTCGCGGCCGCCAGCCGCTCCCGGGCGTTTCCGCGCTCCTGCAGAGCCTGGGTCATCGCCTGGCTCAGCACCTTGCGGCAGTCGACCCACTCCGGGAACCTGGGCTCGAACGTTGCCGACTCCATCTGGCGGATCGCCACCCCCGCCGTCGGATCGAGCTTCAGCCACTCGGTCCAGACCTTCGACTTCGTCGCCGAGCGACGGACCGGGATGTAGTTGGTCTTGATCGCCCAGAACGTCGTGTTCTCGGTGGCGCTGAAGAACTGGATGAACTCCCAGGCTGCCCGCTGCTGCTCGGGCGAGGCCTTGCGGAAGATGCCGACGTTGGTGCCCGCCACGATCGAGGCGTGCCGCGCGCCCTGCGGGATCGGAGCCATCCCCATGTCGAAGCGGATCATCGGCTTCATGAACGCCTTGGAGACCGACGACGTCAGCACCATGGCCACCTTGCCGGCGACATACTCGTTCTGCGGCTCGAACTCCGTGGAGCGCAACGCGAACGGCCTGGGCCCGCTGCAGGCGTCGATCCAGTACTCGAGCGCCTCCACTGCAGGCGGCCGGTCGAAGTTCGCCGAGCGCCCGTCCTCGCTCAGGAACGTCCCTCCGTTCTGGAGCACCATACAGAGGTAGAGCCACGGGTCGACCGCGAAGCTCCACCCCCAGATATCGTTGTGACCGTCGCCGTTCGTGTCCCGCGTCAACTTGCGGCCGTACTCGGCGAACTCGGTCCACGTGGCCGGCGGCCGGTCCGGGTCGAGCCCCGCCGCGAGAAACAGATCACGGTTGTAGTAGAGCACCGGGAAGCTCTTGTTGAACGGCATCGCCAGCACCTGACCGTCGAACGTGACGTCTTCCATCAGAACCGGATAGACGTCTTCCCGGTCGAATCCGGGCTCGGCCAGCATCGGCCTCAAGTCGAGGATCGCCTCCTGACCCCGATCGCGATTCAGGTACGCCGTCCATGCCTCGTACATCTGCGCCATCACAGGCGGCTGTCCCGCCACCACCGAAGTCCGGATCTTCTGCGCCAGCAGGTCGTAGCCGCCCTGGTAGACCGCCTCGACCGGCGTCTGAGGGTGCAGCGCGTTGAACTTTTCGATGATCACGCGCATCGTCTTGCCCAGATCCCCCGCCATCGAGTGCCAGAACACGACCGGTTGCACCCGCCCCCGCTCGGGCTCCACACCGCCCCCACCGCACCCGCCCGCCAGCAACCCGGCCACGACCATCGCCACAGCCACCGCAAGCGCTCGTATCTGACCAGACAACCTCTCCTCCCGTGCCTCCCTCGATCGGGGAAACGCGGGAGTATACCACACGTCGGAATGCGGAGCAATTGAAACGGCGCTCGGCCCCCCAGGTCACGATTCCAGCTCTTGTCAGTCGCAACGCCGGCTGCTAGGCTCCAGGATGGGCGGATGGACCAGCGACTTCAGAGAGCTGATGCTCGGGATGAACATTCTTCGTTCCTGGAGAGCTTGCGACAGGGGTGCAGCCCTTGGGGCCCTGCTGCTCGTCGGCTCGCTCGATCCGGTCTGGGCGCAGCCGGACCTGCAGGTCCGTAATGTCGTCTCGCCGTCATCGGCCTCGGTCGGCCAGTCGATCGCGATACAGTCGGAGATCTTCAATGGCGGATTGACCGCCTCGTTGCCGCACCAACTTGTCTTGAGCCTGCGTCCGGAGCTGGCGACTTCGAGCGGCCAAGACATCGTGCTGGCTCGGGCGGACCGCGCGCTCCTCCCGGCGTCTGCGTCCGCCGTTTCCACCAGCGTGGTCATTGTCCCTGGCACCGTGACCGCTGGAAACTACCGGGTCGCGGCCACGATCGACTTGCTGGGCGGGCTCGACTTGGACCTGACGAACAACGCGGGCATGTCCCCGACGACCCTGACCGTGTTGATCGAGGCCCTGATCTCGCTGCACCGCGGCCTGAACCTCGTAGCTTTGCCGATCCAGCCGGAGCCGCCTCGGGACTCCGCCGACTTCGCGGCCGACGTCGGCTCTCCCTACATTGCCCGCTTCGTCACCGGCCCAGATGGACGCGGCAGGCTACAGACTCAGGTTCGTGGATTGACCGGTGAGGTGCCGTTCCCTCTCGAAGGGAACCGAGGCTACTTCGTCATGGCTCAGTCCGCGACCACCCTCGCTGTCCGAGGACGGCCCTGGCCACGCTCGGCGTTGACAGTCACTCTGCCGGCAGGCCTCTCGGCCATCGCCTTTCCCAGGGGCGTGCCGGCCAGCTTCACCACCAGCAGTCTCGTCGAGCTCACCGGGAGCTCGAAGGTCACACGCGTCGTGTCAGCCGGTAGCCGCGGGCAGTTGGATTCGTACGTGCCGAATCTGACGCCAGACCCCGTGCTCGAGGCCGGGAAAGGCTACATCGTCTCCGTCGGCACCCCGAGAGCGTTGACTTTGCCGGAGGGACCGTGACCTGTCGCCACCTGCGGCTCGGGCTCGCCCCCTGGTTCTTCGCACTCGCCGCAGCGGGCGCGTCGATGGCCCAAGAATCCACCGCGCTGCTGACAGTAGCCGGCATCGTCAAGAACTCGAGCGGGAGCGGTCTGAACGGCTTCACGGTGCGGGTGAGGAACAGCTCGACGGAACGGTCGGCCCAGACCATCACGCCATCCGCTTCCGGAGCCCAGGCTGGCCTGTACGTACTGGAGCTGTTCGATCTCGGGGGAAACCGGGCAGTCGCCACGGGGGACATCCTGCGCTTCTCCGTCTTCGACGGGAGTGGCAACGAGGTCTCTTCGGCCACGCCGAGTCGCGCCGTGACTACCGGGGATCTGGCGCTCGGCCTCTGCCGGCTGGACCACGTCGTGGACACCTCCGTGGTCACAGACACCGTGCCGCCGTCGTGCGCGCTTACCTACTCGGCTGCCGATACCGCCCAGATCATGCCCGGCTCGGCTCTGGTCCTGACGGCCACCTTCTCGGAGGATATCGCTGCGGCCGCGCCCACCGAGATCCGGCTCCGAGGCCCGCTGGGCCAGGCGGCAGGTGCGGCCCCGGTCGCTCTGGCGGTGACGCGCGTGACGGGCCGCGTCTACTCGGTGATGGTCACGGTGCCCAACACTTCCGGCCTCTTCCTGGCAGAGGTCTCCGGCGCCCGGGATACCGCCGGGAATCAGAACCTGCCGCCAGCGAACTCCGTCTTTCGATCGAGCGCGCCGGCGGCCCCCCATCCGGCCTTCGCCCTGGGCGACGCCTCGGCGGCTTCCGGGGCCGTGGCGGTCTTGCCTGTCGGGTTCATTGGCGCAGCCATCGGGCCTGTGTCCAGTGTACAGTTCCGCACCGCGTTCGACTCCGCGAAGCTGCGGTTCGAGGGAGCCGACCTGACGGGGCTGGCACTCGAAGCCGGCTACTCCGTAGTGGCGCGCGAAGCCGCCACGGGCGTTGTCGACGTCGCCTTGCTTCCCGATGTCGACTCGCGCCTGGGCAACGGCCCCCCCGTGCAGCTCCGCTACAGCGTGCTCGCCAGTGGGCCCACGGGTGGGCAGATTCCGGTGGCCACCTCGGAGCTGGCCGCGGTGGGTCCCGACGCGATCCTCCTTTCGGGGGCCACGATCTCCTCGGGCGCCGTCGTCATCGCCAAGTCACGAGACGGCGAGGTGGGCACCCAGATCTGTTTCGACGTCAATGGCAGCGGGACTTTTTCGGCCTCAGACATCCAGGTCCTGATCAACCGGATGCGAGGACGGAGCGGATTCCTGCAGTGCGCCGATGGCACGCAAGACTGCTTCGACACCCGGATCGACGGCGTGCCGGCGCAGGCTGCGGATCTTCAGTTCCTGATCAACCACAGTCTGGCGTTGGTCGACGCCCAGACGTGCAGCTTGCACTCGAGCCAGCCCGTGGCTGGAACGTCTGCCCAGCTCGCCTTTCCCACGAGCGTGCCGCTCGAGTTGGGGGCCGAGACGGTTGTCTCATTGGGGCTGACCTACGAGGGAGGCAGCACCAACGCGTCGGTCAGCGCGCTCGCGTTCAGCGTGTCGCCCAGCGCCGTCGTGACAGTCGTCTCGGTTTCGGCGGGCGCGGCCCTGAATATGACCTTAAAGTCCCTCCAGAGCTCCATCACCGCAACAGGGCTGGTCCGCGTCGTGGTCTCGGGCGGCAACGGGACAATCGCTGCGGGGGAGCTGGCGCAGGTGCGTATCCGGTCCGTCCTTCCCGGCTCGGGCAGTCTCGGGCTCAGCGAGCTGGATGGCGCGAACGCCGCGGCCGAACCGCTCGCCGGGCTGACCGCGTCGGCGGCCACCGTGGACGTCGATGCGGACCCGTCGGTGGCGATTCTCGGAGGCGCCCTGGGCACGGGTATCGTCGGGGTGAGTTACGCGGCCGGTTTCGTCGCCACCGGCACTGCGCCAGTCGCCGTATCGATCAGTCCCGCGGGCGGGCTACCACCCGGAGTCTCCTTCGACCCCGGGCGGCTCGTTCTGGCTGGCACACCGACGGCCGCCGGCGCGTTTCCCTTCCAGGTGGTCTCCACCGGCCCAGGCGGGACCGCGGCCCAGTTGTACATGCTGACGGTGGTCGATCCGGCGCCGCTGGCGGTGGCGATCGGGAGCGCGGTGGCGCTCCGAGGGGGCATGGTGAAGATTCCGGTGACGCTGCGAGACACGAGCGCACCGCGGACGGAAACGCTCCAGTTCCGAATCCGATATCCCGGTGCCGAACTGGGAAAGCCCACCGTCGCCATCGGCGCGGCCGCTGCGGCCGCGGGCAAGTCCGTTACCTACAATGCGACGACCACGGGAAGCGTGATAGTCATGCTGAGTGGCCCCGACGGCCCGCAGGCGATATCCAACGGCGTCCTCGTGAGCCTCGACTTCCCGGTCCTCCCAGGCACGGGTCCTGGCAGGGCGCTTCTTTCGGGCTCCGGGCTGGATGTGGTCGACGCGGATTCGAACTCGCTGGCAGGCGCGATCACGGACGGGGTCGTGGTCCTCGTCGACGAGCCGCCGGTCGACCCGTCGGCCTGCTTCGACATCAACGGTGACAGCAATTCCGCCACAGCATCCGACATCCAGCGCCTCATCAATCGACTGCTCGGCAAGCCCAATTTCCAAGCGTGTCTCGGTGGAGGCCAGGGGTGCTTCGATGTCCGGGTCGACGGAGTTCCAGCGCAGGCCGCCGATCTCCAGTACCTCCTGAATCGAGCCATCGCGAAGACCGGCTTCATGACGTGCGTCCGGCACACGAACGAGCCGCAGGCCGTGACCCCCTCGACGATCCTCGTTCCCGAGGGCGCCCGGGTCCAGAGCGGAGCGACCGGGACCGTCCAGCTCGTGCTCTCGCAGCCCCCCGGTACTCCGGCCACGCTCAGCGCGCTCAGCTTCAGCGTTCGGCCAAGCCGGCAGTTGACGTGTGTCTCGGCAGTGATCGGCGCCGCCGCGTCTGCGGCGGGCAAGTCCATTGCGACGCAGCTCACGAGCATGGGGATGAACCTGGTCGTCCATGGCACCAATGACCTGGCGTTCGGAGGCGGAGAGCTGGCGACGCTCACGGTGAAAGGAGTCGCCGCAGGAACTGGCTCCTTGACGGTGGAGCGGATCGACGCGGCGGATTCCTCTGCGAACAGCCTGAGCGGCATCGCGGGCAGCACGGCCTCGGTGACGGTCCTGGCCGGCAGTGCGCCCACGGTGACGCTTGGGCGGGGGGCCGTGGCGGCCGGAGGCGCCATCGACGTGCCGGTCCAGTTCGACAACGTGACAGGGACGGCCGTCGGGGGATTGCAGCTCGATATCGAGTTCGATTCGACCGTCCTATCGATCACCGGGGTTCGCGCAGGCGCCGCGCTCCTGGGCTCGGGCTACCAGGTCGCGTCGGCGCTGCAAGCACCCGGCAGGATGCGCGTGGTCGTCTTCGGCTTGGACGCCAGCGCGCTGCCGTCGGGCAACATCTTGCTCCTCAAGGTCGAAGCGAGCCAGACAGCCCTGCAGGGAACGGTCCGGGGCCTGGTCGGCTCGGGGTTCTCTGTCTCTGACACCGCGGGGAACGAAGTTCAGGCGACCCTCCTGGACGGCTCGATCGAGATTGCCCCGTCCGCCGCGCGGGAGGACCTGAACTCGGACGGGTACGTGGACGTCCGGGACGGGCGGATCGTGGCCAACGTGATGCTGGGGCGCTCGGCGATGACGTTGAGCGCTGATCTGACGGATGACGCCAAGGTGAACATCTTTGACATCCTTCGGCTGGCGAACGCAGTGGTCAGTCGGCCCACCGAAGCTCCGCCTGGCTTGCAGGGCACGGGGGCCGACGAGGTCGTGGAAGTCGGAACCGCGCGCGGCGCGCCGGGAGGCGAGCTGGAGGTGCCGCTCGTCGTCGGCGCCCGTGTGGCCGGGCGCATCACGGAGTTCCAGTGCGATGTCACCTTTCCCTCGGCGGACCTCTCCTTCGTCGGGTTCCGGCCAGCGAAGGCGCTGGCCGCGGCCGGCAAATCCGTCGTCACGACAGGTCTCGTTCCCGGCGGTGCGCGCGTGTATGTGGCGCCGGTGAACCTGGGAGTTCTGCCGAGCGGAGAGGCGGGTAAGCTGGTGTTCCGCGTCTCCACGAGCGCCACGCAGGGAGCCAGGCTGGAGCTGGGTATCGGCTCGGTCGTCTTCACGGATGTCGACGGCGTGCGCGTCGGGGGCGGCGGCGCGGCGGGTTTCATCTGCGTCACGGCCGACTCCACGCTGCCTGCCGTATCCCTCTCCTTCTCGCAGAATCCGGTCACCTCGGGACATCTGCTGCAGCTCACGGCCACCTTCTCCGAGCCGATGCTGGTGAGCGGGACCACGACGCCAATCGCCCGGTGCGCCGATCCGGTCTTCCCGGTCCCCGTCGTATCGATCTCTGGAGCCAATTCCTCCTTCCAGGTCATTGATGAGCCGATGATCGGGTCGGGCACGGTCTTCGGCTTCTCCCGAGCGCTCTCCCCGACGGCCGAGCAGAACGGCGATTACGTCGTCACGGTGCGGGGCGAGGACCTCGCGGGGCTCGCGGTCGCCGCGCCGGCCTCCCTGGTGATCCGGATCGGCAACCGGCCTCCGGTGGCCAACGCGGGCCTCGACGCATCCGTACCTCAGGGCTCCAGCGTCTTGCTCGACGGGCGACGCAGCTCCGATCCGGACGGAAGCGAGGTGTCGTTCCAGTGGACTCAACCCGGTGAGCCGACCGTGCAGCTCGACAATGCCAGTGCGCCTCAGCCCTCCTTCGTGGCCACTTCGCCTGGCATCTACACCTTCCGCCTCGTCGTGTCGGACGGCACACTGGAGAGCGCGGGAGACGAAGTGGTGGTCACCGTCGTCTCGCCCACCGGAGACGACCATGCCAACGACGCGGGTTCCGTCACCGCGAGCGACTTCATCGGCGTCGATGGTCCCGAGGTCGAAGGCGCCATCGAGAAGGCGGGAGACGTCGATTTCTTCGTCATCGAAGCCAAGGGCGGCGAGAAGCTGACGATCCGGACCCGGCTGCTCACGATCACGGATACCGTGCTCGCGCTCTTCAGCGAATCCGCCCCGACGGTGCCGGTCGCAGACAACGACGACGCGGCCCCCGGCGATCGTTCCTCGAAGATCGAGTTCACGCCTTCGGTCTCCGGCGTCTTCTTCGTCCGCGTCCGCCACTTCAGCCGGTTCTCGGGCGCGGGGCGCTACGCCCTGTCCGTCACTGCCATGGCTGGCCCAGCCCCGATCGCCGACGACCACCCGAACGCCGCAGAGCTGACGCTGGCCCCCCGGGATGCTCTCCTGGCCGGTGAAGCCTCGGCAGCCGGAGAGATCGAGACGACCGGCGACGTCGATTACTTCTTCTTCGACGCCAAGTCGACCGAGAGCTACACGCTGGAGGTGCAGCTCGGAACCATGCGCGACTCGTTCATGACGCTGCTCGATCGGGACGGTTCGACCGTTCTGGCCGCCAACGACGACTTCGGAAACTCCGCTGCGTCGAAGCTGGCCGACTTCCAGCCCACCATCGGAGGCACGTACTTCGTGCAGATTCGCCACTTCTCGCGGGCCGGTACTGGCGAGTACCGCTTGAGCCTTTCGGCGTCGAACACGAGCGCGGGCGCGACCGCTGACGATCATCCCGGCCGCCCCGAGGCGACCGTGAGCCCCGCCGACGATCTCGGAGCCTTGCCGGTGACGGCCGCGATCGAGCCGGCCGGGGACGTCGACATCTTTCGCCTCGCGGCCAAGGCCGGGCTCAGCTACGACATCACGGCGACCTCGGTGACGGCCGGCGGTCTCGATCTGTCGGTGCTCGATCGAGACGGTCGTGTGCCCGTCGACGTCGGCTCGAAGGTCTCGGGAGCGCTGGCCAGGGTCACCGGGTTCCGGCCGGTCCTGGCGGGTACCTACTTCGTCGTGGTGCGCAGCACAGCCGCTGCCCTCACGGGAACCTACCGGCTGGAGGCGACCGCCAACAGCGTGGCCGGCGAGGCGGCGCGCCTGGCGATGCGTGTCACGACGGCGCCGGACTCGATCGTGGCCACGCTGCTCACGAGCCAATCCTCGCCTGGGCTCGACTTCGTGCTGGCCTCCGTGGCCTTCGACGCGGCCTCCCTCGAGCTGCTGGAAGTGCAGACAGGAACCGCGTTGTCGGGCGCGTCCCTCCGTCAGTTCGATTTCCAGTCGGGCTTCCTGGGGCTAACCGCCCATGCAGGCGAGGGCGCCGCTCGAATCGGTGACGGGGCGGTGGCAACGCTGCGTTTTGGGCTTCGAGCGGGAGCCGCGCTGCTACCAGGCCTCGTGGCCCTGACGTCGGCCGAAGTCGGCTCCCGCCGTGGGCGAAGCCGGACGCTCGGGCCGCGAGCGGATGCCGGTCCCGAGCGGCAGCTGTCGGTGGCCGGCGGCTCGGCGGAGATCGTGGATCCCGAACTGGGTGGAGCCAGGGGCGTCGTGCGGCTAGACGGACGCAGGAGCGCCGACTCGAACGTGCCACCCCTGGAGCTCCGGTATGCGTGGGTCGTCGTGAGCGCGCCGGCGCCGACCTCTTTGAGCAGTCCGACGAGCGCCGTGGTCACCTTTGCGCCTGGGCCGCCCGGGACTTACGTCTTCGGGCTCACCGTGCGCAACGGCTTGCTGGAGAGCCCGCTCGCTTCGACCCGCGTGACCATCAACCGGTTGAACCGGACTCCAAGCGCGCAGGCCTTTGCCATCGTCACTTCCACCGGGCAAGCGGTGGGGCCGGGTGATCCCGTCCTCGAGGTCACGACGGGTACGGACATCCTCCTGGACGGTCGCTTCTCCGTGGACGAAGACCGCGAGGACGCTGGGCGACTGGCGTACCGATGGATGCAGCTCGCCGGCCCAGGTGTTCTCACCACCGCCCTCACCACAGTCGCGGCGCCGCGGCTGGTCGTGACGTCCCCGGGGGCCTACGAGTTCCATCTCGTGGTGCTCGATCCGGCAGGAGCCCAGAGCCCGCCCTTCCGCACCGGATTCCTCGCCATCGAGCGCGGCAACAAGCGGCCACGGGTCTCGCTCGTCGCCAGCGCCACCAGCACGAGCTCCACCGGCGAGGATCTGTCCGATCAGCCTGGCGCGTCGAATCCAAGGACCTTGCGGGTCGTGCTCCCCTCGCGCGTGACCCTCAAGGCGGAGGTCGACGACTCGGATGTCGGACGGCCGCCGCTGAAGCAGTTGCTCTCCTTCTCGTGGAAACAGGAGGATGGTCCGCCGGTGCAGCTCTCGACCTCCACCTTCGCTCCGGCGGACCAGACTGTTTCGGCGGTCAGCTTCGAGCCGACAGTCTCCCGCCTGCTGGGGTTCCGCTGCGAGGTGTCCGAGTTCGACTCCACCGGACGGCCGACGGGCGTGAAGGTCTCCCGGAAGATCCGGGTCATCGTGGACGACGTCGAAGGGCGTACACCGGAAGCGAAGGCCGTCGCAAAGAAGAAGCAGGTGCCAGCTCCGAAGTCGGGAGCTGCGCCCGTTGCGGACGCGGAGGAGTCCTTCGGGCCTGGCGACGTCGTCGAGCTGGTTGGCAGCGCCAGCGCCCGGGCGCTGGAGCCCGACAAGACGCTGAGCTACACGTGGGTGCAGATCGAAGGTCCCCGCGTGACCCTCAGTCAGCCGTTCGCCCAGATCACGACGTTTGTCGTGCCAGACACGCGAGACGCCGGCACGCGCAACTACGTCTTCGCGCTCCTGGCCAGCGACGGCGAACGGTTGAGCGAGCCATTCCCAGTGAGGCTGAGAGTCCGGCCTCCGGAGTCGATCGAGCGCGACCTGCCGGCCATGGGTGGGCTGGCCATGGTGTCTCTCCCGGTCGACCCGTCGACGACCGGCCACCCGTTCGATGCCGCGGATTTCTTGACCTCGACGACCGGGAGTGTGGTTGTTCAACTGGAGCGAGATCCGGAGTCCGGCCGCGGGCGATTTGGTCTCTATGCTCCGGGACTTGGGAACCAGGCGTTCGTGGCGCAAGCCGGGCGAGGTCTGCTCGTGCTTCGCCCCCCCAGGCTTCAGCGCGCCACCAGAAAGCTGCGCGGGCTGCCGTGGCGACGCGAGAGCTTGAAGCAGAAGCTGCACCCCGGGCTGAACTTGATCGGCTACCCGCTGGGCGTACCGACCGACGAGACAGTTGCGAGCCTGCTCACGCGAACGGGAGGTACTTACGCGATCCGGGTAGGGGCGAATGGCCGGTTCGAGGTCTACTTCGACAAGTCTGGAGTCCCGGCCTGGAAGATCCAGGATGGGGAAGCCTACATCGTCTTCGTCCCCGCCGAGAGGCCTGCAGAACTTCCGTCCGGGAACTGACGCGAGCGTGCGACGAAGGAACGTCTGCAGCCAGTGGAACGGCCACCGTGGCGCCTGATTTCTCGTCTGGGAGCGCGAATCTCGTGTCCCTGGACGGCGGGCGCGAGGCGGTGAACTTCACGTTGGGTCTGAGCAGCACGCCGCAACCACCGGCGACCGTGCCCTGACTCGCAGAATCCCCGGGATGCGGGCGGCACGTGCACTGCCAGCGAGTGGCGACGGAGAGCGCGACGACGGTGCGGTGCCCGCGCCGTTGCTGTTCTTGAATCGACGGGCGAGTGCTGATAGCCTCTGGGCGGGATGCAAGCTCTTCGCTTCCTGGCGACGCTGGTCTTGGCCGGCGCACTGGCAGCTCGCTGCCCGGCCGACCCGGGGACCCTGATCCCGCTCAATCTGGCAAGCGCGCCGGACCCTTCCATCCTCTCGCTGGCACGGATGTCGGTCGAGCTTGCGGTCGACGAGCGCTTCGCCCGCGTGCGGACTCGCCAGGTCTTTGCCAACCACACCGGCCGCGACCTCGAGGGCGAGTACGTCTTCTTCCTCCCGGCGGGCACCAGCCTCGCCGACTTCGCCATCTGGGAGGACGGCGTCCGCATTCCGGGCGTGGTACTGGAGCGGGCGCGCGCCCGCATGCACTACGAGACCTTGACCGCCAACAAGGTGGACCCTGGACTGCTGGAGAAGTCGGAGCACGCGGAGGAAACGAACACGTTCAGCGTGAAGGTCTTCCCGATCCCGGCCTGGGGCTCCAAGCGGATCGAGCTCGAGTACACAGCCGAGCTGGCAGTCGCCGGCCGACAGGCCCAGCTCGTCTATCCGCTCAAGCCGGCACGGTACCGCTCTCTGTCCGCAGCAGAGCTGACCCTGGCTTACCGGGTCGAATCCGCCGAGGAGCTGGCCGGGCTCCAGACCGAGGGGCTGGCGTTCCCCTCCCCTGGGCGCCACACGGTTTCTGGCGGGAACCACGTCTACGAAGGCAACTTCGCGGGCCGGGACGTCCACTTCGACTCCGACTTCACGCTCTCGCTCTCGTACCGCCCCGGAGCGACTCGCACCCGCTTCCAAACGTATCGGGATCCAGGCCGCGTGCGGCGGGACCTGACGCCGTTCGGGGCCGGAAAGCTCTTCTCGGATGAGCGGGGTTACTTCCAGGCCGAGACGCTGTTCGACCTCGAAGGGGACGCCGGCGGGGAAGCAACCGCAAAGTCGCGGCGGGGAGGAGCGCTGGCCGTGTCGGTCGCGCTCGATTGCTCGCTCTCCATGCAGTGGCAGAAGCTCGATCGGGCCTTTTCGGTCGTCGAGGGCGTGCTCTCCAGGCTGGGACCGTCGGACACCTTTACCGTGCTGACCTTCAACGACCGAGTGCGGGAGCTGCCGGGCGGCTTGCTGCCGGCGACCCAGGCCGCGATGGCCGCTGCGCTCGAACAGGTGCGCGGCATGTCGCTTGCGGGCGGAACGGATCTGGCCCGGGCGCTGGAGGCCGGGTTACGGCCGCTGGCGGCAGCGCCGAAGGGCGCGCGGCGCATTCTGGTTCTGGTCACGGACGGTCATGCGACGTCGACACCGGTCGGTGCCGCGGCGCTGCTCGCTGGCTTCGAGAAGGCCAACGGGCCAATCGGGGCGAGCGTGATGGCGTTCGGCGTCGGCAGCGACGCCAACCGGCTGCTGCTTTCGCGCCTCTCCACGGCCTCCACGGGGCAGTTCACCTGGGCCTCGGAGACCGAGGACATTCGGGCGCCGCTGGCGACCTTCCTGGGAAGGATGGGCGAGGCCGCGCTGAGGAGCCTGACGCTGGCCTTCGATGTGCCCGAGAACATCGAGATGGTCTACCCGGCAGGGACGGGGCTGGCCTACGACCGGTCGTCGTACCGGTTCGTCGGACGCTACAAAGGACCGCTTGGCTCCACCGGTATGGCGGTGTCGTTCGAGTCGCCGTCGGGTCCACGCAAGCTCCAGGCCAGGGTGGAGCTTCCGGAGAGCTCCTCGTCCCATGCGCACCTGCCAAGGGTCTGGGCGCGCGAGCGGGTCGACTGGCTGCTCGAGCAGATCGGCCTCATGGGCGAGCAGGAGGAGTGGATCGAGGAGATCATCGCCCTTGCGCGCGAGCACCGCTTCGTCACCCCGTACACGAGCTTCCTGGCCGCCCCGAGGGCGCTCTTGCGCCCCCGCGTCATCAAGCCGGGCGACCCGGTTCTGCGAGTAAAACCCCCCCAGGACATCGCAGCCGTCGCCGCCATCTTCCCGTTCGGTCTCACCCGGGCACTGGAGCCCGACGGAGCGTCCGGGCTCTGGGAGACGCGCTTCCTTGTGCCCCACGCGATGGCCGACGGCGTCTACCGAGCAACCCTCGTACTCACGCACCGCGACGGCCGCAAGTTTCTCGAGGAGAAGAGCTTCGTCATCGACAGCCGCCCGCCCGAGCTCTCGCTGGGCCGGCTAGGTCCTCCGCCGGCCGCAGGGGAGACGCTCGAGCTGGTCGCCTACGCCGACAGCGACACTCGCCGCATCACGGCCCGGTTGCCCGGCCTGCCGCCCGTGGAGCTGCACTATGACGCGAAGCGTCATGCTTCTACGGCGCTGGTGCGGCTTCCCGCCTCGATGGCCCCGGGCACTTACCCGTTGCGCCTGACCGCCGAGGACTTCGCCCACAACGTCAGCTTCACCGAGGAGCAGGTGGTGGTGAGATGAGGGCCGCCTCGACCAGACGAGGAGCCCTGGCCGGACCAGGCGAGCCTGCGCCCCCGAGCCGCCTGCGGTCGAGATTCGCAGCCCCCCTGGCGCTGGCGCTCTTCGCCTGTCTGGCCGGCCTCTCACCCGCCTGGGCACAGCAAGAAGAGGAGCCCGCCGAGCCTGCCGGCGCAGAGGAGAGCGCGGCGGGCGAGTCCGGGGAGACTTCGGCGCCGCCGGAACTGACCGAAGACCCCACCCCCGAGGACCGGGCCTCCGCACCCGCGGCGGTCCCCGGCTCCACGGCATGGAGGCTGGACAAGCTGCACGAATTCGAGACCTACGTGCCTCGCGACCCGGCCGACCGCGTCCGGCTGCTGGAGGAACGGCTGTCGAAGACACCGGCCGATCTGTCTGCCATGCTCGAGCTGGCCCAGGTGCTCGCGGGCCGGGGCGATTTCGACGAGGCGCGCGCCCGGCTCTCCGCGCGGCTCTCCGCCCCGGACGCAAAGGCCGACCGGACCACGCTGCAGCTGGCGCTGGCGGACGTGGAGCACGCTCGGCTGCGGGTTGCCGACGAGGTGCTGACGCTGCGCGCGGCACTCTCGGAAGCGCCTGCTGAGACGAAGCGCGCCATTTTCGACCGCATACTCTCGGTCGTGCAGAGCTACCAGCTCCGACAGTTCGATCCCACGGCCCTGCTGAAGGAGCGCGCTGCGGCGTTCCCGGGGGACTGGCCGGCGACCAAGGCGCTCCTGGATCACGCGGCCCGGTCAAACCCGCCAGACGCAATCGAAGTCGTGGACCGGTCCTTGCCGCTCTTCCCGGAGCGGCGCAGGGAGCTCCTGGCCGTGAAGCGGGAGGTCCTTCTGCGCGAAGGGAAGATCGAAGCGGTGCGGGATGCGTACCTGGCGCAGGCGGTTCCGGGCGGCGGGGCGGACCTGGAGGCCACGGTCCTCGACGATCTGGTGGAGCTCTTGCGCGGGCGGCGCGAGCTGGACGGTACTCGCCGCCGACTGGAGTCGCTTGCGCGATCGCGTCGCCTGGCGTTGCCTGACCTGGCGCTCCTGGTCTGGATCCTGGCCGCAGAGAACCGGGCCGACGATGCCTACGAGGCGATCGCCCTGGCGGGACCGGCGCTTCGCTCGGGCGCGGGGCGCGTGACGCTGGGACAGCTTCTGGTCCGGATAGGCCGGCATACGGACGCCGCGAGGTCGTTCCTGGCAGCCCATCTGGAGTCGAAAGAGCCAACGGTGCGCGAAGGTGCGTTGTATCATCTTGCCGGCAGCCTGCGGGCCGCGCCCACGGCGCTTGGACTGCTGGCCCCGGACCAGGCGTCGGGGCTGGCCAGCCGCGGCCGCGTCGACGCTCATCCGGGCTTCGTGTCCGGGCTGCTCTCGCTCGCCTTCAACGCCACTTACCCCCAGGCACGGATGGCGCAGCTCGGCACCCTTTCCCGGTCATGGTCCGTCAAGTCGACCCTGCTGGCCATCTCCGAGCAGCTGGCCCGCGAGCTCCCAGCCTCCGCCCGGGCGCTGGAGCTCTTCATCTCCTCGATGGACGATCTGGCGGGCCGCGGGTATCACGATCGGGTCGCCCGGTCCGTCCAGCACCGGCTCGACACGCTAACGCCTGCGCCCGACGCAGCCTTTACCTTGGAGCTCCGCCTGGCTGCCGCGCTCCGCGCTGCGGGCAACCGCGAGCGCGAGTGGGCCATCTACCGCAAGCTCTTGACCCGCCCGCCCGGCGCGGGCAAGGCCGCCCGGGACGCCTACTGGAAGTGCTTCGACCTCCTGGCCGCGAGCCTGGCCGCCGCCGGCCGCCACGAGGACGTGCTGAGGCTCTACTGGTCCGAGCTCAGCCGCCGCCCCTCCGACGCCGCACTCTACCGCAAGTTCCTCGGCTACCTCTCTACCTACAAACTCGTCGAGGAGGAACAGAAGGTCTACGAGCAGGCAATCCGGCGGTTCGACGACCCGGGCTGGTATCACAAGCTCTCGCGCTGGTACCTGCGCCACAAGCGCGCCGACGCCCAGGAGAAGCTGGCTCGCCGCGTCGTCACCATTTTCGACGGCCCCCGGCTGGGCAGCTACCTGGCCGAGTTCGTCCCGCTCTCGTCGGGCCGAGGTCCGGACAGTCCCGACAACCGTCTGGCCCTGGCTCTCTACCGGGACGCCCTCGAGCGTCACCCGCACGAGCTCGACTTCGTCACCCGGCTGGAGGACTTCTACCGGGCGCGAGGCATGGAGCGCGAGCTCGACGCTCTCATGGCCCGCTACTACTTCAGCGACCCGGCGCTGGCCGGGCGCTGGATCCGGGACCTGGCGCGCCGAGGCCAGCTCGAGGCCAAGCTGGAGTCGGCTGCCCGCTCGCCCGTCCATCCGACGGCCCGCCGGTTCCTGGCCGACGCCCGGATGTGGCAAAGCCGGTTCGAGGACGCGCTACCGGTCTATCGAGAGCTATCGGCGGCGTCGCCAGGCGACCGGTGGCTGGCGACCCGCGCAGCCTCGCTCTTGCGCTCCTTCGGCAAGCCACTCGAGGGGGCCGCGATCGTGGAGCGAACGCTCAGCTTGGTCCCGGAGGACGCTGAACTGCTGACGCTGTTGGGAGAGCTGCGGATCGAGGCGGGCGACGCCAACGGGGCGGCCGCCGCCTGGACGCAGCTGGTCGAGACCCGCCCGGGCGATCCCGCCCGCTACCTGCAGGCCGCCACCGTATTCTGGGACTACTTCGACTACGGCCGCGCCGCGAATCTGCTCGAGGATTGCCGCAAGGCCGTCAACGAGCCGACCGCCCACGCTGTGCGCCTGGCGGCGGTGCACGAGTCGGCAGGCGCGCCCGAAAAGGCGATCGACGAGTACATCCGGCAGCTCTGGCAGGTCGACCTCTACGACTGGGAGGCGCGCAGGAGACTGGTCTACCTGGCCCGGGCCCGGAAGCTCAAGCCAGCCATCCAAGGGCGCTTCGCGCAGCTGGCAAGCGATCATCCGGCAGACGCCCGGCTCGTCACGGCCTGGGCCGAGTGGCTGGATCTGCTGGAGGACCCCGCGGGCAAGGCGCGCCTTTACCTGGAGTCTGCGGACCGTTACCGGGACATCGACCTTCTCGAGACGATCGGCAACTACTTCGAGACGACGGGCCACTCCGAGGGCTGCGAGCGAGCGCTGGCGAAGCTGCTGGAGGTTTCGGGCGGCGACCGCGAGTACCGGCTCAGGCTGGCGGCGGTGCTCGAGCAGCGAGGCCGCGCGGCCGAAGCCCGATCGGTGCTGGAAGAGGGGATCGAGCTGGGACGCCGATCGGAAGCCGCGGGCGATGGCCCGGCGCAGGCCGTGACGGCGTTGCTCGATCTGGCGGCCTTCTACGAGCGGGCGTCCCAGTTCGATCAGGAGTGCGCTGTTCTGGCGGACGCGGAGCGGATCGCGCGGGGAGACCGGCGCCGCGAGCTCCGCCGCCGGCTAGGACGCCGTCTGCTGGAGCTCGGCAAGGAAGGCGAGGCCCGAGCGGTTTTCGAGGCGATTCTGGAAGACGACCCACTCGAGGCGGCGTCGTTCGAGGAGCTGGCGTCACTTTCGATGAAGTCGAACGATGCGACGGCTCTGACGACTCTCTACGCCGGCGCCATCGAGGCCGTCCGAAAGTCGAAGCTGGAGCCGCCGGAGCGCAAGGCCCGCACCCTGCGCCTCAGGGCCGACCTGGCGCGGCGGCTCTCGAAGCTCGGGCGGCACGTCGAAGCCGTCGACCAGTGGATCGAGGCGATCAACCGCGAGCCGCTCGATGAATCGACTTTGACGGAGGCCTTCGACGCGGCCGCCGCCGGCTCCGTCTCCCGCAGGCTGGAGTCCTACTACGCAAAGACGGCCGAGAGCTCGCACAAGGACTACAGGTACAACGTGGTGTTGGCGCGCATCATGGCGCGCGGACGCCGTTTCGACGAGGCGGCAGCCCAGTACGCGAAGGCCATCGTCAACGAACCTCACAGAAGCGAGCTGCGCCTGGCCCGCGCCGAGGCGCTCATCGAGGCCGCGAACTACAGCGATGCCGCCGAGGACTTCCGCGCGCTGTACCGGCTCGACAACCGCAACACGGGCTGGCTGGAGAAGGTGGCCTTGATGTTCGCGCGGGCCGGCGACATGCAGCGGGCGCGCGCGGAGCTGGCTGCTTTCGTCGCGCTTGGCGTGCAGGACGCGGCCACTCGCCTTGCCGCCGCACGCGTCTACGACGCCTGGGGCCAGGCCACCGAGGCCGTCGACGAGGCCCGCGCTGCGCTCCAACGCGAGCGGGGCGCCTGGAAGTCTCGCGAGCTCTCAGGATTCCTGATGGGCGATGCCCTGGCGATCCTGGCACGCTGGAGCGGACCGGCGGCTGCCCTGGAGGCCGCTCTGGAGGTGCGCAGCGCCTTCGAGGTGCTCCGCGCCGGCAACGGCCCCAATCATGTGCAGCGAGCGCGCCTGGAGGCCGGCTCCCGATCGGTGGAACGCTTCGTTGCCGCTCGGCTGCCCGAGCTCACCGACAGATTCGCGACCGGCCCGGGCGCCGACCGGCTGGCGTCCCTGGCGCTCTCGGCGGCCCAAGGCGATTCCGGGCTCACCCCGCACCTTCTCCGGTTCGCCGAATCAGCCCGGCTTTTCGAGCTCGAGTGCCAGCTCCTGCGGCTGGCCGCTTCCCAGCTCCCCGCCCCTGGCTCCGACCCGGGAGAAGCGCTGCGCCAGCGGCTGGCCGCGAGGCTGGACCGACCGGCCGAAGCCGAGTGGATCCGTCAGACGCTCCTGCCTCCGGCGACCGGCGGACGGCGCGCCGCGTTGCTCCTGAGGCTGTCAGTTCTCGGACGGCTGGGAGACGATCGCGCCGCCGAGCGGTCCGCGCTGGAGGAGCTGATCAGCTACCAATACGAGGGTGCCACCTTCCACCACGGAACGGCCGTCGAGGCCGCGTACCTGGAGAGCGTCCGACGCTCACCCGACTCGAGCGCCGTGTTCGCGCGGCTTTCGGCGGAACCGACCCTGTTCAGAATCAACTGGTTCCTGCGCGCCGGGATGCACCAGCAGGCGCTGGCCTCGATCCCGGCGATGCCCAAAGAGCCTGTCTGGCGCGACGCGAAGAGCCTCCTGACGCTGCTCGACGCGGGCCGCGGGGGCGCCGAGGTGACGACCCTCTTCGCCCGGCTGCTCGGTCCGCTCGACCTGCGGACCGCGCTGGGGCGCCGGCCCGACGCCACCCGCACACTGGTCGGCGCGCCGTGGTTCCACTACGCTCTGAGACGCGCCGATCACGCGCTGGCAAGTGGCGACAACGCGACGGCCGACGCCCTTGTCTGGGCCACGGTGGAAGAGCATCCGCTCGATGCTGCCCGCCATCTCGAGCTGGGCGAGTGGTTGCTGACCCGCAAGAAGGCCGACGCCGCCACGGTCCGGTTCCAGGCCGCCCTCGAGCTGTCTCCCGGCCACTCCCGCGCCGCCGACGGGATGGCCCGTGCGCTCTCGGCGACCGGGAAGAAGGACGAGGCCCGCGCAACCTGGACGCGGCTCATCGCCTCTCCGGGCACGTCCGGGGAAGTGGCACTCATGACCGCGCGCTCGATGGAGGCCTCCGGCGAAACCTCGGAGGCCCGCGACGCGCTGGCGCAGTACGTCCGTGCACGTCACCGCCAGCTCCAGATCTCCGAGCTGGATGCGATGCTCACCCGGTGCGCGTCCCTGCAAGCGGCATCGGAGTCGACGGGTCTGGATGCTCTTTTGAGGGAGCTTGCCGCGACCGACCCGGCGCGGATCGAGCTGTTCACCTTCCTGGCTGCACAGAAGTACGCCTCGCCGGCGCTCGCCGAGGAGATGCTTCGCCGCGCGGTTGCGGCGGTCTCCTCCGGCGCTTTTCCGAACAAACAGATCGTCGCGGCGCGCCGCCTCGAGCTGGCCGCGCTCCTGTCCCGGCGCGGCGACGCCGCGAAGGCGCTGGCCGAGCTGGACGCCGTCCTGGCAGCCGAGCCGCGGCACCAGGAGGCCGGACTCGAGAAGCTGCGCGTGCTGGCCCGTTCGGCCCCGCGCTCCGCTGCATCCAGCCTCGCCGACCCGTCCGTGGAGGCGTGGCTCTCCACGCTTACGCGCGATCGCAAGGCCGAGGAGTCGCCGATGCTCGAGGCCGCCGCCGCACTGGAGCAGGAGGGCCTCCGCGTGCGGGCCGACTGGCTGCGCCGGGAGCACTACCAGACCGCGCTGGCCGCCCCGGACGCCGGCCCGGAGCCAGCTCTGGAGATGGCGCGAGTGCTCATCCGCCTCGACGAGCCGGCCCGCGCCATCGACACGCTCGACGCGGCGGCGCTCCGCGCGCCCGACGAAGGCTTCCACGAACGGGCCGCGAAGGTGCTGGAGGCCGGCGCCCAGCACTCGGCAGCCCTTGCCCACAGGGAGCGCCTGAGGTCCCGGACTCCCTCCGATTCGGCGAACACGCTGGAAATGGCCCGCCTCTACGCCGCGCTCGGCAAGCGCTCCGAAGCGCTCGAGCTGGCGCGCGGCGCTCTGTTCGGCACCGGCGTCCCGGAGGCCGTGCGTGAGGACGCGCTGGCGGTCTACGCCCGGGCCGCCGCAGGCGATGCCGCCGAGGCGGCCGCGTGCGAGGCTCAGACCCGGGGCGCCGCGCCATCGCCCTGGGCCGCGCGCGCCCGCGCCCGCCTGGCGCTGGCTGCGGGCGACACCGCAGACTACGAACGCCGGCTGCGGGAGCTGGCGACCGGCGCTCACCACGCCGCCCCAGTTCATCGCGAGCTTGGGCTCCATCTGCTGGCTGCCGCACGTTTCGCCGAATCACGGGCACCGCTACAGCAGTGGTGGCGCCTCACGGGTGACCCTCAGGCCGCGCTGGCGCTCTTCCGCGCCCTCGTCGCCATCCGTAGACCCGACCTGGCTCTGGCCTCGCGGACTCCGCCCGGCTGCCCCGACTACGACCCGTACGAGGACGAGCGCGCCTCCGCCGAGCCACCCGACGTCTCGAGCGTCACCAGCGAGCTGCCTGGGATCAAAGGTGCCCCCTATCCGGAGCCCTCGTCCTACGCCGAGGATGCGGCCGGCTGCTACGAGGCACTGGGCCAGTGGGGCAGGGCCGCGGCTCTGCTCCGTGCCGGCGCAGAGCTTGCCATCGGCGAGCCGGCCCGCGCCAAGCTGCGCGGGAAGGCCGCCGCCGACGAGGCCCTGGGCAACGCGCTAGCCGAGCGCGAGGCCAGGCGGCTCGTGCTCACGGAAGGGATCGAGAATTGAGAGCTATTCGGATGTTTTGGGTCGTGATGCTCGGCATTACCGGGCCGCTCCTCGCCGCGGAGCCGCTGGCCCGCCAGGTCCCCGGGCGCCCGCTGCTCTGCCTGGAAGCAGCCGACCTGGCGTCCCTCATGGCAGCGCTTCGCGCGTCGCCCCGGATGGCCGCGTGGTACAGGACGTCCAGCTATGCGTCCTTCCTCAACACCAAGCTGGCGCAGAAGCTCTCGGCTCGTCTCGCCGAGCTTGAAGCCGTCGCGGGCGCCGGTTTCAACGCCCGGAACTTCGAGGCGATCGCTGGCGGCGAGTCAGCGCTGGCCCTCTACGACATCGGCCGGCTCGAGATTCTCTACCTGAGCCGCCTCCCCGCCCCCAAGCAGGCAGCGGCCCTGCTGGGGCCTCTGGAGAAGACCTTCGACCGCCGCCAGGACTCCGCGCTGACCTACTTCGCCAAGACCGGCGCCGACGGAGCACTCGAGCTGGCCTTCGCCCAGGCGGGTGACCTCCTGGCGGTCTCCTCGAAGGTCGACTTGCTCGAACGCGCTCTGCGTTCGACGAGCACGACGGCGGTAGTCGAGGTGCTGGCTGCCGACCCGCGCTACGAGCTAGCCTGTCGGACGGAGCCGGGCCCGGCGGACCTGAGACTCTTCCTCGACCAGGGCAGGCTCTGCGCAGACGGCTACTTCCAGACCTACTGGATTCACCGCAACGTCGGGGAGCTCGACTGGATCGGCGCGGCCGGGCTCATCGCCCGATTCCACGCGGCCGGCGTCGAAGAGCGCAGGGTCTTCATCCCCGCGTCCGAGGGCCGGACCGCACCAGCGTCGGCCCCGGCAGAGCTCCCACTAGCCCTGCTGGCGGCCGGGCTCCCGGCCAGCCTGACCTGCTGGCGACTGGTCGCCTCACCCACTCCGGAGGACGCCGCGGACGCAGTACTCGCCGACATCCTGGAGGCTCCGTCCCCCGCCAGAGACGCCTCCGCGACCCTCCGTCGGGAACTGCTGGAGGCCATTGCAAGCGTGCGCCCCGAGGCGATGGCGCGAGTCGTCGGTCCGGCGCCAGACGGGCGTGAGCCGTATGCCGTTCCGGCACGCGCCGTCGTTTTCTATGGGCCCGCTGCCGCCTCGGCGCCGCTCACTTCCTTCGCCTCTCCGGCGCGCGACTGGTACGCCGCTGAGCTTCTGGGAGATGCCTCCCACGGCGGCATCGCCATTTCGTCGACCGGAGCAATGGCAGCTGTCACGCTCCCATTCGGCTCAGGCCGCGGCCTGCACGCCGCGCGAGCGCCGGGCCGCGTGGTGCTGGCCACGCACGCCACGCTTGCGGCCGCGCTCACAGGCGCGACCGCCCCCCCGGCCGCCGGCGAGAAAGGACTTTCGCGGGAGATGCGCTCTGTCGACCTGCCGGCCTTGCGGGCCGCCTTCGCCGGCATTGTCAAGAACTCGACGGAGCCTTCGGATGATTTGAGGCGCTACTTCTCCGGCGACTGGGAAGGGCTGCTCTCCAGCTTCGCCGACGTGGCCGTCGTCGCCGACCGGACCTGGACCGAAGGCCCGGTCGTGCGTCAGGTCGTCGAGACCCGCTACCGGCCACGCTGATGGACCCGCTTCACGCCGCGACGCGGCGCGCACTCCTCGGGAGCGCCTGCCGCATCGCCCTGGCGCTCTTGCTACTGCTGGCGTCACGGACGCCCGCGGCCCCCAGGGTGCTCGAGACAGCCGTTCTCTGCTTCCCCGGGCTCCCGTCCATATCGGCCGCCGAGGCGACCAGCGCCGCCGAGGCGGCAACCCAAAGAGCCCGGGAGCTCCTCGACCTCGACGTGCGGATTGTCGTCAGAGCAATCGTCGGGGCCGAGGCCGCCTTCGACCGCCACGTGCCGCCGGCCCGGCGGCTCGACCGGACCGCGCCCCCAACCGATCAAGAGACACGAAAGATGCGCGCTGTCCTCGAGGCCTTCCTGCTGCGCACTCCCGTCCGTGGAATCGACGCGCTCCTGCCGCCCGGCACGGCTTCAAGGTGGGCCGAGCAAGTCGTCGAGCGCTACCTGACTCGAAACACCGCATTGCAACGTGCCCTCGGCCACGACGCCATGACCGGCCCCCGGAGGGCGCTTCACTGCCTGGGCACGTGGGACCGGCTGATGCGGGCCGGCCACGGCTGGGACCTCCTCGTCACCAACGGCCCCGTCCTCTACGCTCCGCAGGACGGTGCCGCGCTTCACGCCCTCTTGCGCGGCGGGATCATCGGCGGCGTGACCATCTGGAACATCCCGTCGAGGACCCACGGCGGCGCAGCGATGGTCAGCAGCTACTGCCTCGATTCCACGGAGGCCGGCGTGGCCGAGCTGCGCGGCCGTCCCCCGCTGGCAGGCCAGGAGCGCGTCGACGCGCTGGCAGCGCTGATGACCCATGAGCTGGGCCACCTCCTGCTCAAGCTGCCGGACAACTACCGCCACGCCAACTGCTTGATGCACCCACCGCTGGGCCTGGCCTACCTCGAGTGGAGCCACTCGGCGCGCCCGCCCGGCTGCACCGAATGCCGGCCGGTCCGGCGCCCCGCTCAGTCGTCGTCGCCCTCGAGCACGCCGTCCAGCTCGTCGAGCACGCCATCGCCCAGGTAATGGGCGATGTACTTGCCGCCGGGAAAGTCGGCGTACTCGCGCGTGTGGAACTCGTCGTTCAACACCGCCTGCACCCACTCCACCTGCAGGGACTTCTCGACGCAGTACTCCATCAGCACCCTCAGGCTGTTCTCGTCGCGCACCTCGAAGCGGGCGAAACCCTCCTGGACGTGAATCAGGAACACGCACGGGTAGGTGCCCTTGGTGAAGTAGAGGAATCGCTCTTGCTCGGCCAGCTTCGCGACGGCCTCGTCGTTGTCCAAAGCCACTGTCCTCCTCGCGGGCCCCAGGAGCTCCCGCTCCCCGAGCAGACCGCCCAGCGGTCATGTCGAAGGGTCATCCCGAGCCTGCCGTAGGATGCTCTTCGATAGGCAGGTCCCGAGCTGACCCCATCGTAACCCTGCCCCTGCTCCGTTGTCATGCCCCATCCGCCTGGGCTAGAGTGGAAATGCCCATGGGTTCCACGGTCGCTTCCGGCCCCCACTCCGGATCTCGTTTTCGCCTGACCGACCTGCTCGTCGTCCTGGGCGGAGGACTGTTGGTCTTCGCCGCAATCGCCATGTTCGTCGTCACCGACGAGCAAAGGATCGAGCGGCTCATCGATACGGCCCTCAAGGCCTTTGAGAGCGGAGACGTGGCCGGCTGCATGGCCGCGCTCGACGAGAACGAGGCAGCCTTCATGGGCCAGGGCGCCACCCAGGAAAGCCTCAACTCGAGCCAGATCCGGTTGCTGCTCGAACGGACGTTCGCCGAGTTTCCGGAGCGCTCGATCCGCTCCAAGCGCCGGGAGATCGTCGTCAGCGACGGCACCGCCCGCGTCACGTTCACCGTCGGGCTCAGCATCCAGAATCGCAGTCTCTCGCTCCTCTCCGAGTCGAGCGTCCGCGGCACGCTGGGACTGGTGAAGCACTCCGGCAACCTCTGGCGCATCCGCCGCATCGAGGTCATCGAGATCCGAGGGGGTGGCGCTTGAGCCCCGATCGCTCGCAGCGCGTCCGGAGGGCCCGGCGCCAGCAGGCACGCAGGCTCCACCGTCTGGTGGAACTGATGAGGAAGGGCCGCAGCCTCCTGGTCATGACGCACGACAACCCCGATCCCGACTCGATCGCCAGCGCTCTGGTGCTGCAGAAGCTCGCTCGCGAGCGTGCCGGCATCCGGGCCGACATCGGCTATGGCGGCATCGTCGGGCGCGGCGAGAACCGCTCGATGCTGAAGAGCCTGTCGATCGAGCTCCGCAAGAAGTCCGACATCGACTTCTCCGACTACGACCTCTTCGCCCTCGTCGACACGCAGCCCCACACAGGCAACAACAGCCTCCCGTCGCACATCCGGCCGGACATCGTCATCGACCACCATCCGCTCAGAAAGCCGACCCGCTCGGTGCGCTTCCACGACGTGCGACGCCACTACGGCGCCACCACGACTGCCCTGACGGAGTACCTCTTCGCCAGCCGCCTCAAGCTCGACCCCGCCCTGGCCACAGCGCTCTTCTACGGCATCAAGAGCGAGACCCAGAGCCTGGGCCGCGAGGCCTCCGCCGCCGACAAGGCCGTCTACACGAAGCTGTTCTTGCACATGGACGCCGAACGGCTCTGGCGGATCGAGCACTCCCCGCTTTCGCCCAAGTACTTCGCCATGATGGCCGACGCCATCCACGGCACCCGCGTCCACGGCGACGTCGCCATCGCCTGCCTGGGTGAGATAGCCGTCCCCGACATGGTCGCCGAGTTCGCCGACCTGCTGATGCGCCTGGAGCACGTGGCCTGGGCCTTCTGCTTCGGCCTCTTTCATGGCGATCTCTACCTCTCGTTGCGTACCTCCGACAGGGCAGCGGAAGCCGGGGAGATCATCCAGGAGATCGTCGGCTCCGAAGGGAAGGCCGGCGGCCACGGAATGATCGCCGGCGGCAAGATCCAGCGCGACAGGTTCGCCGTCTCGGGCTGCGAGAAACTCCAGGACTTGCTCCGCGCACGGCTCCTCGGGATCCTCCGCAAGGCCGACCTGAAGGGGACCCCTCTGATCGAGCTGGAACCCAGGTCGCCGGCCGCGGTCTGAACGGTCGTCCTCAGGAGGCCGATCGATGCTGTCCCATCCTGCCCGAACGTCCGCTCAGCCCGCGCTGGCGGCACTCATCCCCGTCCTCGTCGCCGCCCTTTGCGCCACCCCGGCCCAGGCCCGCGCGGACGACCTCGACGAGCTGCTGGCGGACGGCGCGCCTGCCGTCGACTCGCTCGATCTCCCCGGAGCCGGGGATGCTGGCTCCCTCGATCCGACGGCAGCCTCCAGCGCCGGACTCGAGCTCGACCCCGGAGAGCTGGGGGACGGGCCGAATCTCGAATCCACCGCTCCCGCAGCGGTGCTCACACACTCCGCGCAGGACGCCTGGAGTCTGCTCCATGCCCTCTCTCAGCGGATTCGCAGCCCAGGCAATAAGCCGCTCACCAGGGACCAGCGCCGATCGCTCGAGAGCCGCCTGACGCCGATGACCGTGTCGGTCCCGGGCCCGCTCGGGCCCCTCGCCAGGTCGCGCGCAGAGGCTCTCGTGGCCGCCTCGGAGAGCGGTCTGCTTCCCGGAGCCGCGCTCACGCTGGAAGAGGCACTGGAGGCGCGTGCGCCTTCCAGCCTCCAGACGATCGTGGGCGCCGAAGCTGCCGCCGCCGCGTGGCCGGCCCAGTCGCGCGCCCGCTTGCAGCTGGACCGCTGGACAACACGCCTGGAGGGCCTCATCTACGCGCGGCAATCCGCGCCGGCAGGCGCCGGCGAGCTGGCGGACTTTGCCGGCCTCGAGCCCCTCGAGCCCGCACCGCTTCACGCCCCTCGTCCCGCTCACACCGACGCTGATGAGCTCCTCGCTCCCGTAGCCGCGCGTGCCGCGGACGTTTATGTCGAGGCCGCCGGACGGCACGGCGCCGCCGGACGCCACGAGCTGGCCGCCCGCTGTTACGCCCGCGCCTCCGCGCTCGAACCGGCCAACCCCGTCCACCCGTACTCTCGCTCTCGAGCCCTCTATCGCCAGGGACTATTCGAGGAAGCTCTTGCCGAGGCCACGCGCTCCGCAGGCCTGGGGCTGGAAGACTGGCGAGTGTTCGGCCTGCAGATCGGCTGCCTGAGAGCGCTGGGCCGTTTCGGCGAGGTGGCGCCGCTGGCGCGCGACGCACTCGAGGGCGCAGAGGGCAGCGGCGTCCGCGCCTATCTCCACTGCCAGCTCGCTTCTGAGGAGCTGGCCGAGGGCCGCGCCCGGCCTGCGCTGGAGCTCTTGCGGCTAGCCCGGACCGGCTTCGTACCGGCGGAGCTGGAGGCCCGCCAGGCCTGCCTCACCGCGCTGGCGCTCGAGTCTCTCGGCTACCCGGATCGCGCGCGCCGGGCGCTCGAAGAGGCCCAAGGGATGGGCGCTTCCAGCACGCGGCTGGAGCGCTTGCTGTCCCGGCTGAAGCAGGGCTGACCCGGACCCGCCACAGCCTCGTTTGGGCCGTCAGTTTCCGTCGCCCGAGGGACGCCCCGGCAGCAGGCCGCCGTGAGTGCCCGACCGCTCGGTCACGCCCATTCGCAACGTGATCTCGCGGCCCTTGGCGACTCCGGCATGATACTCGTCGCCGCGAGCAACTCCCGAGGAGCCCGACGAGCTCAGCCGCGGGTAGAGGTGCTTGATGTGCGCTTCCAGGCGGCCGTCCGACTTGAAGACCAGCGCCCGCTCCGTCACCAGGCGCTGCCGCTGCTCGTGGAGCTTGTCCAGAAACCCCCGGGCTACGCCGGCCAGGTACTGCGCCTTTCGCCCCCCGCGGAATCGGGGGCTCGACCGGTGCTCTTGCCACAGATGCTCTAGAGTCCTCGTGAGAAAGTCGTGGACGTAGTCGGCCACGTCCAGGTTCTCCCGGGTCCCGACGATCGCCAGCTGCGTCCCCCCCTGGGCCGTCAGCGGAAGGTAGGAAATCTCCCAGATGACGTGCACGAAGAAGTGCTCTCCCAGTATCCGGCCCAGAACCTGGTGGTGTTCCTCCCGGCGCAGGAGGATCGGCCCGATCAACCGGCGAAAGTACTTCTTCTCGGTCCCGAGCGAGGTGACATCCAGGTTGTACCTGGCCAGGAGCGCCGAGGCCCGCTCCATCGCAAGCGCGGCCTCGTGCTCGTTGGAACTGGCTCCCAGACGCAGGAGCTTGAAGATCTTCGCCACGATGCGGTCCCTGGGATCTTCCGAGTCCTCCAGACGCACCATCTTCCCGGGATCGGCCGTCGCCCGGGCGTCACACCTCAGCCGCTCGCATGCACTGCGGAAAGCCGCGCTGTCGTGGGAGGCTCCCGGCTGGAGCCAGAGCTCCGACACGACCTGGTGGGCCATCTCGTGCTTGAGGGCCTCGAGGACCTCGTTCCATGCCCGCTCGACGATGAGCCGCCCGCTCAACCCGATGGTCCGGTGCTCGGCGTTCCAGCGGCCCAGCTCCGTGCGCGAATCGATGAGCTCGAAGGCGGGCGGTCTGAGAGCCTCTCCCAGGTAGTACCAGTTCAGCCTGCTCCACTCGGTCCGGAGACGGTCCAGCCAGGCCCGGTGGAGCTCGGGCGGCAGAGCCCGCCAGTCCGTCTCACGACCCGGCGCGCGGGCAGCCTCGGAAGGCTCGGTCCAGAGACCCTCAGCGAGCTGCCTCCTGTACTCAGTCACTCCTTCGGGTCTGAGCCCCCCCCGGATCGCCGAAACCCGCAGGTCCAGGATGCGAAGGACTACGGTCACCTTCTCGATGGCGACCCGGACCGCGCCCAGCTCCCGCGTAGAGGCGCGCACCTCCCTTTCGAAGAACCTCCGGAGCCCCGAGGTCACTTCGGGATCGAGCATCGTCTCCAACGGTGCAGCACGGAGTATCGCCAGCTTCGGCCGCATCTGCTCGAGGACCGCCCGCACCCGGCCATGCCGCCGCCCTCGACAGAGGCGCACCAACTCGGACAGCCCGGCCTCGAGCTCCTTGGCCAGCACTGGAAAAATCTGGCCCTCGAGCCGGCGGAACTCTTCGACTCCCGAGAACATCTCGTCGAAACTCGCCTCCTCACCCAGTCGCGAAGGGCCCACATTAGCACGATGTCTGAAACTCAGGGACACACAACTCGTTTCCCGATGCGTCGACGCACTGAGTTTCCCCGAGAACTTCAGAAAATGAGTCGTCTGCCCCTGAGTTTCTGTGGTAGCCTACGCGCCCTGTGACGGAGCATGACATCCCGCGCCTGCTGGGGCGAATCGAGGAAGGGCACCGGCTTTCGGCGGCCGAGTGGCTGCCCGTGGCGCGCGAGGCCCCCGACGCGCTGCTTCGCGAGCTGGCGGATCGGATGCGCGCGCGCCTGCACCCCGACGGGGTGGTCTGCTACGTCATCGACCGCAACATCAACTACACGAACGTCTGCACGGCCGACTGCACCTACTGCGCGTTCTACCGCAAGCCCGGCCACGCCGAGGGCTACGTGCTCGGGTACGACGAGATCTTTCGCAAGGTCGAAGAGACCTTGGCGCTCGGCGGCAGCGGCATCCTGATGCAGGGCGGCCTGCACCCGGACCTGCCGCTCGACTGGTACGTCGGGCTGCTGCGTGCGTTGAAGGCCCGCTACCGCATCCACTTGCATTGCTTCTCTCCGCCCGAGATCCACGCGTTTTCGAAGATCTTCGGGCTCCCCGTCCGTGAAGTGCTGGTGCGCCTGACGGAGGCCGGCCTCGACTCGATCCCGGGCGGCGGCGCGGAGATTCTCGTCGACAGTTTCCGGCGGCGTCGGGCCACGAAGTGCACGGGGGTCGAGTGGCTGGCCGTCATGGAAGAGGCCCACCGACTCTCCATCCCCACGACGGCAACCATGATGTTCGGGATGGGCGAGACGATCGAGCACCGCCTGGGTCACCTGGAGCTCTTGCGTCAACTCCAGGATCGCACCGGCGGATTCATCAGCTTCATTCCGTGGACGTTCCAGCCGGACAACACGCCGCTCGGCAAGGCGTTCCCGGACCGGCTGCCGGCCGAGGAGTACCTTCGCTGGCTGGCGATCTGCCGGCTCTATCTGGACAGCATCCCCAACATCCAGGTCTCCTGGCTCACGCAAGGTCTCGAGGCCGCGCGGCTGGGGCTGCGGTCCGGCGCCAACGACATCGGCAGCATCATGATCGAGGAGAACGTCATCAGCGCCGCCGGCGCGCACCATCGCACCGAGGAAGCAGGCCTGCGCCAGGCAATCGTGGACGGCGGATTCACGCCTTGCAAGCGCAACGGCGCCTACCACCGCCTGGAAGAGCCCAGGCCCGCCGACCAGGCACGCGTCGCCGCACACGCGTAGCGTTCTCATCCCGCCCGGCCCCCCCGGCCGATATTCGTGTCGGAGGGAACCGCACGAAATGAGAACCGATCGCCGCATCCTGGTCCTGTCGACGCTCCTGTCCCTGACGATGGCCGCACTGCCAGCGCCTGCCACGCCGGCGCTGTACGGCTCCTCGGGGTTGATCCGGATACCGACTGCCTATACGCTCTGCCGGGGCGAGTTCGACGCGGCCGTCGACCTACACTACGCGCGCAGCACAGCCGGCGCACCCGACGTCCGCTTCCTCGACCAGCGTGTCGTCACGGGCGTCTTCGGCGACGGCGACCACGGCCTGGAGCTGGGCGTGCACCGCGAATCGATCGACGCTGCAGCGGGCTCCTCCACCGCCATCACGGGCAAGTACCGCTTCCCGGGCATCCTGCCGCTCGGCGCCTTTGCCATCGGCGGCCGGGTGAACGTGGGCGGCCAGGACCAGAACGCTGTCTATGTCGTCGGCTCCACCAGCGCAGCCAAGAGCTTCGCCGTCCACTACGGCGCCGGCGCCAACCTCAGCAACGGCCGCGGCCTCTTCAGCCACTACGGCGGCAAGGACGACGGCCTCGATACCGACCGCTTCTTCGCCATGTTCGGCGCCGAGATGGACTGGAACGACTTCAAGCTCAACGTCGACTTCAACGGCGACACGATGGCCTACGGCATCAACTATTTCCCGGCCGACAGCGTCGTCTGCAACGTCTTCTACATCAACAACGGCGACATGGAGCGGCTCACGGGCACGCGCCAGTCGGTGGGGCTGGGCGTGACCGTGCAGTTCTAGCCCGGTCTGGCGGCGTGGCGCAAACGGCTGTTGTATACTCGGGAGCGGCCCCGATCCGCGTCCGAAATCGGCCGGGGCGCGCATGCTGCTGAGCACCAAGAACATCTTGCTGACGGGGCTCCCCAGGGTGGGCAAGACGACCATCGTGCAGAAGACTCTCGCGCGCCTCAAGGCCAAGTGCGGCGGCTTCTACACCCAGGCGCTGGACCCCGCCGCCCGCCTGCGGGACTTCAAGCTGGTCACCTTCGAGGGCAACAACCGTCAGATCTCGCGCAAGCACCTGATCCGGCGCTTCGAGGTCGACAGCCTCATCGGCCTCGACCTGGCTGACCTGGAGACGAAAGGCGTGGCCGCCATCGAGCGGGCACTCCTGGCCTGCCAGGTGGTCGCCATCGATGAGATTGGCCGCCACGAGGCGCTGTCGCTCCCGCTGCAGCAGGCCGTACTGGCCGCCCTGGATAGCGACCGCCCCGTGCTAGCGACGGTCCCGCTCTACGGCACGCCCTTCATCGAGGGGCTCAAGCGCCGGCCCGGCGTGACGGTCCTGGAAGTGACGACCGAAAACCGCTGCGTCCTGCCGGACCTGGCCGCCAGCCATCTCGACCGCCTCGTGCGCGCCCGATTCGAGAAGTCCGTCGCGATCGAAGCGGCCGGGAAGTAAGGGCATCGCCCGGCGCAGCGGCGTTGGCCGTCTCGTCCGCAAGCCACTCTCTGCAGAGCGGAGGCCCTTCGACACGACCGCTGGCGCGGTCTGCTCAGGGTGACCCTTCGACACGACCGCTGGCGCGGTCTGCTCAGGGTGAGCGGGGTCTAGGAGCGTGTCGGAGAATTACGATCCGCCCGGGATTCCTCGGAAAAACGAACAGGGAACAGGCAACCGGGGACCGGGAACAGGCAATGGGAAATGACTTGACCAGGACAGGGTTT
>JACPRK010000180.1 GCA_016190005.1 Candidatus Wallbacteria bacterium | reverse complement strand
TCGATAATCAGCTCATGGATGCCGGCCGGGCAGAACGCGGGGCCGCGAACGACGGGGTCTGGCGTTCTGTCGCCGGCACCCAAAGTGACACGTGACGAGGTGAGGCGGGAAGCCGGGCGGGGCAACGAGAAGGCGGGCGTCCGAGCTGAGCGGAAGCGGCCTCGGACATCGCGGCGTGGGGGGCGCAAGCGGTGAGGCGGCAGGGGCTGACGGTGTTCGCGGCCATCCTTCTGACCGCGCACGGTGTCGTGGCCGGCGCGCCCGCGACCGGGGCTTCGACGGCCGTGGTCGTGCTGACGGCCGACGCCGCGACGTTCGATCTTGGGCGCGGGATCTACGAGCTGGTTGGGCACGCGAGGGCGACACGCCGTACGACGGGAGCGTTTGCGGCCGGGGAAGAATCGGCGGAGAGCTCGGGTGTGTTGACCTCCGAGAAGATGCTGTACCAGCACAAGACGCGCTTTCTGCGCGCGACGGGCGGCGTGGTGTTCGAAGACTCGAGGTACTGCGTGAAATCGGGCGTGCTCGAGTACGACGTGGGCCGGGAGTGGATCAGCGCGCGGGAGGGCCCGACGGCCCGGATAATCGGGGCGGGAAGTGCTCCGGGGCCGGGTGGGCCCTCGGCGGGTGGTGAGGGCGCGACGACGATCAGCGCCTTGGTGCTCTCCTACGACAGGATGCGGCAGCGCGTGGTGGCCGAGGGTCAGGTGCGTACGACCGTGCGGCCGGCAGACCGGGCTGGCCACACGGTGACGAGCCAGGAGCTGGAGAGCTACGTCGCGGATGGCCGCAGCGTGTTCAAGGGAGATGTGAAGATCGACTCGCTGACGCTGGGAGCGCGGGGAGATCGGGCGGTGTTTTACGAGCGGGCCGAGAGGCTGTACCTGTTCGGGCGCGCCCAGGCGTGGCAGGTGGATGGGGACGGGAAAGCGGGCCGGATCGTCGAGGGCGAGCAGATCTTGCACAATCTCAAAACCGGCCGGACGGTGGCGTTGCGAGGAGTGGTGCTCCGTGAGAGGGAGGCAGGACGTCTTGGCGTCCGGCCCGGCGCGAGCAGGCCGCGAGCGCGGGCGGGCCGGAGGACTCTTCGGTTGCGTTGAGTCGAGGAGCGGTTCGGGCGGGGGGACTTTGCAGTCTGCCGCTTCTGTCCGCCCCGGTCGTAACCTATGCTTGCCTGCCTCTGGTGAGACCTCCGCTGCGCCGTGGTGGAGTGCACTCAGGCCGATAGTGATCGTAGAAAATCTGGCGAGGACGTGGCACACTCTGGGGGCCATTCGGGCATGTTCGGCGGGATTGGCAGAGGTCGAAGCTCAGTGAGATTGGGTCGCGTGGCCGTTGGGTGGGTTCTGGTCCTGGCACTGACCGGGCCGGTTGCACAGGCGGAGCCACCTCGTCTGGCGCCGGGAGGCGACGTGCCGTTCGACGTCACGGGGGACGCGATGCCGGCGGACGAGACGGGGAACGTGCTGGAGGTCCGCGGGAATGTGCGCGTGACGCGAGGGGCCTTCTCGATGAGCTGCGATCTCTTGAGATACGAGCGTAAGACGGACACCGCGCTTGCGACAGGAGAGGTACGGGCCAGCGACGGGAGCTACGAACTCACGTGCCGGCGACTGAAGTACCAGTCGGGGAAGCAATTGGCGATAGCGTGGGACGATCCGGTGGCGACGCGGAGGACTCCTGCTGCCGGCGGGGTGGAGGAGCAGGTGGAGCTCAGGGGCACTCAGATTTCGCTGGATCTGGACAACCAGAGGATCGAGGGACTGGACCGTGTGGAGCTGACGCGCTGGCTGGTCCGGGGCGGGAAGCGTGAGCGGGACGTGAGCGTGCGCAGCGACGAAGTGGAGATTGACCAGGTGGCACGCAGCAGCTTGTTCAGGGGGCACGTTGCTATCGAGTCCGCTGCAATGGAAGCGCGGTCCGAGCGAGCGTTTCTGGAGGAGCCGTTGGACCGATTGACGCTGATTGGCAGTGCGGAGGCGTGGAGTCCCGGTCCGGGTGGCGAGCGTCGGGACGAGGTGTCGGGTGCGAAGATCCTGCACTTTCTCAAGCAGAAGCGGAGCATCGTTATCGGCACCGTGCAGGGCCGCATGAACATCGAGCGCTGAGGCGCCGGAGCCGAGGGCTTGCTCAACACGATTTCGGTCACGAAGAACTACAAGGGGCGGCAGGTCGTCGACTCGGTGAGCATCGAGGTCCAGGAGGGTCGTGTCGTCGGGCTGCTGGGTCCCAACGGGGCCGGGAAGACGACGACCTTTTACATGGTGGTCGGGCTGGTACGGCCGGATCGCGGGGAAGTGGTGCTGGACGGCGCCGACATCACGTGGCAGCCGATGCACAAGCGGGCGCGACTGGGCATTGGCTACCTGGCCCAGGAGCCGTCAGTTTTCCGTCTGATGACAGTCGAGCAGAACCTGGCATCGGTGCTGGAGTTTCTGGAGCCGGACGTACGGAAGCGGGCAGAGCGGGTCGAGGAGATCTTGGGGGAGCTGGGCATCGCCCACGTCCGGGGGAGCATGGGCTACTCACTTTCGGGAGGGGAGCGCCGCAGGGTCGAGATTGCGCGTGCGCTGTGCGCGCGGCCCAGGTACCTGCTGCTGGACGAGCCGTTTGCGGGTGTCGACCCGATCGCAGTCGGCGACATCCAGCGGATCATCAGCCAGCTGAAGGCCAAGGGGCTGGGCATTCTCATCACCGACCACAATGTCCGCGAGACCCTGAGCATCGTGGATCACGCGTACATCATGAACGGAGGTCGGGTGATGGTGGCCGGGGGGGTAGAAGAAGTACTGAACAACCCAGAAGCGCGGCGGATTTACCTGGGTGATCGCTTCACGCTGGCTGGGGAGATAGCGAAGCCTGCAGCGGAATAGGAGGCCGGAGCGAATGGAGCGAGGATGGCGTTGAACCTCGCACGAAACGTGTCACAATGAGCGTAGCCGCCGGCACGAATGATGACCATCAACACCCTTCTGACATCCCTGGGCGCACTTGTCGTGGCCGTGCTGATCGCGGTTTTCGGCGGAGAGAAGGGCCGGCTGGTGTTCCTGATCCTGATGGGCGGGGCGATCGCGTATCTGGGGGACATCCTTGGGGGGAAGTTTGGGAAGAAGCGACTGTCGCTGTTCGGCATCCGGCCGAAGTACACGGCGCAAGTGATCAACATCTTGACGGGGCTGGTCATCACGCTGGGCACGTTGCTGGGGATGGCGATCATCTCGAACGACTTCCGTGTGGCGCTGTTCCAGGTCGACGAGTTGCAGGCTGCTGTGGAGGCGCGGCGGCAGGAGCGAGACAAGCTGAGCCGGGAGGCAAGCGAGCTGACGAGCAAGGTGGCGGAGCTGGGCCGGGAGCGACAGGAGTTGACGGAGCGGAACCGGAAGCTCGATGACGCAGTACGGACAAAGGAAGATGCCTTCATCCCGTTTCCGAAGGGTTTGCCGCTCTTGCCTCAGCCTTTCATGTTTCCGATCGACATCGAGGCCGAGCAGTTCACGCAGGTCATGCTGCGGATGGTCGACGAGATCCGACGGCTGGCGAAGGCGCGGGGCGTGGTCCTGGGCAGCGAGCAGAAGCAGCTGGCGCACTTCCACGAGGTGATACCGAACATCTACCGGGACATCCAGGCGATGCGCGAACGATTCACGAAGCGCAAGGAGGCCAAGCCCGGCCAGGTGGTCCCGAAGGAGTGCTATGTGGAGGCGCTGTCGGACAAGAACGTGGCGATCGGCGAGGAATTGCACAACATCCACTTCCGCGTGATGGCCAATGATCGGATCTTTGCAAAGGGGGAGCGGATCGCGTCCTTCACCGTGGACGGCACGCGGCCGCGGTCGGAGATCCTGGAGCAGCTGTTTCTCTTCGACAAGCTGGCGACGCGAGACATGCGGGGACGCGGCGTGTCCCCGTACTCGTTGGACGAGCGCACGCGGAGATTCACGTCGGAGTTGTTGCTGCAGTTCGTCAGCCTTGCGGATCGGATCGAGCAGCGCCGGGAAAAGGTCGAGGTCGAGCTGAGCGCACAGGGTGAGATCTGGGTCCACGGGAAGGTGGATCTGGACTACAAGCTGGTGGAGCGACCGCAGGAGGGAGGCGCCCCTGCTACTCCTGGCAATTGATCCGGGCGCGGACAAGTGCGGGCTGGCGCTGGTGGACCGGACCGGGTGTGACCTTGGCAGGAGGATCGTGTCGCGGGCCGGGCTGGGTCGGGCGATCGAAGAGCTATTGGGCGCGAACCAGGTTTCGCTGGTTGTGCTGGGGGACGGCACGCAGTCGCGCGCGGTGGCTGCGGACCTGAAGGCGGCGCTGGGGGAGAGGCTGCCGGCGATCGAGCTCGTGAATGAGCGGGACTCAACGCTGGAAGCGAGGGCGCTCTACTTCGCGGACCATCCGCCTCGAGGGGTCTGGCGGCTCCTTCCACTCTCAATGCAGACGCCGGGCGAAGCCTACGACGACTACGCTGCGTTGGTCCTGGCGCGGCGATACCAGCGTTTCAGCGGTCAGGCGAGCGGTGGCGGTTGACACGCGGCACCGAGCGGGCGATCAGAGCTTCTCAGAGAGCGCGCCATCGAGATCTGCCATGAGGCTGGAAGAGCGCTCTATGAGAGACGCCAGCCGCCGCTGCGAGCCTTGCCTGAAGGGTCCATCGGCCAGCCCCTTGAGGTTGATGCGCACGTTGTAGCTGGCGCAGCTCAGAGCCGCGCGCGCCACCTGTGCGGCGCTGCCCGCGTCGCTGGCCAAGTTCGGATTGCCTCGTTGGGCAGCCGTCACGGCCAGTTCGAGCACCTCGAGCGAGCGCTCCATGACGGTTAGGGGCACGGAGACTGCGCGTTCGGTGGCGAGCCGGATCTTCTCGGAGCGGACTGTCTGTTGGTCGTCGGAGTCCTTCGGAAGCCGCACGGCGGCCATCAAACCGTCGAAAGCGGCGGCGTCGTCGGCGATCAGGGCCGAGAGCTCGGAGCGCAGCGACTCGCAGCGCACGAGGGTTCGCTCCAGGATCTCCTTGCTATCGGCGAACTTCTTCTTTCCGAGGGTGAAGCGGCAGACCATGGAGCCCAGGGCAGCTCCGAGCGCTCCGCAGAGAGCGGCGACGCTGCCGCCGCCGGGCGTTTCGGTCTTGGCCGCCACGCTGTCGAGGAAAGGGTCGAGGGATTGGCCCGCACCCGCGGCGGCCTCCGCAAGCTTGTTCTCGATGATCTGCCTGGGACTCCAGGTGGTGCCCAGGCGGAGCGAGTCCTCCGCAGCCATCACGAGAGCTTCGTTTGGAATCAGGCCGACGACTTCGCTGTCGAGGATGGTCACACCGTGGCGGCGCGCCTCGGACTCGATGACGTGGAAGACTCGGTGGACCGGGCTCTTCCGATAGTTGACGAGATTCATCGAGACCTGGACGCAGCCGCGGTCCTTGATCTCGAACCCGAGGGCCTTGACGTAACGGAAACCGCCGGTCTTGAAGCGGACAGCGTCAGCGATCCGGCGCGCGATCTCGACGTTCGTGGTCAAAAGGTGGACGTTGTAGGCGACGAGGAACATCCTGGCGCCCACGGCGGTGGCGCCTGCAGTGGGATGGACGCGGCAGGGGCCGAAGTCGGGCTTGCGCGAGGGGTCGGTCAGGATGGTCTCGCGGATTCCTTCGAACTCTCCCTGCCGGACATCGGCCAGGTTCTCGCGGGACGGACGCGTCGCCGCCTTCTCGTAGAGGTATACGGGAATCTCCAGGCGCCGAGCCAGTTCTTCGCCGGTCTGCCGGGCCAGCTCTACACATTCCGCCATCGAGATTCCGCTGATCGGCACGAACGGGATGACGTCGGTAGCGCCCATCCTGGGGTGTTCGCCCCGGTGGAGGTTCAGGTCAATCCTCTCGGCGGCGACGGCGGCGCCGCGAAGGGCGCCCTCGCGCACGGCGGCCGGCTCGCCGACGAGAGTGATGACGCACCGGTTGTGGTTGGCATCGGCCTCTTGATCGAGAAGAGTGACGCCTTTGACCGCCTTCATGGCGTCGACGATTGCCTTGATGACCTCGGGTCTACGTCCCTCGCTGAAGTTGGGGACACACTCGACGAGCTTGGGCATACCGAATCTCCTCCTCCTAGGACCGACGGGGATTCGATGCTAGCAGACGAGGCGACATCTGATCCAGCCGGGGGCTGCGCCGAGATTGCGCGTGGTGCGGCAAGAGTGCGCGTCGTATGCTGGCGGCATGTTCACTTGGCGTCTTGCGGCAATGGCCACTCTCGTGGCGGCGGTAGCCAGCGAAGGGCTGGCGGGCGAATCGGTCACGGTGTCTCTGGAACTGCAGCCGGCAGTCCTGCGAGCGGGACAGCGCGGACGCGGGCGGGTGCGCTTCGACATTGCGGCCGGCTATCACATCTACGGTCCCAGGGAGACGATGGGAATCCCGACCGCCGTCCTGCTCGAAGCGAAAGGGGGCGTCCGTCTCGGAGAGCCTCAGTTTCCGCCGACACGCGAGGCCAACTACGAGGCGTTGGGCGGGAGCTTGCAACTCTACGAAGGGGAGACGGTCGTGGAGTTCGAGGTGGAAGCGGAGTCGTCAGCCAAGCCGGGGGAGGTGCAGATCGCGGCCCGGGTCGACTTCCAACCCTGCACCGACACCGTCTGCGAGAGGCCGCGGAAGGGAGTGCGGGCGGCGGCAACGCTGCGGGTCGAAGGGGGGCTCGCAGCCAAGCCCGACGGGGGAGTTGGGGAAGGAAGTGTCGTGACGACCAGAGCCGCTACAGCGGCTCAGCTTCCGCCGGTTGCGCTGTCCGTCCCGCCGGGTGCCGCCGCGGGCTCGAAGCCGAATGCCTTCAAGGACGCCCTAGCGCAGGGGTTGCTCTGGGCGCTGCTGGCGGCATTCGGTTGGGGAGTGGCAGCCAGTTTCAGCCCCTGCGTCTATCCGATGATTCCGATCACCGTGAGCTACTTCGGCGGGCAGAGAGGAGGGGGCAGCGCTTCGCGGCGGGTGGCGCTGGCGGCCACGTACGTACTCGGGATGACCCTGATGTACGCGGCGCTGGGAGTCGTGGCGGCAAGGTTGGGCCGCGACCTGGGCGCGTGGATGGTGAATCCGTACGTCATCGGCGTGCTGGCTCTCGTGCTGGTGGCCCTGGCCTGCTCGATGTTCGGGCTGTACGTGCTGCAGCTGCCGCCTCGACTCACCAACTGGCTCAACTCGGGCGACCGCGGTGGCTACCTCGAGGCGCTGTTCATGGGGTTGGCGCTCGGGTTCGTGGCCGCGCCCTGCGTGGGGCCGTTTGCCGGGAGCATCCTTGTCTTCGTGGCGCAGTCGGGGGACATGGTCATCGGCTTTCTCACCCTGTTCAGCTTCGGGCTAGGGATGGGTCTACTGTTTCTGGTGCTGGCGTTCTCGTCGGGGAGCCTGTCGATCTTGCCGCGATCGGGCCAGTGGATGATCCAGCTGGAGCACTTCTTCGGCTACGTACTCATCGGCATGGCGCTCTACCTGATCTCAAACGTGGTTCCGGAGTGGTCGAGCCTGGTGATGCTGGGACTGTACGCGATCCTCGGGGGCACCTTCCTGGGCGCATTCACTCCGGTGGCGCCAGAGCCGGCCGCAAGCCAGTTATGGTCAAAGGGGCTGGGGTACGCTGCCGTGGTAGTTGGAACGGCGGCCCTCCTGGCCGGGTTCGCAGGGAGCGGCGTCCCGGGCGTGCGTGGCACATCATTCGAAGGACCGCGGGCGGAGTCTCAGGCCGAGGGGCCGTGGCTTCATTCGCTGGACGAGGGGTTCGCCCAGGCCAGGCGCACCGGAAAGCCCATGTTTGCAGACTTCTACGCCGACTGGTGCATTCCCTGCAAGGTGATGGACCGGACCACGTTCAGGGACGCACAGGTGCTGAGCGCGCTACGGTCGTTCGTGGCGGTCAAGGTCGATTGCACGGACCCTGACGGGCCGGGCGCTCGGTACAAGAACGAGGTCCTCAAGGCGAAGAACATGCCGTATCTGGCCTTCTTCGACGCGGCGGGGACGCATCTAGGCGACGACTCGATCGAAGGCAAGGCCGAGACGGCCGAGCTCTTGGTCGTCCTCGAGCGAGTTGCGCAACGCAGGCGGTGAGGCGGGGGCTCTCAGCCTGCTCGTAGCTTGAGAAGGGCTGCGTAGAGCGCCAATCCGGCTACGAGGAACCAGGAGGGAGGGACGGCCTCGAGCCTTCGCCCCAGCATGGCCAGCAGCTCGGGCGCCATGAAGGCGGTGCCAAGAAAGAGCGCAACGATGACGACTTCCAGCGCCATCCTCCTGGCTCCGCCGGCGAGGATGCCCTTCAAGAACGGACCGATTCCGGGCTCCGGCGGCGGAGGCTGCAGAACGGCTGCCGGCATCACCCTGGATGGCTTGATGGCATCTCGCGTGGCGGCGTCCTTGAGAATCGTGGCGATCTGGGGTGCTTCGAGAGTTCGCTCCAGATCCGGAGCCTCCACTTCGACGAGCACGGCGGTGAGGTTGTCTGGTCCGCCTCGCTCGAGCACCGCCTGTCGAATGGCCGCGGAGCCACCGATGGGGCCCTTGGACAGGAAGTCCCCCAGGTCGGTGTCGGGGGTGACATCGGTGACGCCGTCAGTTGCGACCATGAATAGGTCGGCCTGCTGGACCTCGATCGGGCCGCCTTGGCTGAACTCGATGGTCGGGCCCTGGCCCAGGCTTCGCGTGAGTGCGCTCTTGCGGGCGGCGGCGGCGGGAGGGACGGCGCCGCTTCTGGAGAGCTCTTCGGCGCGAGTGTGGTCGGCCGTGAGGCGCTCCAGCTGCCCGCGTCGGAGCCGGTAGATACGGGAATCACCGACCCAGGTGAAGCGGGCCTCGCGTCCCCTGATCCAGAGAATGGCGGCGGTAGCCCCGAAGCTGCCGCCCTTCTCTTGGGCCAGCTCGTAAAGCGCGGCATTGGCCTTCCGGATGAGTGTAGGCAGCAGTTCCTCCGGCCTGGGGGTTCCCTTGAGGGCTTCTCTGCAAGCGCGGACGACGCCTTGAGAGGCCTCGGCGCCTCTACCCGAGCTACCGATGCCGTCGGCCACAAGGAAGAGGCCCAGCTCGCCGTTCATCCAGAGAGCGTCTTCATTGGTGGGACGCACCTTGCCGCGGTCGGTGAAGCTGAAGATCTTCATCTCAGCGCGATGCTCTGGTGGACCGGCGAGGCCTGAGGGCGCGGGGCTACAAGCCGAGGTGCATCTTGTAGAGATAGACCTCGGTGAAGAGAAGGTAGAGCGCCAAGATCAGGTAGCCGGATAGCTGGACGAACCACTCGTCTGAGCCCTCGAGATCGCGCCAGTCGAGTAGGCCGGTTCCGCCGGAGGTGCCGAGCGTTCCGAGCTTGCCGGCGACGAAGGCCGCGAAGGTCAGGCAAAGGAGCGAGTGAACGTAGAAGAGGATCGAAGCGGCGAGTTGCAAGACTGCCCTCCCGGAGCCGGCGAAGGGAGTCGCCGGGTCTGTCATGGCTCCTTTCGGCGCCTTCGCGGAGGGGGTTGAACCGGGCGACTTTTCGCTTCGGGAGCGTGAAGTCAGTCATGCAACGCGCAAAACCGCACTGGTCGGCGGGCTGGATTGTGCTTGGAAATTTCACTCAGATGGAACTCAAATCGTCCCACACGAGACGGGCGTCACTGTAGCGCCTGGCGGGTTCCTTTTCCAGGCAGCGAAGCACGACCGCGTCGAGCTGGGGAGGAATCCAGCAGGCGAGTGACGACGGGGGGGCCGGCGGCTGCTGGAAGTGGGCCGCGATCTGGGCGTTGACGTCCTCGCAAAAGAATGGAGGCTTGCCCGTCAGCAGGTGGTAGAGCACGCATCCCGTCGAATAGACGTCCGCGGCCGGTGTCGTGTCTGCCTGTCCGAGGATGAGCTCGGGAGACTGGTACAAGTAGAGGGCCGAGCGCTCCTTGAGGGAGGTGACGACTGAGGTTCCCGCGGCGTCGGCGGCGCGGGCCATCGAGAAGTCAGAGAGCTTGACAGTTCCGTCGGCAGCGAAGAGGATGTTGGTCGGTTTGACATCGCGGTGGACGAGTGGCGGGGTGCGGGAGTGCAGGAAGGCGAGGGCGTCGCAGACAGACTGGAGGATGGTCTTGCTCTGGGCCCAGAGGGGCGGGGGGCAGAGGCGATCGGCCAGCGAGCCTCCCGCGCAGTACTCGGTGGCGAGCAGGCATTTCGACTCGGGTAGCGCGTGGCCCAGCAGCCGGACGAGGTTGGGGTGCGTAAGGCGGGAGAGGACCTCGACCTCGCGGGAGAACCGCCTGGCGGCCTTGCCGCCGATAGCCGAGGGGGCGGAGGCTTCGCGGATGGCGACGGGCAGCAGATCGGCGCGACGGCGTCCGAGGAGCACGCGGCCGGCGCTTCCCCTTCCGAGCACGACGGGCGAGCCGTCGCGATACTGCAGTGTGAAGCGGGACCAGAAGGCAGAGGAGTCGCCCAGTCCCTTCATCAGATCGTAGACCTGGCTGGCCCTGGTTTCCTGGCCTCGGCCCTCGAACGCCTTGGCCAGGCGTTCCAGGAGCGATTCGTAGAGAGGGCTTTCGTGGAGGCCCTCCCGCTGCAGGTGGTTGAAGGCTATCTCCAGGTCCCCGGCCGCGAGCAGGAGCGGGACGAGCGCCAGAGCTGCATCACGTCCGTAGGTGGGATCGGATGCGACGCGGGAGAGCCGCGAAATGGCGGCGGGCGCGTCACCGCAGGCGGCGGCCGCGGTGCCCGCCAGAAGTCCGGCGAGTGGGCTGCCATCGGCAAGGGGGTCTAGCAGAGGGCGAGCGGCGGCGCGGTCCCCGGAGGCGTGGAGTGCCTTGCCAAGGAGCAGAGCGTGCTCGTCAGGGTCTGTGAAGTGGCGTGCAGCGGTTTCCAGGAGCGGGATGGCCTCGGCCGCCCGGCCGGAGTCGACGAGCAGATCAGCGAGCTGGGAGATCGCAGAGGTGTCGTCGGGGAGAAGGCGCAAGACCCAGCGGAGCCAGTCTTCGAGGAGATCCGCGCGGGGGGAGGCGGTTCCGATCGCCACTTTCAGCAGGGAAGCAGCCTCCGTGATGCGGGTGCGGCGTTCGAGCAGCTCCGCCAAAGAGCGGACGGCGCCTGGGTGGTCAGGTGCGGCGGCGAGGAGCGTTCGCAGCTCGCGCTCGAGGCGTCCTGAGTCTTCGTAGGAGGGTTCGCCGACCGCGGTTCCGAGGCGGATGCACTGCCAGAGGAGCTCGGGGTCGCAGGGCAGGAAGAGGAGCGCCTGCCTGAAGTGCTCGAGGGCGGCCAGTTCGTCGCCGGCCGCCAGCGAGCGCTGGGCCAGACCGCGAAGGACCTGGGCGGCGACGAACTCGAGCTCGGAGCGGAAGTGTTGCTCCTGGTCGGCGAACCTGGGATGTTCCCTGAGCGCGAGCAGCAGGGAGGCTGCCTCGAGTGGTTTCTCGTGCTCTATCAGGCTGCGGGCCTCGGCGAGCTTTTCGCCCATGTCCAGGTAGAACTGTTGCCAGATGGAGCCGCCGACGATTCCGCCCAGGGTGGTGCCGAGGGTGGCTGCGCCAATCGTTGCCCAGGGGCCCAGGGGGGATGCGATCAAGCCTCCGATGAGGCTGCCGATGGCTGAGGCCGAAAGAGTCGTGACTTCGCGGGAGTGCATCGTGGACTAGGATACAGGAGGAGCGCGGGGCGAGTCTGGGGCGCGGAAGCAGTGGTGGTAGCGACTGGCGTGAAGTGGAAGGAGGGGATTATGCTGCAGGGGCGGCCGCGTGGCGAGGCCGCACGGAGGTGTCGAAGAAGATGCAGGCGCAGACGATTGACGAGCACGTGAGGGAGAAGTACGCGGGCCGGACCTGTGGCGGGGAGTCAGGCATGTTGAGTCACTTTCATCAGCTTCGTGTGGACGTGGTGAAGGACATGATCCGGGAGCACGTGTGGAAAAAGGACACGGGAGCGAGGGTGTTGGACATCGGGTGCAACGACGGCACGATCTCGTCGCAGCTGCTGAAGCTGGGCATCCGGGTGTGCGGTCTGGATTTGAGCGCCGAGAACGTGAGACAGGCCAGGGAGCGAGGAATCGACGCAGCGGTCGGGAATGCGCGGGAGAAGCTGCCTTTCGAGGAAGGTTACTTCGACGTGGTGTTCGCGGGCGAGATTATCGAGCACCTGTACGATCCCGAGGCGTTCACGCGTGAGGTGCGGAGGGTGCTACGGCCTGGCGGGGCGCTCGTGCTGACAACGCCGAACCTGGCTTCGCTGGGGAACCGGATGAGGCTCTTGCTGGGGCGGTATCCGAAGTTGATGAGCCCGTACCTGTCGGAGGGGATGGGCGATCACATCCACATGTTCACGGTCGATACGCTGGAGAGATTGTTCGTGAAGACGGGGTTCTTCCTGACGGACATCAGTTCGAGCAGCATCTCGCTGTCGAAGGAGGGCTTCGGGCCGCCGTATTTCCCGCTTCTGGCGGGGCTCTGTCCGTCACTGGGAGACTTGCTGATCGCGAAGGGTCAGAAGATCTAGCGCGGTGCCGCAGTGAGTTGGACGATTGGACGGGGCGGTTTCCGCGCGAGTTGAGGGCACGCCGGCGGGAGCGGTGATGTGGCGACGGCGCTCATCTGGATGGAGGGGTGGGTCCGATAGCATGGATGCGAGCTCTACGGGCCTCGCCGGCGGAGGCAGACAACACCACCCTCGACTTCCCGGCGAGGTCCGATTCCCGAGCTCGAAAACGGGGGGCAAAGAAAAACCCCCGGAATCATCCGGGGGAGTTTCCCAGTAGGAATCACCTGGGCAGGAGGGACGGCTCAGCCGACGATCTCCTTGAGGTTCTTTCCGGGGGTGAACTTGGGGACCTTGTGGGCCTTGATCTTGATCTTCTGGCCGGTCTTGGGGTTGACCCCATTGCGAGCGGCCCGCTTCTTGACCTCCCAAGTACCGAAGCCAGCGAGCTGGACCTTGTCACCCTTCTTGAGGGAAACCTTGACGGCCTCGACAAAAGCGTCGATGGCGCTGCCGGCGTCCTTGAGAGTGAGACCAGCCTCCTGGGCGATGATCTGAGTGAGTTCAGCCTTGTTCATTCGTCGTCACCTCCTCCCGTTCGAATCTTGCCCGATGATAGGAGATTCTGTATGGGTTGTCAAGAAGAAACCAGCATCAGAAAAGGATTTTCTCGGAGCGATCCAGGCGCCATGCGCGATGTGGGGCATGATCGGCGGTCTTCCGGGCGGATCGCGGTCGAGCCTGTTGCTTTGAAAGTCGGCATGGATAAAGGAAAGATGGCGTTTCTCCGGGGGTCAGCGGTGGCCGGGCGGGCCACTCGCTTAAGCCGCCGTCTGGACTTGGCGTTCGGCGGCAATGCGATCATTCAGCAGGGTGATAAAGGCCTCAAGATCAAATGAAACAAAGAAAAATCCGTTGCCCAGGCTTTCCTTTTTGACCACATCCGGAAATTCCCTGAAAAGAGCCTCCGCCTCAGCGTCGCTCATAACCAGCGAAAGAATGGGGCCGGCGAGGAACGCGG
>JACPRK010000018.1 GCA_016190005.1 Candidatus Wallbacteria bacterium | reverse complement strand
GTCCAGGGGGCCACTGGCCCCCTGGCGGGGGACCGGGGGCGGAGCCCCCGGCTTCGACTTACCGGCTACTTCCCCCCGGAACCTGACCCGGCCGGGGCGCTCGACTTGCTGGTCACGCCGTCCTTCTGGGTCGTGGTACTGATCGGGTCGCTGGTGGCCGCCTTGTCGCCGCCACTGAGGCTGGTGCTGCCTTCTGTCTTGGCGGGTACATAGCCGCCGTTGGAATCGATGGTTCCGGCGGAGGTGCTGGTGAGGGTCCAGCCCTTGGGTCCGAAGCAGGCGACCAGGCAGGTGCCGGTGGTCGGCTTGGTGGGGAGCTTGGAGAGGAGATCGGGCGGCGGGGTCGCGCCCGAGGAGAGGCCCTTGCTGACGGTCCAGCCCTTCTCCCCGAAGCAGACGACGACGCAGGTTCCGGCCGCAGGCGACGTGCCCGTGGTGGCGGCCGTGCTGCTGGTGCTGCCAGTGGTGGTGGCCGTGCTCGTGGTGGACGTAGTCGGCGCCTTGGGGCCGTTGATGTTGGTCGTGACGACAGGCGGGGTCACCGGGTTGTTGCCGCCGCCGCCACCGCCGCCACTGCCGCAGCCGGTCACCATCATGGTGGCGGCCAGCAGCGCCAGTATCTGGTAGGAGGCGTGTCGCGTCGGCTTCATCTGCGTGTCACGGTTCATCTCGGTCTCCTTTCGTCCCTCATCCGGTCGGCCGACCCGAAGCAGCTTCGATGCCAATCCTGGCAGATTCGCATCAAACCTGAGTTTGGCTGGCCGGTGCATCGCCGGAGCGGTCCGGGCACACACCCATGACAAAGCCGTGGCGTCGGAAAGCTCTCTCCGGGGGGAGATTTTCTCCCCCATGGCCGGCGGTGGGGGCGTCAACCCGAGCGTGGAGAGGTACGCAGCCAGGATAGGCCCGTCGAAAAACCCGTGGCGTCTACCTGTACCGGGTTTTCGAGAAAACCCGGTACAGGTAGACGCCACGGGTTTTGTTTCGAGGACGCCACGGGTCTTCCACCCCTCGCCGGAGAGGGACGCGGCTACTCGAGCGTGGAGAGGTACGCAGCCAGCGCGTCCACCTCGGCAGTGGTCAGCTTCAGCTCTTTCATGGGGTTGCCGGGCGGGGTTCGGGCGGGGTCGGTGAGCAGGGTGAAGAGGTAGGCCGGTTGTAGTCGGGCGCCGGCACGCGTGAGGTCGGGGCCCGAGGGTTTGCCGCGGTCGCCCCGGACATGACAGTCGAGACACTTCTTCTCGTCGATGAGCCTCTGCCCCATCGCAAGCGCCTCGGATGAGGCCGGGCGCGGGGGACGGTCCGCGAACCGCTTCGGGTCCCGCTTCGTCATCAGGTAGTCGACGAGCGCCTCGGACTCCTTGCCGGTCAGGTTGAAGTTCGGCATTCGGCCCAGCGGCCGCACGCCGCCCTCGGCCCAGCGAATGCGGTGGGGCGCCAGCATGTAGTCGAGGAGCCATTGGCGTTTCACCTTACTGCCGATGTAGGCGAGCTCGGGAGCCGAGCCGGCCTCGTGGCAAGTCGCGCACTCCAGCTCCAGGAAGAGCTGCTTGCCGGCGTCGACGCTGGAGGGCGCAGCAGCCGCCAGTTTCGGAGTCGGCGGAGCCTTCGGAGCGATTCGCTCCGGAAGAGGCTCGGCCAGCGCCATCACGAAGAGCACGCCCGTCAGCGCCGCCGCGGCCGCCCCGCAGGCAAGCGGCAGCTTGCGGCGACCCGGCGTCCGGTCGGGCCCTCGCTCGATCCACGGCAGCAGTACCAGGGCGAGGAAGGCCAGTCCCGGGATCACGTGCGCGCCCACGAAGGTGAGCTTTCCCGGGAAGAAGTGCAACAGCTCGAAGAGCGGCAGGAAGTACCACTCTGGCCGCGGCACGAAGTCGGGCGGCGCCGCGAGCGCCGGCACGCCCAGCTCCGGCGGCCAGGCCGAAGCCGCCACCAGCAGCCCTGTCACCAGCGCTAGCCCCGCCGCCGCGTCCTTCCATGCGTGGTCGGGATAGAAACGGGTCGGATACTCCACCGGGTCGCCGTCTTGCGCGAACGGCGGCGTGGTTCCCCAGCGGCGGACCAGGAAGAGGTGCAGCGCGATTGCAGCCGCCAGCGCCAGCGGCAGCGCTGCGACGTGCAGCGCGTAGAACCGCGTCAAGGTGAACTGCCCCAGGCCAGAGCCTCCCAGCAAGAGCTTGCGAGCGGTCTCGCCCACGATGGGAGCCGTCGCCGCGATCTCGGCGGCCACCTGCGTGGCGAAGTACCCGCGTGCGTCCCAAGGCAGTAGGTAACCCGTGAAGCCGAGCGCCAGTACGATCGCCAGCAGCCCGCACCCCGTGACCCAGGTCCACCGCCGCTCGCCCTTGAAGGCCGCGAAGAGGAAGACTCGCGCCAGGTGAAGCCCCAGCAACGCCACCATCGCCGAGGCACCCCAGTGGTGCAGACCGCGGATGGTGGCCCCCGCCGGCAGGGACTTCTGGATGAAGCGCACGCTCTCCCACGCCAGCTCGGGCGAAGGGCAGTAGTAGAGCGCCAGCAGCACGCCGGTGAGCAGCTGAACGCCGGCCGCCGTCAACGCCAGCGCCCCCAGCGTGTGCGCCCACCCCACGCCGGCCGGGATCGGCCAGCCCAGCCAGCGAGAGAGCCATCTGTCGAGCCTGGCTTCCAGCCTCCTCATCCGCGCCCCCTGGCGGGCCGGACCCAGAGAGCGCCCCCCTCTTCCTTGATTTCCAGCCTCTCCAGCGGCCGCGGCGGCGGCCCCGCCAGCACCTGGCCGTCGCGCGAAAAGAGCCCGCCGTGGCAGGGGCAGACGAACGCCTCCCGGCGCACTTCCCAGGCCACGCTGCAGCCCAGGTGCGTGCAGACCGCCCCGAAGGCGTCCAGCCGCCCACTCCTCCGCGCGACCCAGACCGTGGCCGTGTCGGCGCTGGAGACCCTGAAGCCCTCGGCTTGGGGCAGCCGGTACTTGAGCGCGACGGTGGCCCCCGGCGGGACGTCTGCGGCAGGGCAAAGCCGTTGCCAGACCGAGGCCGCCGGCCGCGCCCCGAGCGGCGCCAGCAGATACCGGACCACCGGCACGGCCAGCAGGATCGCGGCAGCGCCCTGCAGCCCCGCCAGCAACCGCAGCAATAGCCCCCGCCGCGCCAGCTCCCCCGGTTCCGGCCGCGGCCCGGCCCCTGTCACGCCCTCAGCGGACCCGCCAGGGCCTTGCGGAAGCGCCTGCCCAGCGCTCTCCCCAGACCCATCACCTACCCGATTCATCCGGTGGAGCGAGCAGAGCTTCTCAGTCTTCGTCGCCGGGGGCCGCGGCCGAATCCAGACCGTAGCGGCGCAGCTTCTCCCGCAACGTGACCGGCGCGATTCCGAGGATGCGCGCCGTCTTCTTGCGATTGCCGCCATTGGCCTTCAGCGTCGTCAGGATCGCCTCGCGCTCCACGTCCTCCAGCGACCGGTTGGCCAGCATCGTCGAGCTGTCCAGCGCTCCCCCGCCCCCCGCCGCCACCGGCCCCGTCGCCGACGTCTGCCGATCCTGCAATAGCAAGTCCCCGACCTGCACGACTGGCCCGGCCGCCAGCGCCAGCGCCCGCTCGACCACGTTGCGCAGCTCTCGCACGTTCCCCCGCCACTCCGAGCGCTCCAGCACCTCCAGCACCTCCGGCGCGAATTTCGCCCCCTTGCGCCCCTGGCCCTTGGCCTCCAGCTGCTCCATGAAGTGCTGCACCAGCCGCGCGATGTCTTCGCGCCGCTCCCTGAGCGCCGGAATCGTCAGCGGCACCTGACAGACCCGATAGAAGAGATCCTCCCGGAACTTCCCCTCCCGCACCATCTGCTCCAGGTTCCGGTGCGTCGCGCTCACCACCCGCACGTCCACTCGCCGCCGCACCCCCGAGCCCAGCCGCTGGATCTCGCGTTGCTCCAGAACTCGCAGCAGTTTCGGCTGCAAGTCCAGTGGCAGCTCCCCGATCTCGTC
>JACPRK010000171.1 GCA_016190005.1 Candidatus Wallbacteria bacterium | reverse complement strand
GCAGTCTCGTCCGGGCGTCGTCGGGAGCGCTCACCGCCTGCTGCTCCGAGGACGCTTCCGACGGCGTCCTCTACGCCGCCCCGCCAGGCAGCTTCGGCGCCGAAGCTGCCGTGCCGCGCGCCGACGGCCGCTCGCCGTTCGGTCTGGCGGACGTCGCAGGAAATGCCTGGGAGTGGGCCCTCGACGCCTACGCGGCGACCTACTATGCGGTCTCGCCCTCGAAAGACCCGACGGGTCCGAATGACACGGGGCTTCGCGTGCTCAGGGGCGGCGCTTGGTCCAGCCCGCGTGAGTTCCTGAGGGCCGCCTATCGCGGCTTCGACTACCCGTCGAGCCGGTTTGCCGTCTACGGCTTCCGCGCTGCTCGACCGTTGGAGCCCCGCATCGACGCCTCGGCCGTCGCGGCGGCCAGGGTGGGAGAGCCGTTCAGCCACGTCTTCACCGCCGCCGGCAGCGCCGCCGCTACCTGGTCACTCGTCGCCGGTTCCTTGCCCGCCGGGCTGACGCTCACCTCGGGCGGCACGCTCTCCGGGACGCCAGCCGCGGCCGGCTACCACCGCTTCGCCCTGCGCGCCGCGAGCGCGAACGGCTTCGACGAGCGCGCCTTTGCGCTGCGGGTCGACGGCGCCGGCGTCACCTTCGCCCGCACCAACGCCGAGGGCTTTGCCGAGCTCACCCACGACGCCGATGGCTCCGAGCTGGTGCTGCTGCCGGCCTCCGCCTATCAGATGGGTTCCACTTCCGAATCGGTTGCGGCGTTGCTCGCCCTCTCCTCGGAGAACCCGGTGCACACCGTCAGCCTCTCGCCCGTGCTCCTGGGCCGCCAGGAGGTCACCAACGCCCAGTACGCCGCCTTCCTGGCTGCCGCCACCGCCGCCGCCGGCCCGGCGCGCCACGAAGGCCACCACCCCGACGAGCCTGCCTACAAGAGCCACGTACCGATCGACTGGACCGGCGCCGGCTCCACTCCATGGAGCACGACCTCCGACTCGCCGGTCGTCGGCGTCGACTGGTACGACGCCTACGCCTACTGCGCCTGGAGCGGCCTGCGCCTGCCGACGGAAGCCGAGCTCGAGCTGGCCGCGCGCGGCACCGACGGCCGGCTCCAGCCCTGGGGTCCGGCGCCGCTCGTCTCCGCGGGCGCTCACCGCGCCAGCGCCGGAAACCTGGAGACGTGCTGCTCCGAGGACGGCGCGGACGGCTACCTCTATGCAGCTCCTGGGGGCACTTTCGGCCGCTCGGCCTCGGGCTCCCAGGCCAGCGGCGTCTCGCCTTTCGGGCTTTCGCACCTGATCGGAAACGCCTGGGAGTGGGCCGCGGATCGGTACGACGATCGGTTCTACGCCTCGAGCCCCTCGCGCAACCCGGCCGGGCCGGATACGGGCGGACTTCGCTCGCTCAGGGGCGCCAGCTGGTACAACTCGTCGGGCTACCTGCGCGCAACCTATCGCGGCTTCGACCTGCCGGACAGCCGCTTCGTCACCTATGGCTTCCGCGTCGCGCGCCAGCTCGACCCGGCCATCCAGGCGCGGTCGAGAGCAGACGGGAAGGTGGGGCAGTCCTACACCGGCACGCTGGCGGTGCAGGCCAGCCAGCCTGTGACATGGTCGGTGGCCGCGGGCCAGCTGCCCGCAGGTCTTTCGCTTTCCCAGGGCGGGACACTTTCGGGTTCTCCCTCGCAAGCTGGCGCCGCCACCTTCGTCGCGCGCGCCCGGGGGGCCTCGGGCACCGACGAGCGCTCCTTCACCCTGAACGTCGCGCCGGCGACGATGACTTTCCTCTCCGTCAATGCCTCCGGGTTCCGCGAGTTGAAAAACGACAAGGACGGCTCGGTCGTCGTGGAAATTCCGTCCGGAGCCTTCCAGATGGGATCGACCACCGCTTCGGTCGACGCCTCGCTGGCCCTGACGAACGAGGCCCCGCTCCACGCCGTGACGCTGTCGAGGTACTTCGTCGGAAAATACGAGGTCACCAACGCGCAGTACAAGGCCTTCCTGGCGGCCACGTCCGATCCCGCCGGCCCGACGCTCCACCAGGGCCATCACTCCTCCGAACCGGGCGGCAAGGATCACTCGCCGTTCAACTGGGACGGCTCGGTCGTCACGACGTACAGCCCCGACGCCCAGGGCCCCGTCGTCGGCATCGACTGGTACGACGCCTATGCGTACTGCGCCTGGGCCGGCCTGCGACTGCCCACCGAGGCCGAGTGGGAGTTCGCAGCGCGAGGGACCGATGGCCGCTACTATCCCTGGGGCGCCTCCGCGCTCGACGCTGGCGGCCTTCGGCGAGCCGGCTCCGGAAACCTGGATACGTGCTGCTCCGAGGAAGACGGCGACGGGTTCCTCTACACGGCGCCGGTCGGCAGCTTCGGGCCGGCCGCCATCAGTCCCCGGGCCAGCGGCACTTCTCCGTTCGGCATCGACGATCTCCTGGGAAACGCCTGGGAGTGGACGGGCGACTTCCACGGCGAGACCTACTACACAGTCAGCCCGTCGCGTGACCCCACCGGTCCCGGATCCGGCACCTATCGCAGCCTCCGCGGCGGCAGCTGGTACAACGACCGCGGCTATTTGCGCGCGAACTACCGTGGGTACGATTTCCCCGAAAGCCGCTACGCCAGCTACGGTTTCCGGGTCGCCCGCTGAGGTACAACCCGCCCGACCGTTTCGGGTTCGGCGGGGTCGCTCCCCAGGGTCCCGGCAAAGTCTCGAGCCCTGAGGCGGAAAGCGGGGACTGGCTCCGGAAGCCCATCGAAACCTGGCGTCGTCCGGTCGGCCGGCCGGGCTTCCAGTGCCTGTACCTGTTTTCCGACGACTTTGCCGTTGACCTGGGTCGTTCCCGCTTTCCTCTGTCCCTGGGACGGGTTACTTGATACGCTGGGGCGGATGGCCGGGATGCAGAAGGTCGCGATCGTCGGACGCCCGAACGTGGGGAAGTCGAGCCTGTTCAATCGATTGGTGGGAAAGCGGCTGGCGCTCGTACACAACGAGCCTGGCGTGACCAGGGACCGCTTGTACGGCATCTGCGAATGGGGCGGGCTCGCCTTCGAGGTGATCGACACGGGCGGGCTGGAGCCGGGAGACCGTGCCCAGATCCGGCGCCACATCCACCGGCAAGTCGACAAGGCGGTGGCGGAAGCGCAGGCCATTGTCTTCGTGGTGGACGGGCGCGAGGGACTGAGCGGTCTGGACCAGGAAGCAGCCAACCTCATCCGGCGCAAGGCGCGGCGGGTCATCCTGGTCGTCAACAAGATCGACGACGTGTCGAAGGCTGCTCACGCCCACGAGTTTGCCCGGTTGGGGCTGGGCGATGCTGTCTGGGTCTCGGCCCAGCACGGCTTGAACGTCGACGCCCTTCTGGACGCCGTTGCGCGCGAGCTCAAGGCGCACCATCCGGTGCTCGAAGTCGACGAGGAGCCGGTGCGCGTCGCCATCGTGGGCCGGCCCAATGTCGGCAAGTCTTCCCTGATCAACCGGCTGATCGAGGACGAGCGCGTGCTGGTCGACGATCAGCCCGGTACCACCCGAGATCCGGTGCCCGTTCCGTTCAAGCGCGGCAAGTCGAACCTGACGCTGATCGACACGGCCGGTATCCGGCGAGGCGCCAAGGTCGACTCGCCCATCGAGAAGATCTCGAGCATGATGGCCCGCCGGGCGCTGGAGAGCGCCGAGATCGGCGTGCTGGTGCTGGATGGGTCCGCGGGAATCCAGGCGCAGGACCAGCGCATCGCCGGGCTCATCCAGGAGGCGGCCAAGCCGGTCGTGGTGGCCATCAGCAAGTGGGACCTGATGGAGCAGAAGGAGGGCGCCGCCGTCGACTGGGAGCGGGTATTCGACGAGAAGCTCGGGTTCCTCGCCTATGCGTCGCGTGTCCACATCTCGTCGCTGGCCGGCTCGGGTATCGACGACTTGATCATCGCCATCGAGCGCGTCGCGCTGCTGCGAAAGACCCATCTGGGAACCGGCAAGCTCAATGCCCTGGTGCGAGAGGCCCAGCTGGTCCATCCGCCTCCGACTCGAAAGGGCAAACAACTCCAGATTCGTTACGTCTCCCAGCTCAAGAACAAGGTCGCCACCTTCGTCTTCAAGGTCAACGACCGCGACCTGGTCCACTTCTCCTACGTACGTCACCTGGAGCGCGTCCTCCGGGAGGCCGTCGACTTCACCGGCGTTCCTTTGACATTCGTTTTCAAGGAGGCCTAGCGGGCCGCTCGCCTGTCCGGGAGAAAACCCGGACCAGGTAGACGCCACGGGTTTTTCGCGATTCTCGAGATGTCCATCGTGTTGGCGGCGGTTGCCGCGTATCTGCTCGGGGCGATTCCGTTCAGCTTGCTGATCGGGAAGTGGGGGTATGGGGTCGACATCCGGGAGCACGGGTCGGGGAACGTGGGGGCGACCAACCTGGGGCGTGCGTGCGGCGTGCGGGCGGGGCTGCTCGGGCTCATCTTCGACGCGGCGAAGGGAGCGGCGGCGGTCTTCGCGGGAGGGGCGATCTCCGGGGCGCTGGCCAGCGGAGACAGGCTGGTGCTCTTGGGGCTGGGATGCTGCGCGGTCGTCGGCCACATGGCGCCCGTGTTCCTGGCGGGCAAGGGCGGCGGCAAAGGCGTGGCGACCGGCGCCGGAGTGTTCCTGGCAATCGACGCGCCGGCGCTCGGGGGCGCCTTCCTCGTCTTCGCTGCCACGGTGCTGGGCACGCGCTACGTCTCGCTCGGCAGCTGCCTGGCCGCTGCGGCGTTGCCGGCGATCCTCCTGGCGCGCGATCGTCAGCCGGCCGACCCGGTCTTCTTGCTCTCGATAGGCATCGCCATCGCCATCGCCTACAAGCATCGCTCAAACCTGGCCCGGATTCGCGACGGGACGGAGTCGAAGTTGCCGCTGTCGCGCGGTGCGAAGACCGACCCGGGCCCGGACGGCTCATGACCGGGGGGGCCGGCCGGATCGCCATCCTCGGGGGCGGCAGCTGGGGGACGGTGCTGGCGCTCACAGCGGCCGCGCGCGCCTCGGAAGTGCGCGTCTGGTGCCGCGACGCCCGCCATGCCGAGGAGGTCACGACGCACCGCGTCAACGTGCGGTATCTGCCCGACGTAGCCGTGCCTGCCAACGTCGCCTTCACCGGCGAGCTCCAGACCGCCTTGCGCGATGCGGAGCTCGTGCTGGTGGCCGTGCCCACCGAGGCCGTCGCTGCGATCGCGCGCGCGTCGCGCCCGCTGGTCTCTCGCCAGACGCTCTTCATCAGCGCCGCCAAGGGAATCGAGATCGCCTCCCACTCCTCGGTCTCGGAGGTGCTGGGCCGGGAACTGGGGCCGGGCACGAGGATTGCGGTGCTCTCGGGCCCGAACCTGGCGCGCGAGATGGCTGCCGGCAAGCCGACCGGCGCCGTGGTCGCAAGCCGCGACCCGGCCGACGCCCGCCAGGCGCAGCTGGCGCTCTCGACGCCGCTCTACCGGCTCTACAGCAGCACCGACGTGATCGGGGTCGAGATGGGCGGAGCGCTCAAGAACATCATCGCCATCGGGGCCGGCATCGTTCGCGGGCTCGGCTTCGGGGACAACTCCATGGGCGCCCTCCTGACCCGCGGCTTGGCCGAGATGGCCCGCTACGGCGTGCGACGCGGCGCCCGCCCGCTCACCTTCAACGGCCTTTCGGGCATGGGCGACCTGGTCGCCACCTGCAACAGCCCGCTTTCCCGCAACCACCGCATCGGTTTCGCCATCGCCCGCGGCGCCCGACTGGATGACGCGTTGAAGGATCTGGGAATGGTGGCCGAGGGCGTCCCGACGAGCCGAGCCGTCCACGAGCACGCTGGTCTGTTGGGCGTCGACATGCCGATAACCAAGGAGATCCACTCCGTTCTCTTCGAAGGCAAGGACGCCCGGGCCGCGGTGGTGGACCTGATGAGCCGCGATCTGAAGAGCGAGGAGGAGTTTCGGTGAGGTTGGCGGGGTACTTTTGGCCGGGGCCGATCCCAGGGCTCTGCGCCGTGCTGGCCCTGGCTTCGACCGCCTGGGCAGGCACCTCCAGCCGCGAGATCGCCCGCGAGCTGGTCTTCGGCCAGCAGGGCACGGAACAGGGAGAGTTCAAGCAGCCGGCCGCCCTCGCGCTCACCGCCGAGCGCGACCTTTACGTGGCCGACGCCAAGAAGGACACGGTCGAGCGATTCAGTCAGTTCGGCAAGTTCCTCAAGCCGCTCACACCCTCTCAGGGCACCTTCGAGGGGCCCATCGGGGTCACTGTCGACGCCCGCGGCAACGTTTTCGTGGCCGAGACGCGGGGAAATCGCGTGCGAAAGTTCGACCCCGCCGGTAAGGAGCTGGCAGTCTTCGGCCGCACGGGCAGCGCCCCGGGCCTGTTTGGAAGCCCCCGCGGAATCGCGGTCGGCAGCTCAGGCCACATCTTCGTCGCCGACTACTACAACAGTCGCATCCAGGAGCTCGACAACGACGGCCGCTTCGTCCGCGCCTTCACCTTCCGGATGCCCGATCAGCCGGCACCCGTGCAGCCCCGCGGCGTCGGCGTCGACTACCGCGATCGCCTCTACGGCGTCTACGGTGGCATCAATCGCATCGTCCGGTTCAACGCCGACGGAGACGCCGAGTTCATTTTCGGCACCTACGGCCGCCTTCCCGGCTACCTCAACGACCCGCGCTACATCACCTTCGATATCCGCGACAACATCTACGTCTCCGACCTGCGCAACCACCGTGTCCAGAAGTTCGACGAGCAAGGGATGTTCCTTGGCAGCTTCGGCGGCCGCGGGAGCGCCCAGGGACAGTTCAACGAGCCGCAGGGCATCGCGGTCGATCCGGAAGGAAACCTCTATGTTGCCGACGGCGAGAACTGCCGCGTGCAGATCTTGGTCGTCAACGAGTACCGCCGAAACCTCAACCTAGGGCTCTGGAACTTTCGCCAGCAGGACTTCGCGCGGGCCGCCTTCCACTACGAGGAGGTCATGCGCAACGATCCCCAGAACAAGGAGGCGATGGAAAGCCTCGTCACCTCCTACCGGACCCTGAGTGAACGCGCCTTTTCGACCGGCGACACCTCCGGCGCCAAGAAGTACCTGGGCGGAATCCTGCGGCTCAGGCCCGGCAACTCCGACGCCCGCGCCAAGCTGCGGAGCCTGGTCTGGGAGGAGAACCGCTCGGACCTCTACTACCCCACCGTGGGCCTGGGGATCGTGCTGGCGCTCGTTTTCGTCGCCAGCCTCTTCTTCCGCTTCCTGAAGGCCTGAACGGCGCGCGCGGCAGGGCTACGGACAAAGTCGGAGTAGCGGTGGCGGTGTTCGGGGACTGGAGCCGAAACCCCGCACGAAATCTGAAGCACGCCGGGCGGGTTGCGTGGGGTTTCGGTGCCTGCACCCGATTTCCGACGACCTGGCGCGCGCCATTGTGCCTGGCCGGTCGGTGGGCCTGGCGCTATAATGATTCATGGCGATGGAGAGCGGCGACAGACCGGCCGACACGATGCCGCCGGGCGCTCCGGCTGGTGCAGTCGAAGGCACCGGCCCGCACCACGACCACGGGATCGAGGCCAAGCCGCTCTCCCTGGCCGATCAGCCCGTCCGGCTCTATGCCGTCACGCCTGAGAAGTTCCGTTCCCGTCTGGACGGCCTTCCGCCCAGGCTGGACCGCAAGCTGATCGCCGATGCCCTCGAGTTCGCCACCACCGCCCACGACTGCCAGAAGCGCGACTCGGGCGAGCCTTACATCAACCATCCCGTCGCGGTGGCCTCCATCCTAATGGACCTCAAGATGGACACCGCCACCATCTGCGCCGGCCTGCTCCACGACGTGCTGGAGGATTGCGGCGTCACCCACGAGGAGCTGGGCAAGCGCTTCGGCGAGCCCATCGCCAGCCTGGTCGACGGCGTGACCAAGATCTCCCGCATCAACTTCGAGACCCGCGAGCAGTTCCAGGCCGAGAATCTCCGCAAGATGCTGCTGGCCATGACCAGCGACGTCCGCGTCATCCTGGTCAAGCTGGCCGACCGACTTCACAACCTCTCGACGCTCAAGTATCTGCCACCCGAAAAGCAGAAGCGAATCGCCCGCGAGACCACCGAGATCTTCACCCCGCTCGCCCACCGCCTGGGCATCTACAAGATCAAGTGAGAGATGGAGGACCTCTGCCTGCGCTACACGGAGCCGAAGATCTACTTCGACCTCGTCCGCCGGGTGGCCCGCAAGCGCAGCGAGCGCGACGCCTTCGTCAAGCAGCTGATGACCGACGTCGAGTCTGTCCTCAGGAAGTCAGGCGTCGAGGCCCAGGTGACCGGCCGGCCGAAGTCCTTCTTCAGCATCTACAAGAAGACGCTCAAGCGCTCCAAGGACCTGGCCGAGATCTACGACCTCATCGGCATCCGCATCCTCACGGCCTCCATAAAGGACTGCTACGCCGCGCTCGGCGTCATCCACGAGACCTGGAAGCCGATCCCCAACCGCTTCAAGGACTACATCGCCGTCCCCAAATCGAACATGTACCAGTCGCTCCACACGACCGTCATCCACCCGGACGGCCAGGTCTTCGAGGTCCAGATCCGCACGCGCGAAATGGACGAGATCGCCGAAGAGGGCATCGCGGCGCACTGGAGCTACAAGGCCGACGAGCACGTCAAGAACCCCAAGTACGTGCAGGAGAAGCTGGCCTGGCTACGCCAGATCCTGGAGTGGCACCAGGAAGTGACCGACACCGGCGAGTTCGTCGAGAACGTCAAGCTCGACCTCTTCCAGAGCCAGGTCTACGTCTTCACACCGCAGGGGCGCGTTCTGGAGCTGCCCGCGGGCGCGACCCCGCTCGACTTCGCCTACACCATCCACACCGAGGTCGGCCACCAGTGCGTGGGCGCCGAGGTCAACGGAAAGATGGTGCCGCTGACCTACCAGCTTCGCAACGGACAGATCGTGCGCGTGCTGACGAGCAAGCACAGCAAGGGCCCCTCGCGCGACTGGCTCGACGTCGTGAAGGGCACGCGCGCCAAGGGCAAGATCCGCGCCTGGCTCAAGAAGGAGAACCGCGACGAGTTCATCGCCCGCGGCCGCGAAGCGCTGGCCGAGGAGTACAAGAAGCGCAGCAAAGGCAACGAAGACCGCGTCCCCGGGCCGTCGGGCTTCATGAAGACAGCCGAGTTCGACGAGGCGATGAAGAAGGCCGGCTTCAAGGAGCTCACCAGCCTCTTCGTCGCGGTGGGGCAGGGGGATGTGAGCGCGCAGCTGCTCATTGGAGCGCTGCCCTGGTTCGTGCGCCAGGCGGTGGAGGAGCCGCCGCCCCCGCCGCCCCCCAAGCCCCTGGCAAACAAGGCCGGGACCAAAGGCGTCCTGGTAGCCGGCATGGGCGACATGCTCATCCGGCTCTCCAAGTGCTGCAACCCGGTCATCGGCGACCCGATCGTCGGTTACATCACCCGGGGGCGTGGCGTGAGCGTCCACCGCCGGGACTGCCCCAACATCGGCGCCCTCGAGGCGCAGGCCGATCGCGCCGTGGACGTGCAGTGGGACGTCGAAATCGGCACGCGCAAGGACACCACCTACCTGGTCGAGATCGAGGTCCGCGTCTACGACCGCCCCAACGTCCTGCTGAAGGTCACCAACGCCATCTCGATTCTCAAGCTCAACATCCACGCCGCCAACGCCCGCGTCAACAAGCAGGACCAGGGGGTCCTCAACTACACCGTCGAGATCAATAACAAGACCCAGCTCGAGGGCCTCCTCAAGAACATCTCGGAGCTCCCCGAGGTGGTCCAGGTCTATCGCGTCCACCCCACGCGCAAGCCCGCCGAGGCGAGAGGGTAGAAGAGAATCGAGAATCGAGAATCGAGAATCGAGAATTGAGAATTGAGAAGGGGGGGAGGGGAGTAGACAGTAGCCAGTAGACAGTAGCCAGTAGGGGGGCACGCGACCGCGACGCATCCCCGCCCCCCTCAGGAATCACGCCTGACTCCTGAAGCCTGATCCCTGAAGCCTGACTCCTGACTCCTGAAGCCTGACTCCTGACTCCTGACGCCTCGAGCCTGCATCATGGGCGCATGCCGGGGAACTCCAGGCCGGTGCGCTCGTCGAGGCCCAGGCGCAGGTTCATGGCCTGGACTGCCTGACCGGCGGCGCCCTTGACGAGGTTATCGATGGCCACCATCACAACGATTGTGCTGCCCTGGGCGTCGACGGAGATGTCGGCGAAGTTTGAGCCGCAGACGACATTGCAGTCCGGGGAGCCGTCGAGCAGCCGGATGAACGGTTTGTCGACGTAGGCCATCTCGAAGGCCCTGCGGGCCAGATCCCGCGTGACGCGTCGCAGCGGGCGCGCGTAGACGGCCATGAAGAGCCCCCGAACCATCGGCGCCACGTAGGGTACGAAGGTCACCTCGGAGGCGGGCGTGCCGTGGGCCGCAAGCTGCTGGAGGATCTCCGGAATCTGCGGATGGTCCGTCATGCGGTAGGCGCGGAAGGCCTCGTCCCGCTCGGGATGGTGTGTCGCCAGCCTCGCCTCGGCGCCGAACTCAGAAGAGCCGACCACCCCATTGAGTACGATGGGCCCCGTCAGGTGCCCGTCGCGCGCCAGCGGTAGCAAGGCCAGCAGCGCCGCCGTCGCGAATCCTCCCGGCACACCGATGATCCGTGCGTCCGCGACCGCTTCGCGCTCGAACTCAGGCAGCCCGTAGGCGAACTCCTCCAGCAGCTCGGGCGCGGCGTGGGACTTGCCGTGGTACTTGCGGTAGACGTCCGGGTCGCGCAGCCGGAAGTCCCCGCTCAGGTCGATGACCGGGGTCTTCGAGGGCAGCTTGCGGATGGCCTTCATTCCCGAAAGCTGCGGCAGCGCGCAGAACACCAAGTCTGCGTCCTCGCACGCTTCGGCGATGCTGAGGTCCTCGAACGCGAGCTCCGAGACGCTGCGGAGGTTGGGATGGACGCGCCACACCGGCTGTCCGCGGTGCTGTCTGGAGGTGATGTGGGCGACCTCGACGGCCGGATGGAAGAGGAGAAGCCGGAGCAGTTCGGACCCGCCGTAGCCCGCCGCGCCCAGAATGCAGACGCGCTTCCTCTTCGTCGATGCTCGCCGCTTTGCCGCCATACGTGATCGCGCACAGTATAAACCCTGGGCCCGCGGCTCGGCGGCGGCGGATCAGAGCAGAGCCCTGAGCCGGGCGTCCGGCCTGGGGACGCTCACCGAGGGCGCCACGAAGGGCACGGCGCGCCTCTTGCGAATCGGAAGCTCGACAGTCTCGTCACGGGGCGAAGCGCGGGCTGAAAGCTCGGGGAGAGTATCGAACAGTGCCACCACCTCTCGCCTGGGATGCTTGGTTGCGCTCACCATGGTCCTCACCTTCAGTAGAGTCGACGGAGGTCCGAGTTTCGGCCCTCCGAGTCTTGGACGTCGCCCGCGGTCAAAAGGTTCGCCTCAATCGGCCCCCCCGGCCCTTGCCAGGTTGTGACTTGCGGCCTATATTCAAGGCAGGAGGTTCCGGCGTGAGCGGGATCACGTGTCGCGTTTGCGGTGAAGGGCTCGAGCGGCTAGGCGCGCCTCCGGTCAGCTGCATGGCCTGCGACACGCCCTGCCACGTCGACTGCTGGTCGTTCAACGGCGGTAAGTGCGGCGTCTACGCCTGCGAGGGACGCCGCGCGATGGCCGGGTACCCGAGAACAATCGCGGCGCCGCCTGTGCGCCCCGCGCCACCGCAGCCGTATGTCTGGCGCCGCGCGCTGGCTCCATTGGTGGCCACGGTCACGGCTTCCGCGCTGCTCGCGTCGGTCTCGGCGGCCGCATGTCTGGTCCCGTGGGGCGGGCTCTACATGGCGCTGCTGGCGTTTCCGCTGGTCAGGCTGGTTACCGACGGCCTGGGGTGGCTGCGCGGCATCACGGTCGACCGCGTGGGAATGACCTTCGAGTACCTGGGCGGCGTCCGGCGGTCCGTGCGCTGGGAGGAGGTCCTGCGTGGCCCGGGCGCGGGCGACTGGACCGGCGCCGTGCTGCTGAAGGGCGGCGAGGTGCTGGTCATGCCGGTCGGAGAGGCCGGCTTCGACGAGGTCCTGCGCCACACGACGCTGGCGCTTTCCCGGCGGACAGTCTCCGAGGACGTGTTCTTCATCGGAGAGGACGCATGAACGGCGGGCGCCGCGAGCGCGCCGACCTTGCCGAGCCGGTCTGCATCGTCTGCGGAGAGCTGCTCGATGGCGAAGCCGACGTCGTCCGGTGCGCCAACTGCGAGACTCCGCACCACCGGGATTGCTGGGAATTCCAGGGTGTCTGCGCTGTCTACGGCTGCGGCTCCGAGCGCTCGCGAGGGGCCGAGGGTCCGCTGCGAGAGACCGCGACGCTCTTCATCGAGGCCGACGCCGAACCCTCGCCGACGGTGTTCCGCGTGGCCGGGGCGGCCGGTCACGTGGACCTGGCTCACCTGGCGCTGGTGGTTTTCCCGCTGCTCTGGCTGCCCGCGACCGTCAACGGCGGCTGGCTCTGCGCCCTCAACCTGCTCTTCATCAGCTTTCCGCTCTTCCTCTACGCGTTCCAGGTGCGGACGATTGGCCTGGAACGGGAGGGGTTGCGGCTGGGGTATCTGCTCTGGAGCCGCTTCGTCCCCTGGGCCGAAATCCGCGACCTGGCGCCGAACCTGCACAGCGGCTACGTTCTCGATCTGGAGAGCGGCGGCTGCCTGGCCATCCCCGCCCAACCCGGAGAGCTCAACGAGCTCGAAGCCGCCGTCCGGCGCCACCTGCGGGAGCGCCGGGATGCCGCCCATGCCCGTTGATCACGCTGGCTTCTCGGACGTATCCTGCAAGCCAAAGAGGAGGTCTCCCACTTGGGCAGGGCGTACCTGAAGCACCGGGCCGGTGAGTACACGCTCTCTGGCGGAATCTGCTCCATCGGCCGCGAGCCGAGCTGCACGATCTTCTTCGACGACCAGGAGCTCTCGAGGAAGCACGCGCTCATCATCGGCTACAACTCCGAGTACACCCTGATGGACTTCAAGTCGAGCAACGGCGTCGAAGTCAACAACCGGCCGGTCGAGCAGTGCCGGCTCAACAGCGGCGACCTCATCAAGATGGGCTCGCAGATCTTCGAGTTTCGCCGGGACCCAGACGACGGCGGCTCGGCCCCTGCCTCTCGCCCGGCGACCGCGAAGTCGCAGGCCGGGCCCGGCGCGGACAAGTCGCGGCTCTTCACGATGCTCGACCTGGCCGGCGCCAAGGCGCTCCACACGCTGGCGGAACCGCTTCCGCCCGTCGCGGACACGACCAGCGCCGAGACCGACGAGGCCGTGCACAAGCTGCTCATCCTGTACCAGGTCTCCAAAATCATCGCCTCCGAGCTCGATCTCCCCTCGCTCCTCAACCGCGTGATCGACCTGGCGCTGGAGGTGATGAAGGCGGACCGCGGCTTCATCATGCTGGTCGATGAGCAGACCAAGCAGCTGGTGCCGACCGTCTCCCGCGAAATGGAAGGGATGATGGGCAAGAACGGCCCCATCACGATCTCCAAGAGCATCGTCGACGAGGTGTTCGCCGGCAGCCAGCCCGTCCTCACCAAGGACGCGCTGGTCGACCCCAGGTTCGTCACGAGCGGTTCCATCCAGATGTACAACATCCGCTCGGCGATGTGCGTGCCCCTCTGCTCCAAGGACCACACGATCGGCGTGCTCTACGTGGACAACCGCATCCAGAGCGACTGCTTTCAGGAGGAAGACCTCAAGCTGCTGACCGCGTTTGGCGACCAGGCCGCCATCGCCATCGAGAATGCGCGACTCTACGCCAAAATCGAGGACGAGACTCGCCAGCGCTTGAATCTCTCGAGATACCTGTCCCCCGACATCGTCGAGAAGATCGTCGCCGAGAAGGGCGATATCGGCCGTGGCGGCCAGCTCGTGAATGCGACCGTGCTCTTCTGCGACATCCGAGGTTTCACGACGTTCTCCGAAGCCCGGCGCGCCCAGCCCCAGATGGTGGTGAACATCCTCAATCAATACCTGGAGGCGATGACGGCCTGCATCTTCGAGCACGGCGGCACGCTGGACAAGTACCTGGGCGACGGCATCCTGGCCATCTTCGGTGCGCCCTTCAAGGCCGAGGATGCCCCGTTTCGGGCGGTCAGCGCGGCTATGGCAATGCAGGTCCAGATGGACCGGCTCTGCAAGGAGTGGATGGACAAGCACGGCATGTGGCTGCTGATGGGCGTCGGCATCAACACGGGCGAGGTCGTGGCAGGCAGCATTGGCTCTCCCAAGCGCATGGACTACACGGTCATCGGCGACTGCGTGAACACGGCCAGCCGGCTCTGCGGGCTCGCTCAGGGCCGCGAGATCGTCATCACGGAATCGACCTTCAGCGCCGTGCAGGACCGCATCGAGGTCCGCGACCCGATGCAGGTGAAGGTCAAGGGCAAGAACGAACCGATCGTCGTATACAAGGTTGTGAGGGCGAAGAAGTAGGTCACAGCCGCGGAAGACGGGAGGCGAGCCGATGGATCGGGCCGAGCTCCAGCAACTCGAGGAGGAAAGAGCTCGAGAGGTCGTCGGAATCGTCGACAGCGCCATCCTCCGCATCATGAACAAGCGGATGACCCGCGACGAGGCGCTCGAGCTGGTGGCCGAAGTGCGCCGCCGCGTCACGGAGATCTTCCCCGGCTCGGAAGGCACCTTCGATCTGATCTACCTGGGCCGCTTCCAGCGCACCATCGCCGAGTACGTCGGCGAGGAGTGAGGCTGGGTCTGGAAAGTGCAGCAGCCGCGAGTGCCGCTCGGACCCGCTACTTGGCCGGTGTGGCGGGCGTGGGAGCGGCTGCAGGAGCCGCTGCGGCCGGCGCCGGGGGGGCTGGGTCGGCGGCCGGGTCGAAGTCCTCGGCCGACGGCCTGGCGGGTGCCGGCGTGGCAGGGGCCGGTGCTGCGGCCTTGGACTCCACTGGGCCGAGGGCGCTAGCGGCCGCCGGCGGCTCGGGCGACGGGGGGGCCACTGCGGGGGGCTCCTCCGCGACCGCCTTCTTGGGTTTGCGGCTTCGAGCCTTCTTCGGCCCGGACTCGGTCGCGGGGCTCGCCAGGGGGGCCTCGGCGGCTCCTGCCTTGGCCGGTGCCCGGCGTGCCACTGCGCGCTTCATCAACTTGACGACGTGAGGATCGTCGCGGATCGAATCGAGATCGCCGTCTTCCCGCAGGAGCCTCCAGTCCGAGAAGCCGTGCCTCACGGCCTTGCGCAGGTGGTCGACGGCCAGAGCCTTTTCACCCTTCAGCGCGTAGCAGCAGGCCAGGTCGTAGTGGACCACCCCGACCGCCTTGCCGTCGGCCAGCTCGGCCCGGAAGAGCTCGATCGCCTTGGCGAGATCATTCTTGCGGTAGTAGACGACGGCCATGCCGTGCTTGGAGGCGAAGTGTTTCGGGTGGTCGGCCAGCGATTTCTCGAACAGGCCTGGCTGGTCGGCCAGCGACGTCGAGCAGACCGCCTCGTGATACCAGTGGTAAGGGTTCTCGGCTGGCGCCGCCTGGAGTCCTGCGGCGATGGCTAGCGCGCCGGCAACCAGTAGAGCTCGCTTCATATCGATCGACTCCTTGGGACTCGTACGACGGCCCGCGAGCCTCCCCGGCCCGCGACGGCCACCCGGAGCTCTGCGTCGGACTTGCCGAGCTCCATCCAGAGTCCGATTAATCCATCCCTTCGCGCGCGTCAACTCGCAGCAACGCCCATTTTCCCTCCACTCCCAGGCGCCACGAGCGGCTTGAAATCGGGAGGAAGATGAGCTAGGATCGGCCGTCGCTCAGGCGGCGCGCGCGGGCATTTAACTCAGCGGGAGAGTACTACCTTCACACGGTAGGAGTCGCAGGTTCGATCCCTGCAATGCCCACCATCATCGGGAAGCGGAGCCAAACAGGCCCGCTTCCCGTCCTGTTTTGTCGGTGTTAATCCTCGCCGCTCGAGACGGCCGATGCATGACGCGGAGGCGGAATCCTCTGTTCCACGTCATGGATTCCGGCCAGCCATGAATGACTCTCAGCGGCCTTCGTCCCTTACAGGCATCGCCCGCACGGCGCTCCTGATTGCCCTCGCCGCGGCGCCGGCTGCCCTGCCCGCGGCCAGCCCTTCGACCCTCCAGGTGGCTCGCAGCGCCGCGCGTCTGGCGGCCACCGAAGTCGACCAGGTCTCCGTGGCCTGGTCGCCGGACGGTAAGAAACTGGCCTGGCTCCAGCGCAAGGAGGCCGGCTCGGGCATCTTCAACGTCTGGGTCAAGGACCTCGACAAGAAGGTCGACGCCGTGGCGATCACCCGGGATGCCGACGGGGCTTCGGCCTACTCGCTGCCGATCTGGTCTCCCAACGGGCAGTACGTTGGCTTCCTCACGACGGACGGCTACTACAAGACGGCCTCCGCCGCCGCGAGCGGTATCACGACCACCAGCCGGGTTCGATTGACCTGCCTGGGGGGCAACGCGGGCCACGTTGCGCTCGAAGGGCGGTACTACCTGGCCGCGCGCATCGCAGGGCAGATCTCGCTTCTGGGCATCCGGCCGGACGGGAGCCTGCTCTCCCTCGATCCGCTGGCCAACGCTGTGGCGGTCACGGACTTCGGGCCAGGCGTACGGGTGCTGGAGCGCCGCATAGCCCCCGATCACTCCCGCGTCGCGTTTGCCGTCGAGGAGGGCTCGGGCGCCTCCAGTCTCTACATGTTGCACCGCGTCCCCCAGCTCCTGAGCGGCGACGTCAGCAAGCCGACAAGCCTCACGGACCCGTCGATCCGTCGTCTCACGGACGGAGCCAGCTATGACGGCGTACCCTCTTTCGGCGGCGACGGATCGCTCCTGGTCATGGCCAGCGCGCCGACCTACTGGCAGCCTCAGGACTGCGTGCCGAACTCCGAGAACTCCGAGAGCCTCCTGGGCGGCGGCCGCTTCGACCTGGTCGCCATCGCTGCTTCCGGCACCGGCCCCAGGTCCGCAGTGGCCGCGCTCAACACCGTGCGAAGCGAAACTTTTCCCACGCTCTCTCCGGACGGCATGAAGATCGCCTTCGTGCGCGACGACAGCGGGGTCTTCCAGGTCTACACCGCCGACCTGGCCTACGCCGACGACATCGCGGCGTCTGGCGGTACGCGCATCGTCCGGGACGCCACGGGCAGCTCCGTTGAACTGCCCGATGGCGCGCTCGCCCAATCCACTCAGATCATCATTTCACTTCCCCTGCAAGTCCCCGAGCGCGACGGCAAGACGATGCCAGCGGGTGTCAGGCCCATCCGCGCCGTGCGCACCCTGGAGAAGTCGGCGGGCGAGTCTCTGCGCGCCAACGCTCGCATCTCCTTGGCCTACACCGACGCCGAGGCCGCCGGCCTGGACGAGGGGACGCTCGGCGCCTTCCGCTTCGACACGGGCACGGGCAAGTGGGCCCTGATGGGCGGCACGGTCGACCGGCGCGCGCGAACGGTCACCTTCCAGAGTTCCCAGCTTGGCACTTTCGGCGTCGCGGGTTTCCCCGCGACCGGCGTCCGGCCGGCCTCCGCAGATACCTCCGCCGCCCTGCCGACAGGCGGCGCCAGCGGTGGTTCCGGCGGCTGCAGCATCTCCGTTGCCGGTCAGGGTCAGCCCGAGCTGGCCTCGATGCTGGGCTGGATGATGTTGCTGCTTGCGGGCGCCGCGCATCGGTTCAAGTCGACCGACCGCCCGCGCCGCCCATGACGCGTCGCGTCACACCCAAAGCTGGGGCCGCTTGGTGCAGACCGCGTCCGGCTCGATCCCCCGCGATGCTAGCGTCTGGCGCATAAAGCGCGTCTCCGACTCCGCAGTGCGTCCTTGCAGCTCGGGCGAAACGAAGCAGAGGCGGTAGCCTGCACCCCTGAGGGCCGCAGCCTGGGCACCGTCGAGCGCCAGCCGGCTGAAGCAGTCCACCCAGATCCAGCCGGCCAGCCCCGCCAGCGCCAGCGCGGTCTCCACCGATTCGTACTCGCTGACCCGGACGGCCGTCCGCTGCTCGCCAGCCCTTACGGTGCGCACCAGGAATGGAAAAGACTGGTCGAGGAAGAAGAACTCCTCGATGCCACGTCCGGCCAGGAGCGCCAGCGCCCGCTCTTCCAGCCCTTCCTCCTTCACGTTCACGATGAGCAGCCGGTGACGGTAACTCCCGAGCCACTCCGTGAACGGCTCACCGGACACGAACGGATCGTGTTCGAGGCACAGCTGCCCGCCGGTGCTCCGGAGATCGATCTCCACGCCGTGGGCTGGCGGGACGGCCTCGAGCGCCTCCCGGGTGTTGATTCGATGCCGGACGATGATCACCGGCTCTCCGAGAGGCTCCTGCGGAGCTTGAAGCTATAGTCGAGTGTCCTCCCGATGAACTTCATCTTGGCTCGCCAGTCGATGTTCCAGCGCGACAGACCGTGCGCGCGCTGGCCGAACTCGACGGGAAATCGGCGCACCTTGAGGCCCCGGGCGCGGGCCAGGTAGAACGCGAAGAGATCGAGCGAGAAGTCGTGCGGAGGTTGATTCCACGCCTGGTAGAACGACCGGTGGAAGAGCGTCGGCTGCGCGTTGATGTCCCAGAGCCGAGAGCCCAGCATTACTGTTTCGAACAGCGCCATCCCCACCGTGAAGAAGGCGTCGGCCAGCGGCCGGCCCTGCCTGAGCCCTTTCACGAACAGCAACTCGGGGTTCGGGGCCTCCCCGAACAGCCGCAAGCCGCGCAGCGCATCCTCGGGCGGCGTCTGAAGGTCGGCGTGCGTCCATCCGAGAATGTCTCCGCGCGCCGCCTGGAGCCCCGCCAGGATCCCGTGGCCGTAACCCAGGTTTCGCGGCACCCTCACGGAGCGCGCCTGCGCGTACGCCGGTAGCAGGCTCTCCAGCAGCTCGGGGGTGGCGTCCGTGCTGCCGTTATCCACGACGATCAGCTCGACACCCGGCGATAGCAGCCCCCGCGAGCAGCGCTCGAGCAGCGCCGGCAGCGTCGCCGATTCGTTGAACGCCGGGATCACCAGCGAGAGCGAAAGCGGTGCGGCCATGGCTACAGTCTAGACGGCAATCGCGCGGCATAGCGACGCTCGAGCCGGGCGACGGCGCCGGGGCCAACTCGCGCATCGCGCTCGAGGCGGTAGGGATGGGCCGCCCATTTGTGAAAGCAGGACTGCCAGTACTCGAAGGTCTTCAGGTCGTCTGGCGTTCCCCAGCCCAGGTAGTGGTCCAGCTCCAGCGCCCGGCAGTCGAGCCCCAGCGCCAAGGCGTCCTCCAGACAGCTGTCGATGTAGAGCTCGCCGTTGACCCGGCCGTCGCGTTCTAGCAGCCGCCGGGCGACTCGCCCGAAGTCGGAGCCGCGCCGGAACGTGAAGGCCCCGGTGATGACCGCGCTCGCGGAAGGCCGCTCGGGTGCCCGCTTGACCGCGCAAGCAACCACGCGCCCCGAGTCGAGCTCCACCCAGCCGTACTGCCCCGGAGTCCTGAGCGCGCCCGCGTGGCTGCGCGTGGTCCAGACGATGACGTCCGCGCCGCCCGCGGCAAGCAACCCCTCGAGCGCGGCCGGCTCGTACACGGCGCCCATGTCGCACGCACCGATCGTCAGCGGCAAGCCGGCCTCGACCTGCGGCAACGCCGCCAGCGTCGTGGTCGCTTGACCTGCCGTCGGACCCGGAACCGCGATGACCCGGCTCCCTGGGAAATCCTCGAGCAGCCTCGATTCAAGATGCCTCCCCGCAGCAGTGTCGCCGCGCACGATGAAGACCCTGTTCGGCGCTTCCGGGAGGTCAGCGACGGCCTGGGCAATCATTGGCCGGCCGGAGACTTCGATGAGCGGCTTGTGCACTCGGTAGCCCGCGCGCGCAAAGCGGTCACCCTCCCCCGCGGCGGGAACGATCACGGCCCCTGCGTGCGCTGCCCTGGGCCGCGGTCTTGCCAGCGCCCGGAAGGCGTCGGACCAGCGTCTGTAGTCCGAGAGATCCTCCGGGGTCCCCCACTGCATGAAGTGCTGGAGGTCGTAGCAGCCCACCCGAAGGCCGGCCCGCAGCATTGGGCGGTAAACCTGGCTCACGTAGTGCTCGCCGCGAACGCTCGGCTCGCTCCGGAGTGCGTCGGCGAAGTACCTGGTCACGAGCTCGCCGCGCGCGAAGTAGTAGGTCCCGCTCGAGGCCGGCTCCTCCATGGGACAGTCCGTGAAGGGCTGCTTCTCCTGGATGTCCAGGACCTGGCCGCCCTGCTCCCGCAAGTAGGCGTAGGTTCCCGGGCCGAGCGAGTGCGGGTGAAACCCGCGGTACGCGGGGATGGCGCCGTCTGGAGCTGCTTCCGACACCCATCGCCGGAAGTGGCTCCAGTCCCAGTAGCACGCGAAGTCGCAGTAGTTGACGACGACCGGCTGGCCGGGGTCGAGCAGCTTGGCGACCTGAGCGACCGCGTGAACGGGACCCAGCTTGTGCGGGTCGATCCCCACGACGCGACCCGTCGGACAGAATCGCTCCAGTGTCTCCTGAAGCCGGATCGCAGGGTCCGCCAGGTGCGCCCGGTTGCAGATGAAGAGGAAGTCGGTTTCGCCCGGGAAGAGCTCGATGACGTGCGCCACCATCGGCTTGCCCTCGACCTCGATCAGAGGTTTGAGCGTGCGGTGGCCTGCGCGGCTGAAGCGCTCCCCGGTACCCGACATCGGGACGACGATCTTCATGGCTGTCGGTCCCGCTGCTGACGGAACTTCTCTGCCTCCCAGCCGGTGAGCTCGCCGACCGCCTCTTTGGAGAGGAATGCGAGCGGTGCGTCCTCGGAAACGCGCGCCAGCACCAGTGACAGGCATCGGAGCATCTCGTCCACGCCCCGGCCCGATCCTGGCGCCACGAGAGCGCCGGCGCCTTCCACGAGCACCGCAGCGGGGGGGCTTCCATGGCGGGAGCGGTAGGCCGCGTCGAGGGCGGGCAGCTCCTCACCCGGCGACAGCACGGGCAGCCTCTCGCCCAGAAAGACCACGTGGTCCGGGTAGAGGGCCCCGGATGCCGCCTGGCGGCAGGCCCGGGCGTCGAGCGCGGCCGCGTGGCAATCGAGGTAGGCCGGAAGTCGCCAGCCACCGGAGGTTGCCAGCTTCTCGAGGCGTTCGACGTCGGCGTGGGCCGGCGGGGACGTTGCGCACGCGACGCGGCGCTCCACCTCGTCCAGAAGCCGCTCACAGCCTTCAGCGGAATCGCCGCCGACCACCAGGCCGTGGTTGGCGAGCGCCAGCACATCGGGCCGGGCGCTCAATCGATCGGCCACGGCGAGCGTCAGCGGCACGCCCGGCCGCACGTACGGGACCCACGCCCAGGCCAGCCCCGCGAGGCGCGTGGTCAGCTGCCTCTCCGCGTCCACGCGACACACCCAGGCAAGGGTGTTGACCGAGTGGACGTGGGCGACGAACCGGTGCGGCATGAGCGCGTGGAGCGGAGTCTCTATCGAGGGGCGCGCCCGCGTCGGCCCCAGGAATTGGGTCGCAGCCGGTTCGGGCTCCCCGCGAGCGGACGCGGCCCTCACAGCATCCAGGTCGAGGGAAACGAAGGCCCCCGCCTCCTGCGCCTCGGAGAGCCAGACCCCCGAAGCCTTCACCCAGAGCCGGCCTGCGTGCTTCACCGACGTGTTGCCGCCACCGCCCTGGACCAGCATCGGCTGGCGCCCCAGTCGCACGGAGAGGCCGGTGAGATCCTGGAGCAGTTCCCGCGAGGCCGGGTCGGAGGGTGCGGGGCTCACGGGTAGCTGCGGGCCGCCCGGAATCCGATCCCGGCGAAGGGCCGATCCGGATCGAACAGGAACCGCGTGCTGCCGCGCAACTTCTCCTGGTCGTAGCACCAGGCGCCCCCGCGGACGACGCGGTAGTCGCCCCTTTCTGGCCCGGACGGGTCCTTCACGGGGCCGTTCCCTTGCCGCGCCGCGTAGGCACCGCTGTCGTATCGGTCGCGGCACCACTCCGCCACGTTGCCCGCCAGATCCAGCGCACCCACCGGCGAGGCCCCCTTCGGGTACGACCCGACGGAGCGGGGGTGCTTGTCCGACTCCTTCAGGTAACAGCGCTGTTCCCCGTACTTACAGTAGCCGCTTCCGGCGGGATCGTCCTCGCCCCAGGGGTAGGAACGGCATTCGGAGCCGCGAGCCGCGAGCTCCCACTCGGCTTCGGTCGGCAGCCGCAAACCGGCCCACTCGCAATAGGAGAGCGCGTCTCCCCACGTCACGTTGGCGACCGGGTGCTTGTTCGTCGCCCACTCCGTGCGTTCGGGTTTCTTGCGGCCAGTCTGTTCGCAAAACTGGAGGTACTGCCCCCACGTCACTTCGTACTTGCTGATCAGGTACGGGGAGAGCGTCACCTCGTGGGCCGGCTTTTCGTTCGCAGGCCCGTCGTCGCGTCCCATCCTGAACGTGCCGCCCGGAACCAGGATCAGCAGGCTCTTGTCCCGGTCGTTGCGGAAGCACCAGTACCCCTGCCCATTCTTCCCCGTCGCCGTCATCCCCTGCGGAGCCGCCGGAGCCGATTCCCCCGCCGGCGGTGCCGCATCGACCGCCGCCCCCCATGCCGTGGCAACCCCCAGCAGGAAGAGCTGCCCCAGCCGCCGCACTTTCACGCTTCTCAGAATACCCTGGCCGCGAGCTCTACTCACTATTCGCTACTCGCTACTTCTCCGGCCTCAACGCCAGCCGCACGACCTCGGAGTCGAAGTAGTTGATCGACATTCCGGCGTCGATCACCAGCGACTGCGCCTGTAGGCCGGAGGACCGCTGGCTCAGGAGGAACGCGGCCGCGTTGGCGACCTCTTCGGTCTGGACGGCCTTGTGTCGAGGGATGACCTTCTCGGCGAAGAGATAGCTGGGGACGTAGCCCGGGATGCCGGCGGAGGCGCTGGTCTTGAGCAGCCCCGGTGATACGGCGTTGAAGCGCACGTGGGAAAAGGCGCTGAACGACTTGGCTAGGAACGCCAGGCTCGATTCCAGAGCGGCCTTCACGGGCGCCATGTAACCGTAGTTCTCGGCGGCCATCCGGGTTGTGGAGATCGAGATCGTGACGACGGAGGCATCCGGAGCCAACGCATCCTTGAAGGCGTTCGAGAGCGCGAGCAGCGAGTAGCAGCTGATGTCGATGGCCTGGAGGAAGTCTCGCCTGGGCGTGGCGTGAAACGGCTGGATGCCCTCGGAGTAGTTGGCGAAGGCGATCGAGTGGACCAGCCCGTGGACGACGGGATGGCGCGCGCGGATCTCGGAGGCAGCCCGGTCGATGTCGGCCTGCTTTTCGACGTCGCACACGTGGATCTCGGCGTCCGGCGCGAGCTTTGCGAGCTGTTCCCTGCGGGCCTCGCTGCGTACGCCGAAGACGACCGTGCCGCCCTCTTCGCGAACCACGCGAGCGACGTGCCAGCCGACGCTCTTCTTGTTGGCCACTCCGAAGACCAGGTACGTCTTGCCCTCGAATCCGAGGAATCCCATCGGTCTCTCCTCCTCACGCACTCATGGATCTTTGAGACCCCGCACAAAAAACTGGATGTACTCCATTCCTCTCAGGGGCTTCGCCCCCGAACCCCACCGAGGGGACCTGTCCCCCTGGACCCCCATTTGATGCGGGTTTGTCCAGTTCGCGGCGCTTGCCAGGGAGTTCTGGACTCAAGAGGTCTTTCGAAAGATCCGTGCATGCGTGAGCCTCTCCTCCTGAACTGCTCGCGGCGGCTCAGCCACCCGAGCGCGGGGCCAGGGTCACGGCGAATTCCAGCAGTAGTGCCTTCTGGCCTTCGACGCTTGCGCGGCCCTTCATGAAGTACGCGTTCTCGAGCTGCTGGACGATCTGCGCCTCCATCTCGACCCGGTCTCCCGGCAGCACCATTCGCTTGAAGCGCGCATCCTGCAGCCGGGTCAGCACGGGGACGACCGAGCCGGAGGCCGCGGCGTTGGCCAGCGCCGGGTCCGATAGACGCCGCGAGACCAGGATTGCCCCGCTCTGGACGACCGCTTCGCAGAGCAGCACGCCCGGCATCAGCGGCTGGCCCGGGTAGTGCCCGCGGAACTGCGGCTCGTCGCTTCGAATCGTCCTTTCGGTCCGGATGCTGTCCGTCGTGCACTCGAGGATGCGGTCGATGAACAGAAACGGCGGCCGGTGCGGGATGGCCGCGAGCACGTCCGCGTCTGCCGCGCTCGGTGGCGGCGCGACTTCTTCCCGGGACAGCACCCCGCTGGCGAGATCGACGCACCTGTCGCAAATGGCCGTGCCGTTCATGCCGGGAACGAGGAAGTTCACCTGGTCGGAGGGCTTGCCGCAGAAGGAGCAGGACATGGGAGTAGAGAATCGAGAATCGAGAATCGAGAATTGAGAATCGAGAATCGAGGAGTGAGGCTTGAGGAGTCAGGGGTTGTGGCCCAGGGAAGGTCGGGGGCGTCGAAGGCGCGTGCCCCCTACTGACTACTGACTACTGGGTACTCTCTTCCACCTTCCACCTTCCACCTTCCATCTTCTCTCTTCCATCTTCCTACAGTCCCCCGGTCACTTCGAGGGTGGTGCCGGTCACGTAGCTGGACTCTCTGGATGCCAGGAAGAGTACGCAGGCGGCCACCTCGGCGCCGGTGCCGAAGCGGCCCAGGGGGACCTGCGCCTTGTACTGCTTGACCAGGTCCTCGGGGAGATCGGCGATGAGCTCGGTGTCGATGAAGCCCGGGCTGACGCAGTTGACCGTGATGTTGCGGCTGGCGACTTCCTTGGACAGCGAGCGCGCCAGCCCGACCTGGCCGGCCTTGGAGGCCGCGTAGTTGGCCTGCCCGCGGAAGCCGAAGTGGCCGCAGGGGCTGGTGATGTTGATGATGCGGCCGTAGCGCTTCCGCATCATCGACCGCACTGCGAACTTGGACATGTTGAACGTGCCGGTGAGGTTCACCTCGAGCACGCGGTTCCAGTCGGCCGGCTCCATCGCGCCCACGACGGCGTCCTTGCGAATGCCGCTGTTGTTGACGACGACCTGGCAGCCGCCGAGCTCGTCGTCGATGTACTGGAAGAACTGCTCGCATGCCGAGTAGTCGGCCACGTCGAACTTTCGGAGGTGCAGCTTGGCCTCGAACTGCTTGAGACCGTCGCGAAACGCCTGGGCCGCTTCGTCGTTGGACGTGTAGGTCGCTACGACCTGGGCGCCGGCCGTCAGGAACGCCTCAGAGATCGATCGGCCGATTCCGCGCGTGCCACCGGTCACGATCGCCGTCTGTCCGCTGAAATCTGGCATCGGCTAAACCTCCTCGGTCGCTCGGACCGTGTTCGTTCGGGAGAGGTACGAGTCGACCTCGTTGCTGACGATGACGCCGTAGTTGATGGTGCCTAGCCAGCCCGACATGATGATGCCGACGGAGCCGGCGTGCCACAGGCCCGCGATCTGCTCGGGGATGGCCTTGCTGACCGAGAGCCCCTCGAACTTGGTGCCGAACGTGGCGCCGTGCACGGTCTTGGTGTAGCGCGAGAAAGTGCCGGGCGTGGCGGCCTCAATCCAGTCGAGCTTCCCGCGGATGTCGGGGAGGTAGCGTTCCAGCGCACAGATGGTGTCCTCGATCAGCTTCGCCTTTTCGCGCTCGTACTCTTCGGGGGGCAGATTGGCCCAGTCGTCCCAGTTGGCGTTGGTGCTGCTCACGATGCTGTAGCGGTCGCTGCCGGGCCTGGTGTCGGGGTAGTAGCAGCTGAACGTCCGGCTGGTGACCTCCTTGGCGCAGAGCGCCACGGAGTCGAAGTGGTCGAGCGTAGACGTGAAGAAGAGGTCGCCCAGGTAGTCGAAAGATTCGCCGGGCTTCAGGCCCATGTAGACCTGGCAGCTGGAGCTGCTGAGGCGCACCCTCCTGGCCTGTTCGAGAAACTCGGGTGCAAAGTGCTCCTCGCCGACCAGCCGCTGGATGGTGCCTCTCAAGTTGGCGTTACTGACCACGGAGCGGGCCCGGATTGAGCGGCCGTTGCAGACCACGCCTGTGACGCGCCCCTCTTCGACCAGCACGCGCTCGACATCGCTATAGATGCGGATGTCGACGCCGTTGCGGATCAGCTCCTTCTTCATCAGGCCGATCATCAGGTCGGTGCCGCCCTTGAAGATGTAGACGCCCTTCGACATGAAGTTGGAGAAGACGATGCCGAAGCTGAGCGCGGGGTCGTCGAGTGTGGAGCCATTGGCGTAGGCAATCGGCTCCATCAGGAGTCGGTGCACGTCGTTTCTGCCCGGGAAGCAGCGCTCCAGGAACTGCCCCGTCGTGGTCCCGTCGTCATCGTAGAAGTTGAAGGAGCGGGCCTTGTCGAAGAACGCCTCGACCCGCTCCAGCGGCTGCTGGAATCGCTCCACGAGGATGCGCGTGAAGTCCTTGCGGTCGTAGGTGGTCTCGAAGCTGAACTGGGGGTTGTCGAAGCGTATGCCCCGGATCGGTTCGATGCGGTTGGCGATGTCTTCGCTCCAGTAGCGCTTGCAGCTCTTGACCATCCCGAACGGGAATCCGTGGAGGCTGATGTCGAAGATGTGCCCGCGCTTGCGCTTGAACCAGGTGGCCATGCCGCCGAGCTGGTAATGGTGCTCCAGCACCAGCACCCGCCGGCCCATCCGGCCCAGGATGTTGGCGCAGGTGAGGCCTGCGAGGCCGCTGCCGATGACGATGACGTCGTACTCGCTCTTGATTCCCTGGAGTTGATCCTTTGGCATCGTGGGCGGGCCTCACGCTTGTTGCAGGACGTGCATGTTGGCCATCGAGATCCCGGAGAGCAGCGCCCCCACGATCCCGAGCATGCCCTGGTCGGTGCCGCACAGGAACAGGTTGTCCAGGCGCGTGCGGCCGGTCTTGAACTTGACGGGCGATCCGTAGACGGCGCCGTTGACGTGGCCCGTAAACTTGCGGACGGTCTTCGGAGTGAAAATGTCCGTGAACTTCACGAAGGGCCGGAAATCGGGAACGATTTTGACGACCTCGTCCAGCACCAGGCCGTGCCAGCGAACCTTGGATTCGTGGTACTCCTCGGGCGGCAGCGCGGCCCAGCGGCCGTGATTGGCCAGGCTGGTCACCCGCATCAAGTTGTCGTCGAGCGGGCGATCGTAGCAAAAGTTGTTGGGGCAACAGATCACTCCGCTGCGCACGTCCACCAGTTCCTCGGGCTTCTGGTAGTGGAACTTCTCGGTCGTCGAAAAAAACTGGATGGTGAACTCGTAGCCGAGCTCCCTGGGTTCTTTCGTCAGGACGTCGATCGACTCCATGAAGCTGAGCTGCCCCTGCGTCGGGCCCTCCGAGCCGGGCACATAATCGCTCAAGAGCCCCAGCGTCTCCGGGTACCCTGCCGAGGAGAAGACCGTGTCAGCCGTCAGCCTCTCGCCGCTGTCCAGGACGACCTCCGTGACCTTGGAGCCCGCGACCTCCAGCCGCCGGACCCCCGACTTCATGCGCAGCTCGCCTCCCAGCCCCTTGTACTTCTCCATCAGCACCCGCAGCACGCGGCGCACGCCCTCGGTCGGCCTCGCAAGCCCCTCGCAGTAGATGCTCTTGAACATGATGACGAACTGCCCGAAATCCATGTCGTTCTCGACGGCGCTGCCGTAGAAGAAGAGCGGGCAGAAGAGCATCTCGATCAGGAGCGGATCACTGAGAAATCCGGAGACCACCTCACGCGCGCTGAACTCGGGAGTCGCCAGGTTCAGCGCGTCGTACTCCATCACGTGCTTCACCAGGCGGCGGAAGGCGTCTGCCTGGGCCGGGAACTGCTCGGCCACCTCCGACTCGAAGAAGGCGAAGTCGTTAGTGAAGCGCAGTCGCTTGCCGGGAAACCAGGTGGCCGACATCTGCTGTGGCCGCAGATCGAGCTCGTCGTAATCGATTCGCAGCTGCCGCAGGAGCTTCGTGAGCGGGGCGTTGCGTGTCCCGCGCGGCACGAAGTTGGTCATCGCATGCAGGCCGACGTCGAAGCGGTAGCCTTTCAGCCGGTAGAAGCTGTTCAGCCCCCCCCACAAGTAGTGGCGGTCGAGGATGCAGACCTTGCGGCCGTAATGGGCCAGGCGGATGCCTGCGCCCAGTCCGGACATGCCGGCTCCGATTATGAGGACGTCGTAATGCACGGGCATCTGGGGGAGGGCCAATGGCCGGCGCCCACGGGCCGCCCAGGAACGGAGCCTGGCGTCACGCCATCTTCGGCGAGAGGTAGTCGAGACAGCTGGTCATCGTGGCCAGCTGCGGATAGTCGGACGAGGGGACCTCGACGTTGTAGCGCTTGCGCAGCTCCATCACGATGTCGAGGAAGTCCATCGAATCCAGGCCGAGCTGGTCCCGGAGGCTGACGTCGTCCTTGAGGTTTGCGGTGTCCTCGTCGGGGGCGATGTCTGCCAGGATGTCGATGATTGCCTGCCGGATTTCCTGTCGGGTCATTCCGTGATCTCCTTGAAACGGTCTGCGCGAGCGCGCCGGGCCTTCAAACTCGCTTCACTACTACTACTGCGTTGATCCCCAGCATCCCGGCGGAGTTGTTGAGGATGTAATCGACCTTTTGAATCTTCCTGGGCTCGTTCATCACCAGGTTCGGGATGGCGCATTCGGGATCGAGGTGGTCCACGTTGATGGTGGGGTGCACCACCAGGTCCTGAAAGGCCGGCAGGTTCCCCGCCAGTTCCAGCGCCGCCGCCGCGCCCATCGCGTGGCCGATGAAGCTCTTGGTGTTGTTGATGTAGGTCGTCGGCGTCTCCTTGAACACCTCACGGACCGCCTGGGTTTCCTGCTGGTCGCCCAGCCGGGTCGCGGTGGCGTGGGTGTTGACGATATCGATCTGTGCGGGGGTGATCCCGGCGCGCGCCAGCGCCAGCCGCATGCACTCCACCTGGCGCTGGGGCAGCGGCAGCACGAAGTCGGAGGCGTCCGAGTTCATCGCGTAGCCTGCGATCTCGCCATAGATCTTGGCGCCACGCTTGCGCGCATCCTCGTAGCGCTCGAGCACGTAGACACAGCCGCCCTCGCTGACGACGATGCCGTTGCGGTCCAGGTCGTAGGGCCGACTCGCCTTCGCCGCGATCTCGTGGGTCGCCAGCGCCCCCTGGGCCTTGAAGCTGGCGAAGATGCCGAACGTGTGGATCGCTTCCGATACGCCCCCGGCCAGCGCCACGTCGACCTCGCCCAGTCGCAGCATCTGCACCCCACTGATCAGCCCCGCGTTGCCGGCGGCGCACGCGGCGCCCACCGTGTAGTGAGGCCCGGAGATGCCCATACTCAGCGTCACCTCGCCCGCGGGGTTGTTGGCGACGGTCCGCGGGTTGTGGTGGTGTGTCCAGAAGGCCGTGTCGTAGCCCTTCAGGCTGATGTTGTAGACCTCGTTCTCCGTCTCGACGTTGCCGTGCTCGGTGATGCCTAGGAAGACGCCGACGCGCGACTTGTCGGCAGCGGAGAAGTCGAGGCCCGAATCGGAGATGGCTTCGTGCGAGCAGTAGATGGCGATCGAACCGGCCCGGGTACCCCGCCGCACGTCCTTCTTCTTCTGGTACTTCAGCGGATCGTAGTGGCAGACCCCGGCAATCAGCTTGCCCATGTAGCGCGTCTCGAAGTCCTGCACTCCGGACACGCCTGCAAGCAGATTCTTCCGGTACTGCTCCAGATTGTCCCCGTTGGGCGAGGTCAACCCGACGCCGGTGATGACGATTCGATCCTGAATGGCCATAAAACGCCTTGCTGCTCCAATCTCGGCCGTAGCCGTTTCCTGCTTTCGGGGGGAACCTGGGCGCGTTCTGAGCGGGTCTCGCCCCGACACCAAACGGACCCGCGAGCCTGATGGCCAGCCGCCCGCCCGGGGTGTCTCACGACGCGGCAAACTACCTCCGGAACGTAACACGGCCGCACCGGGCCGCGCAAGATGCTCGGCCAGAAGGGCCTTTCAGTTCGGGGGCGAGCTGCTCGACACCAGCGGCGGACGTTCCAAGAGCTCCAGCAGCTCCCTCGTCAGCGCCCCGATCTCCATCGGCTTCATCAAGTAGTGATTGGCGCCGGCCTGCATCGCCTTCAGCACGTCGTGGATCTGCATCTTCACCGAGTGGATCACCACCGGCACCGTGGCCGTCCGGGCATCGGCCCGCAGCCTGCGGCAGACCTCCAACCCGTCCAGCCCGGGCATCATGATATCCAGGAGAATCAGATCCGGCGGAGTGTCCAGTGCTCGCTGCAGCCCCTCGACCCCGTCGGCTGCCTGCACCACCTCGAACTTGCCGGCCGTCTCGAGCCCCTTGCGCAGGATGAAGCTCACGTCCTCGTCGTCGTCGACGATCAGCACCCGCCACTGCCGATCCGGCACCAGCGGCTGGCGGTACGGCATCCCCCGGCGCGCCCGCCGGGTCCGCGCTGCGAGCTCCAGCCAGCCGTTCAACTCCTCCACCCGGAACGGCTTGCTGACGTAGCCTTTGGCGCCGGCCGCCTCGATCTGCGAATCGTCTTCCGTCATCAGCGTGCCGGAGACGAAGATGATCGGAAGCCCCGAATCGATCGCCAAGAGCCGCCGACAGAGCTCGAAACCGTCCATCTGCGGCATCCGCAAGTCCAGGATCGCCAGGTCGAAGCAGCCGGCGACGAACTCCCTGAGCGCCAGCTCCGGGTTCGTGTAGAAGGCCGCACGGCAACCCGCCCGCGACAGTGCCACGCGATAAATCTCCAGGATGCCTTCCTCGTCGTCGACCGCCAGCACGTCCAGGTCGAAGGTCTGCATCTTCGGCTCGCCGCAAGCACGCATGATCTCGCCGCAAGTGGCCTCGCCGGAGTCGGCCGCCGGAAACTTCATCCGGAAGGTCGCGCCACCCCGCTCCGGGCTGACGAGCTCTAGCGTGCCGCGGTGCTCCTCGACCAGCGTCTTGCAGATGGCCAGCCCCAACCCCGTCCCCTTTCCCGGCGCCTTGGTCGTGAAAAAGTTCTCGAAGACGCGGTCGCGGACCTGGGGGGCAACTCCGGGACCCGTGTCGGCCACCTCGATGATCACCTGCTCCCCCCCACGGCGTGCGCGCAGCGTGAGGGTCCCGCCCCTCTCCATGGCATCACGGGCATTGAGGACCAGGTTCAGCAGCACCTGCTGCAGCTGCGTCTCGCTGCCCACGATTCCGGGCAAGTTGCGCTCGATCTCGCGCTCCACGCGGATGCCGTGAACTGCGAGGTTCTTGGAGAGCAAGGCCAGGATGTCGTCCAGCAGCCGGTCGATCAGCACGGCGTGGAGTTCCCCGGTGCCTGACCTGGAGAGCTTGAGAAAGTGGCGCACGATGTCGACGCACTTCCAGGTGTTGCGCTCCACGATCCGGAGCCGGTCGGTGACCTCGTGATTCGTATCGCCCAGGTCTTCCAGAAGAAATCCGAGCGTCCCCAGGACGACCGACAGAGGGTTGTTGATCTCGTGGGCCAGCGCGCCGGCCATCAACCCGAGCGAGGCCAGCTTGTCGGCCTTCAGCATCGCGGCCTCCAGCCGCGCGTGGCGCGAGGAGTCCGAAAAGTGGATCAGCGTCACCGGGCTCGGACCCGCCCCCGCGGGCGGCAGCTTCCGCGCCGTGCACGACAGGGTCCTCTCCGCTCCCGGCTCTCCCGGAATTCTCAGCATGCGCGCGTCTGTCAACTCCAGGCCGATGACCGCTTGAGTCACGAACGCGACGAACTCGGGGAAGTCCTGCAGCATCGTGACGGGGCGGCCCCCAATCGACTGGGATTGCGGCCCCAGGATCTCCCGCCCAGGGCCATTGACGAACAGCACCTGTCCCTGATCGTCTGCCAGAAGGATGCCGTCCGGAATCTGTTCCAGGATCGCCCTGCCCGTCGAGTGCGCCCCGGAGGCAGGCTCGGACGTTCGAGCCGGCGGTGCCACCTCGAGTCGCCCGCCCCGTCCATGGACCGCGGTGACCACGCCCGTGACCAGCGCCTCCTGGCTCACCGGCTTGACCAGGTAGTCGGAGGCGCCCAACCGCATCGCTTCCACGGCGGGACCGGCCTTCGAGGAGGCCGTCACCATCAGCACGGGCAGCCCGGGGACCAGGTTGCGCAGCTGCTTGAGCAGCTCCAGCCCCGAGACGCCTGGCAAGATGACGTCGCAGACCACCGCGTCGAAGCGGTCGAGCTCCAGGAGCTCCAGCGCCGTGATGGCCGAATCAGTGTGCGTGACCCGGACGCCCTGGGCCTCCAGATGCGAACGCAAGACCAGTCGATCGACCTGACTGTCCTCGATCACGAGGACGTGCAGGCCCGAGGCAGGGCCGTCGGCGCTGCTTTGAGTGTCCAGATGGTCTCCCTGAACCGTTGGGGCAATTCGTTGCTCGGAAGGCGCCCCTGTCGTGTTCGATCGAAGACTATCCCACGTCCCCGCTCGACGCAAACCATTTTTGGGAGTACGTCGCTGCGGCTGCCGGGGAAGCTCAGGGGAGGGGCCGCGAGTAAACGGGGTATCGACCCAGCTCGGGCAGGAAGCGCTTGAGCAGCCGGACCTTGTCCCGATACGAGAGAAAGCTGCTCTTGAAGCCGGCGACGATGATGTTCTTGATGTCCTCCATCGTGAACTCGAACTGCACGGCGGCCTTGAAAAGCTCCTGCGAGGCCGTAGTGTTCGACATCAGCCGGTTGTCCGTGTTGAGCGTGATGCGCAGGCCGTAGTCGTAGTAGAGACGCACCGGGTGATCCTCCAGCCGCCGAACGCTGCGCGTGTGGACGTTGGAGCTGACGCAGATCTCCAGCGGAATCCGGTGGTCGTTCACGTAGTTGAGCAGGTCGCCGTCCTTCCTCAGGTTCGTGCCGTGGCCGATCCGGTGGGCGCCGCAGCGGTGGATCGCCTGCGCGATCGACTCGGGCCCGAACGCTTCGCCCGCGTGGAGCGTGCAGTTGATGTTGTTGTCCAGCACCAGCTGGAACGCCTCCTGGTGCTCCTTGGCCGGGAAGTTCTCCTCCACTCCCGCCAGGTCGAAGCCGACCACCCCGCGGTCCTTGTAAGCTACCGCCAGCTCCGCCAGCCTCAGCGACGATTCCGGCTTGATGTGACGGATGCCGCAGATGATGACGCCCGTCTTGATGTCCTTTTCGCGCTCGGCCTTCTGCAGCCCCTCGATCACGGCGTCGACGATCTCGGCCAGCTTCAGGTGACGCTTCGTGTGCAGGATGGGCGAGTACCGGACCTCCAGGTACTTCACGTTCTCGTCGGCCGCGTCGCAGGCCAGCTCGTAGGCCGCCCGCTCCAACCCCTCCCGCGTCTGCAAAACCGAAAGCGTGATATCAAAGGCGCGAATATATTGCTCCAGGCTCTTGCAGTTGTCCTCCATCACGAGATGCTTGGCGAGCTCCGCCGGGTCCGTGCTCGGAAGCTCGGCCTCGCAGCTTCGCGCCAGGTCCAGCACCGTCTCGAGTCGCATGCTGCCGTCCAGATGGCAGTGCAGATCGGTCTTGGGCAGCTTGCGGATCGCCTCCAGAGTCACCGCCGGGTCCGGCCGGCAATTCTCCGGCCGCCGCCGATCGATGCGCTCCTCCGAGGTCTGGGACTGCTTCTCACGCGCCAATGCGATTCACCTTCCGTGACGGGTGCGGCTCAGTAAGCCGCCAGCTCCCGTATCTGTCGTAGTACGTCGCCGCTCTGCGGCAGGATTGCTTCCTCGAGCTCCGGGCAGTACGCGACCGGACAGTCGCGCGCCGCCAGCCGCCGCACGGGCGCGTCGAGTGCTTGGAAGCAGTGCTCGCCCACCCACGCCGCCACTTCCGCGCCGAAGCCGCACGTCAGGGAGTCCTCGTGGGCCACCAGAAGCTTCCCGGTCTTTCCGACCGAGCTCGCCACCGCGTCGCGGTCCCACGGGGCTATCGACCTGAGGTCCAGCACTTCCACGGAGATCCCCTGCCTGTTTGCCTCGGCGGCGGCATCGAGCGATCGCTGCACGAGCGCCCCCCAGGTCACCAGGGTGAGGTCGGTTCCTGGGCGGGCTACCCGGGCTCGGCCCAGCGGAATCATGTAGTCCGTCCCGGGGTCGAGGTTGCGATTGTAGCCTTGGAAGTAGAGGTGTTTGTGCTCCAGGAACATCACCGGGTCCTCGCAGCGGATGGCGGTCCTGAGGAGTCCGGCCGCGTCGAGCGCGTTGGACGGGTAGACGACCCGCAGGCCCGGGCAGTGGGCGAAGATCGACTCGCCCGACTGGCTATGGTAGGGACCGCCGCCCCTCAAGTAGCCGCCGATGCTGGCTCGCACCACGACAGGGCAGCCCCAGTCTCCATTGGAGCGGTAGCGGATGTACCCGAGCTCGTCGCGCAGCTGCATCATCGCCGGCCAGATGTAGTCGAAGAACTGGATTTCGACCACGGGCTTGAGTCCTCGCAACGCCATTCCGATGGCCCGGCCAATGATGTTCGCCTCGGCCAGTGGGCTGTTGAACACCCGATCGGCACCGAACTTTGCCTGGAGCCCGTAGGTGACCTTGAAGACGCCGCCCTTGCCTTTTACTTCCTGCAGCGACTCCGCGTTGGACGCGTCAGCGACGTCTTCGCCGAAGACCAGGATGCGTTTGTCTCGAGCCATCTCGGCGGCCAGCGTGGAGTTGATGAGAGCCGCCATCGACTGAGGCTCGCCGCCCGAGAAGGCGGGCAGACGATCGAAGTCGGCAGAGGTCGGATCGACCGATTCGCTGAAGACGTGGCGCGTGGCCGACGAGACCGGCGGCTTGGGTGCGGCGATGGCGGCCTCGGTTGCGGCCTCGACCGTGGCGTCGACCTCGGCGCGGATCCGGGCCAGCTCGGCCTCGCTGGCCAGCTTCTTTCGAAGGAGCAAGGCCGGGAACGTGACCAGCGGGTCTCGCCGCTGTTCCTCGGCCAGGTCGGCGCGGGTTCGGTACATCGTCTGATCGTCGGAGAGCGAGTGGGAGTACGGTCGCACCACGGAGGCGTGAACCAGGCACGGGCCGGCGCCTGCCCGGATGCGCTCGGCCACTCGGCCCAGCAGCGAGTAGCTGGCGACTGGATCGCAGCCGTCGACTTTCTCGACGGCCAGGCCGGGGAAGCCGCAGACCAGCCGGGAGATGTCGCCGCCGGCGGTCTGGGCCCGGACGGGGACGCTGATGGCCCAGCCGTTGTCCTCGACCAGGTAGAGCACGGGCAGCTTTCGCTGGCAGGCGGTGTTCAAGGATTCCCAGAATTCGCCCTGGCTGGTCGTGCCGTCGCCCGTGGTGACGAGGACGACTTCGTCGGCCGCCGCCTCTGCCGCGATCTCGAGCGCGTGGATGTACCGGCCGGCCTCTGCGGCGCCGACCGACTGCAGGAACTGAGTCCCCGTCGGGCTCGAGGTGCTGGCGACGTGCAGCCGGCGTGAGCCCCAGTGGGCCGGCATCTGTCGGCCGCCGCTGGAGGGGTCGGCCGCCGCCCCGGTCGCCTGCATCAGCATGTCGAGGGGCGTGAGGCCGACCTGGAGCATCAGGGCGCGGTCACGGTAATAGGGGAAGAACCAGTCGTGGCCGGGTCTCAACACCAGTCCGCAGGCTGCGCCGAGTGCTTCGTGGCCGGCGCCGGAGATCTGAAAGAAGGCGAGATTCCGCTTTCGGAGGGCGATCTCCTTGTCGTCGATGCGCCTGGAGAGCAGCATCACGCGGTAGACGTCGAGCAGCTGCGAACGGTCGAGCTCAGGCTGCTCCGCCCGGCGAAGTTTCGGCTTGGTCATGATTGAAGTTCGCCATTGTAGCAGGACACATGCCGGCAATCAACAACCGCGGAGCGCTCGCCAGGGCGGCGGACACAGTCGGCGAAAAGCGGGCACAGGCACCGGAAGCCCGGCCACCCGACCGGACGACTGCCAGATTTCAATTGGGCTTCCGGAGGCAGTCCCCGTTTTTCGCCTCCGGGCTCGCGACTTTGCCGAGACCCTGAGTGCTGGCGCGGAGCCTCCCTTGCTGCGAACGGGCGGCGGGAACCGGATCTTTCCGGAGGGGATTTTCGAGGAGAAGAAAAAGACCCCGGCG
>JACPRK010000175.1 GCA_016190005.1 Candidatus Wallbacteria bacterium | reverse complement strand
GTCCAGGGGAGCACTGCTCCCCTGGTGGGGGCTCGGGGGCAAGGCCCCCGACTGGATTCAGTACCACCCCGTCTGCATGTGGTACAACCGGTCACGACATGTTCATGCCGCGCAAGCGTGTTGCGATTCTGGGCGCTACCGGATACGGGGGGTCGGAGCTGCTTCGGTTCCTGCTCTTTCACCCGGGCGTGACCGTGGCGCGGCTGACGAGCAGGCAGCATCCGGGCGTGCCGGTTCACGAGGTTCACCCCAACCTCTTGAAGGTGACGAACTTGAAGTTCGAAAACCTGTCACCCGAGGAAGCGGCGGAGGGGGTGGACATGGTCTTCTCGGCCTTGCCGCACGGGGCGAGCCAGGACTCCGTGAGGCGGTTGCCGGAGCGAGTGAAGGCCATCGACCTGTCGGGCGACTTCCGGCTGAAGGACGCGGCCGTGTACCGCGACGCATACGGACACGAGCACAACGCGCCCGAGATGCTGGGGCACTTCGTCTACGGGCTGACCGAGTTCAACCGCCGGGCGATTGCCCAGGCACGACGGGTGGCCAACCCGGGCTGTTTTGCGACCGGGGCGCTCTTGGCGCTCTTGCCGCTGGCGCACGCGGGGGCGCTGGAGGGCGCGGTGACGGTCGCAGGAGTCACCGGCTCCAGTGGGTCCGGTGCCGAGGCGAAGCCGGGGACGCACCACCCTGAGCGGGCGGCGGCGTTCCGGGCGTACAAACCGCTGGTGCACCAGCATCTGCCGGAGATCGCGCAGGAGCTGGCGCGGGCCGGGGCCCCCGAGGCGCGGATCTCCTTCGTGCCGCACTCGGCGCCGATGGTGCGCGGCATCCACATCACGGCGGTGCTGCACTCGGCGGAGCCGCTGTCGCTCGACACGATACGGTCCATCTACGCCTCTCACTACGGTGAGGAAAAGTTCGTGCGGCTGCGGCCGCAACCGCCCGACGTGGCCGTCGTTGCCGGCTCCAACTTCGCCGACGTCCACTGCCACGGCGACGGCCGGGCGCTGGTGGTGCTGGTGGCGCTGGACAACCTGGTCAAGGGGATGGTGGGCCAGGCGATCCAGAACATGAACCTGATGCTCGGCTTCCCGGAGGCGACCGGCCTGGAGTTCCCGGGGACGCGGCCGTAGGGGGAGCGTCTCCCTCCCCTCAGCGCGGGAGTCTGAGCGCTCGCACGAAGCCTCGGTCGTCGGCCCAGGCGACGAGGAGGTGGTGGGGACCGGCGGCGACAGCCAGAGCCTTGGGGGTCGGGCCGTCCAGGTCCTTCACGGCGACCGGGGACAGCTTGGCGAGGGACTCTCCACCGAGCACGACCAGCTTCCAGTCGTAGGTGGTCGTGAGACCGAAGTAGAGGATATAGAGGTATCTGTCGCCGCTGGCCAGCTCCGGATGCGTCTCGCGGGCGAAGGAGAGCCGGCGGGCGGCCGGGCGGCTGCTCACGGGAACGGCTTCGGCCACGACTTCGGGATCGGAGTCCAGTCGGCGAGTCCAGACGGCCCCGGCGGAGGCGTAGGCGAGAAGCAGGCCGCCGCGATAAGGGACGACGCTGAAGCCCGCGGGGGACTCGAAGGGGTTGGTCACCTCGCGAGCGGGCTTCCAGTCCCGGCGATTTTCGCCGCTGGTCCATGACCAGCCGAGCTGCGAACTGACCTCGGGCTTCGACGTGGCAGCCAGTAAGTGGAGCCCGGCGGGCAAACTCAGCAGCTTCAGCTCGCGGTGGTGACCGGTGGTCACCATCGGGCTCCAGGGCGGGAAACTCGGGGAACCGGGAGCCAGGAGCGTCGTCGCGAGCCGGTGCGTGCCCGACTGGCCGGCGCCGACACAGGCAGCGACGTGAACGCCGTCTTCGGGCCCCCCGGCCAGCGCCACCGCGCGGAACCCGTCGGTCGTGACGGGGGCCGGCTCGAGCGCCACCGAGTGCGTTGCGATAGGGGCGGCCGGGCGACCGCCGAGCTCGACCAGGGAGAGTTGCTCGGGCGCCCCCCGGGCAGTGGTTCGGACCCAGCCGAACCAGGTGCTGCTCTTGGTCCGGCAGAGAGCCAGCGAGTGCGCCCGCCAATCGCGCTCCCCGAGCTTGCGAGGCGCGTACCAGGTCGCTCCCATGTCGGGGCTCTCGCGGAGGCGAATCTCGGAGCTCCTGCCGGGTCCCGGTCCGGCCGCAGTCCAGGCGACCGCGACCTCCTCGCCGTGAGCCGCGAGGACGATCTCCGCCCCCACCCCAATGCCGTCGACTCCGAGGATCGCGGCGCCGGAGCGAGGGGAGCGCGCCAGGGTCGTGAGGCTGACGGGTGAGCTCCGGCCTGACGACTCGATCTGGCCCAGGTGGAGCTGACCAGGTAGGAGGCCGCCGACGTCGTAGCGGGGACCGTCGCCGGTGAGCGCGACCGTGCGCTGGCCGGCGCGGGTGCCAAGCGTGACGGTGGCACCGGGAGGAAGGGCCTTGTCGAAGTGGAATCGCGCGTGGTCCGTTCCGACGGCAACCCAGTGGCGAGGAAGGCTTTTCAGCGGCGGATTCGACACCTCTTTTGAGTCCGCGGCCACCACCGGACTACCCGCCGTCGCCTCGGGTGGGACCGAGACCGCCGGGAGGGACCTGATGACCGCAGCGACCAGAAGTGTACCGGCGATGGCGGCAATGGCGACGAGCGGCAGGCGCCGGGAGGCAGGGGTGAGCCGGATCGTCCCGGAGGGCCCGGAGGCCGCGGCGGGCTTCAACCGCAGCACCATGGTGTTGGCGCCCGGCGTGTCCGTCCCCGCGAGCCGGGCGGCGAGCGACTCTGCGGCGGGGCGCGACGCGGGAGCGACGGAAAGACACTCGAGTGTCAATCGCTCCAGCCAGTCCGGAATGATGAGCCCGTGCGAGGAGAGCGGCTCGACGCGCCCGGCGGCCTGAGCACGCAGGATGCCGGCCACGCTGGAAGCCTTGAACGGCGGACGCCCGGCGAGCATCTCGTAGAGGATGGCGCCCAGGGCGTAGACGTCGGCACCAGACCCGGCGGGAGCTCCAGACAGCACCTCTGGCGAGATATAGCCCGGGGTCCCGAGGATGACGCCCGCGGCCGTCTGGAGAGTCTGCGATTCGGAGTAGGCCTTGGCGAGACCGAAGTCGGCGAGTTTCACCTCCTCGGAGTCGACCAGGAGGACGTTCTCGGGCTTCAGGTCCCGGTGCGCCACGCCGATGCGGTGGGCGGCGGCGAGGCCCTCGGCGATGCCGGCGGCCAGTCGCAGGGCACGAGCGACGGACAACGCGCCCTCGCGCAGAAGCAGCTCCCGGAGGCTGCCGCCTTCGACGAGCTCCATGGCGAGGAAGGGGCGGCCGTCGACGATTCCCGCGTCATAGACCCGCAGGATGCGGGGGTGGCCGAGCCGGGCCTGCAGCCTCGCCTCGCGCAAGAAGCGGGCGCGGGTGGTCTGCTCGTCGAAGAGACCCGGGGAGAGGATCTTCAGCGCAACGACGCGGCCAAGCTCGAGCTGCTCGGCGCGAAAGACGGTGCCGGATGCGCCGGAGGCGACCTCGCCCAGGATTCGATAGCCGGGAACGGCGGAGACCATTCGATCGAAGTATAGGCGGATGGCTGGCCTGGAGCTCGGTGGCCGAGGTCGAGCTGGCAAGGAAGTTGTAACAGGACGGTGCGGAGGTGTCGTTCAGATGAATCAACTCAAGACTGCATTCTGGCTCACATTGCTGACGGTGCTGCTCCTGGCCGCGGGGAAGGCGCTCGGCGGACAGGCGGGGCTGATGTTCGCGCTGGTGTTCGCGGTGTTAGCAAATGCAACGGCCTACTTCTTCTCGGACTCGATAGTGCTCGGGATGTACGGAGCGCGGGTGGTATCGGAGGACGAGGCGCCGGAGCTCCACGCCATCGTGCGGCAGATCGCGCGCGTGGCCCAGCTGCCGATGCCTCGTGTGGCCGTGATCGAGTCGGCGGCACCCAACGCGTTCGCCACGGGCCGCAATCCGAGTCACGCGGTGGTGGCTGTGACCACGGGGCTGGTGGGGCTCCTGAGCCGGGACGAGCTTTCGGCAGTCCTCGGCCACGAGATGGGCCACGTCAAGAACCGCGACATCCTGATCAGCTCGATCGCGGCGGTGCTGGCGGGTGCCATCAGCATGCTGGCGGACATGGCCCGATGGGCCTTCATGTTCGGAAGCCACCGCTCCAGCGATGACGAGGAGGGCGCGGGCAATGCGGGCGGCGCGCTCCTGATGATGTTCCTGGCGCCGGTCGCGGCGTTTCTGGTCCAGACGGCTGTCAGCCGATCACGCGAGTTCCTGGCCGACGAAGCGGGTGCGCGCTTCAGCGGCAAGCCGATGGCGCTGGCGCGGGCCCTGCAAAAGCTGGAGATGGCCGCGACCCACGTCCCCCTCGGCGCAAGCCCCGCGACAGCTCACCTCTTCATCGTCAACCCTCTGACTGGCGGCGGGTTCCTTTCGCTCTTCTCGACCCACCCGTCGACCGCCGACCGCGTCGAGGCCCTCGAGCGGCTGGCCATGGAGATGGGCACGGTGAGGAGTGAGGCTTGAGGGGTGAGGCTTGAGGGGTCAGCTTCTCGCTACTCACTACTCGCTACTCACTACTAGAACGGTTGCAAGCGCCACGCGGGCAATGGCGGAGGCGTAGGCGAAGTCGATGTTTGCGGGCGTGTCGTAGGCGTCGTGGTAGCCGCGGCGGCCCAGGCCTTCGAGGCGGTTGATGGACTCGTTGAAGAGGAGAGTCGGAACGCCGAGGTCGCTGAAGATGACGCCGTCGGTGTTGTAGAGATAGCTCCGCGGGTCGTGGCGCGGGCGGACCAGGGGCGTGGGCAGGGCGAGGCCGGTGGTGCGAGCGAGCGCGTCGCGAACGGCCAGAGCGGTGCCGGAGAGCCGGCCGGACTCCGGGACCTCGCCCTCGTTGAGCTGGAACGTCCCGGCACCGCGCTTGGGGTTCCATCCGATCATGTCGAGGACCACGAAGGCATCGAGCCGTTCGCCGGCAGAAAGCGACGCCTCGGCGTAGCGGCGGGCGCCCAGGCAATCGGCGGGGAACTCCTCGCCCGTCAGGTGGAGCAGCCGAATGGTGCGTCGGGGGCGCGCGGGGCGCGGCTCAGCTCGCGCCAGCACGCGCGCGACCTCGAGCAGCACGGCGGTCCCCGAGGCGTTGTCGTCGGCTCCGGGAGCAGCGCGATACCGGGCGCGATTGCCGTCCTCGGCCGACGATTCGTCGATGGCGGTGTCGAAGTGGTCGGCGAGCACGACGAGCCCCGGGCGGGTGCCCGGGAGGTCGACGATCAGGTTCGACCAGCGGCGTCCGCCATCGGTGAAGGTCTGCAGCCGAGGCTTCAGGCCCAGACGCCGATACCGCGCCGCCAGGCGCTCGGCGACCAGGTCCAGCTGGTGATCCGTCAGGCCGTTTGCGCGGTTACTCAGGCGCGCGCCGTCGAGCTCGAGCTCACCGGAGAGCCAGCGGACATCGCGTTCGTAGCGTGACCGATCGAAGCGTGCGGCGGCCTCGAGGGCCTCCGGAGGGACAGGCGCCTGCGAGGCGAGCTTGCGCGTGCTGGCGGCGAAATCGCTGTCGCGCTCTAGCAGGCCGGGGAGCCAGGCGGCGCCGGTCGAGTCACCCACGGCGCGGGCGGCTCCCGGCGCGTTGATGAGGACGTCGTCGCCGGCGGCGAGGACGGAGAAGTGATGATAGAGGTCGCGGTCACCCAGGCGGGCGGGCCGACGATACTCCTGCGCCCAGGTCGAGGCCGGCTCGCGCCGGGCACGGAGCTCCATGCGTACGAGCTCGGGACGCGCGGCCTGGAGCCCATCGAGTAGCAGCCTGCCGTCGGGATCGCGAAACCGCGTGGAGCGCGCGCGCCACTTGTCGTATAGCCCCTTTCCGTCGGGGCGGAAGACCGAGACCAGGAGGTCGAAGTCGGCCGAGCCGGCGTCCTGGACGAAGGAACGGACCACCGGCCAGGCCAGCGGCGCCGTGCCCGGCTCCTCGGGTTCCGCGGAGTGCGGTGGCGTGAGGTGCCGGACGCCCCATCCGCAGAATCGGGCCTGGCGCGGGTCAGGGACCAATGCGAGAGCGCCGCGGGCGCGCAAGTTCAGGATTGAATCGCGTTTTCGACTCGATAACGCCAGTCGCTCGTCATAGAGCACTGCGACGGCGCGCCCGCGGACGAGCAGGCCGCCCGGGTAAAGCTCGAGGTCTGTCTCGTCGGAGTAGGGGACCGCCCCCGCCCGCTCCAGGGCTTGCCAAACCACGCTGCTGGGGCCGGCGTCGACCCGGACGGCCACTCCACCCGGGCCTCCCGAAGGTGCTCGCCTCGAGAGCCAGGCGACGAGCTCCTGGGGACCGACGGATGCGCGGAGAGCGGCCCGTCGCAAGGCCTTGGGGAAGCTGCGCGCCATAGCGCGTTGGAGCAACCACGGCCTCAGCAGCCACTCGGCCGACGCTGCATGAACACCTTGTACGGCCCATTGCCGCGCGGTTTCCGGCATCGAGGGCGTCACCGCCACATCCAGGACGACGGGGAGCTGCCCGTTGGCGGGGAGTGGTGCAGCGTCCTCGCGGAGCGCCGCTCGTGCGACCGTGGCGGCCAGCTCGCGAAGCCCAGGCTCCAGGATCGCCTCGTAGTCGGCCAGCCGGACCGGGCGGGGGAGTGGCTCGACGGAGTCCTCGCCGCAGTCGCGCCGCAGACGTGCCAGGGCGGCACCAAACGCCGGGTAGCGCCTCAGCTCCCGGAGCGTCTCGCGGTACGCGGGGTGGATGCGCCCCGAGGGGAACACTCCTTCATACAACGGAGCAAGCGACTCCGAATAGGGAAGTATGGCGTGCGGTGCGGGCTGCAGCGAATCGAGGAATCGATCCTGCGCGCCCAGCGCAGTCGCGAACACGAACAGCCCGACCGTCACCAGTTTCGCAACCAGACTCATCGCGCACGACTCCTCTCCGGGATGGCCCCAGGCCGCCGTTCCTCAGACTCTCGACCAGGCCATCGTAACTTTTTTTCGAAAGAGTGTTGACTCCGCAATCGAGGGGTGATACACTGCCCCTCCTTCCGAAGGAGAGATGGCCAACAAACGAGCGGGGTCGCTCGGAGGCCGTCAGTAACGTCGGAGGGGCGCTTGGTGGATCTGCAGGTCATCCAGGTGGGCCGGTGAAAGCCGGCGACGCCAGCAGGCCCGAGGGACTGGCGGAGCGAAAGCTCGAAAGCAGTAGTGGCCCTGGGGTCCTCGAGTACCAGAGGACGTGGTTGGACAAGGGTTTCCATTGGACGTGCCGGTTGAACTGCGCACGATGACCCTTTGAAGAACGGTACTGAAGGCAGGAAAGGCCCCCGAACTGCCCCGGTTGGAGAGTTCAGAGTCTGACGCCGGCTCTCCATACGACCAGGTTCCGCGTGGCGCCAGGACCGAATGTGCGATGGCCTCAATCTTCGGCCCGGAGAACGAGCGGGATCAACGCCGCCAGCAGGCAGTCCGGACAGGCAGGTCGCAAGGCCCGCCAGCAAGGACGAGTGGATGAGCCCAAGAGGGACGAGACCCCGCGAAAATACATCCACAGCCCAGAGCCCTCGGATCGCAAGGTCCGAGGGTTCTGATCTTTCCCGGCAAAGTGACGCAATCGTCCAGCTCGCGCCTGGCGCATTTTTCCAACTTCGCGACCGTTGTCTGGCATCGGCTGCCGAGGTAGATTCAAGTCGATGAAACCCACCGACCTCACGGTGAAAATCCTCACCGAGATCCGAGACGCCGTGCGAGAGACCAACTCACGCATCGACCAGACCAACTCGAGGATCGACCAGACCAACTCGCGACTCGAAGAGACCCGCGTCGGGCTGAGTCAGCGAATCGATGCCCTTGGTGATCGTATCACCGAGTCGGAGATCCGGACCGCGACGGCCATCATGAAGCTCTCCGGGACCCTGGAAGACGTCAAGAGCCTGCTCCGAGAGCGCCTCGACCTCAGCGACAGAGTCGACCGCTGCGAGAGCGACATCCAGACCATCAAGGTTCGCATCGGCATCGGATAGTCGCCGCGCGGTCCCGGGGGCGCGCGTCGATCGGACAGGGAGACGGCAAACTGCCGGCTCAGCGACGGGGGCGTCAGCCGCCGGTCAGGGAGCAGTCGGCGCCGCCGAAGAGCGAGCTCGTTTCGCCGATGCCGCCCAGATAGCCGCCGCCGATCGTCTTGGTGCCGCCGGAGAGCAACGTCGGCCGCGTGGCCGGCGGCTCGGCGCCAATCCCGCCGCTGCCGAGCGATCCGAGGAGCGGGCCGTCGCCATTGATGATCTTGCCGGTGCGCGGATCGGGAATCAGTGGCCCGTCGGGATTGATGATCTGGCCGGTTCTCGGGTCCGGGATGAGCGGGCCGCCGCCCGATGCGCCGAGCAGACCCGTGCCGCGCGAGCCGGACAGCCCACCGCCGGACGCGCCCAGGTCGCCACCACCGGATAGCAGGCCGCCGCCACCGCTGTTTCGCGACAAGAGGCCCGATCCGCCGCCACCGGACAGCAGGCCGCTGCCACCGGAGAGTCCGCCACCAGAGAAGAGCCCCCCACCCCCGCCGGAGAAACCTCCTCCCGAGCTGCCGAGCCCGCCGCCAAGCCTGGAGCCGCCACCGCCGCGACAGCCGGTGTTCGTCGTCATCGCCAGCGCCAAGAGCGCCACGCACATCGCTCGCATCACCAGGGACCTGCCTGTCTCGTTGTTCATGGCCACTCACCGTTGCACACGGGATGCCATGCAGGGTCGTTCCTGTATTGATGCCTCATCTCGCGATATCGACGTGTTGCCGGGAGGTCGAAGTTCCGCCCCCATGGAGGTTTCCGCCCTCCCGGCCGACCCAGAAAAGCAGCGCAGCGCCTACCTGCGGAAATCCCGTGGCGTCTACCTGTACCGGGTTTTCACGAAAACCCGGTACAGGTAGACGCCACGGGATTTCGCATGCACGGAGCTTTGCACGCACACGCGGGGGCTCTCCCCTCGGTCTTCCGAGGTTTCGGCTAGACGCTACGAGATCCGTCAGAGCTTGCCGAAGAGCTGCGTGTTGGGGCTCATCGGCTCGCCGTAGCTATCGCGCTTGGCCTGGTCGGGGCGGCAAATGGTGGCCAGGCCGACGACGTTCCACTTGGGGTCGAGCAGGTTCTGCCAGTGGCCGTCGCTCTGGCGGTACTGGTTCATGGCGGTCAAGGCGAGCTGCCGGGCGTCGTCGCGGCGGAAGATGTCAGCGACGTTCTCGTTGACGTTTTCCAGGCCACCCAGCACCGGGAAGCCCTCGCGGCGGGCTCGGTCGTGTCCCCACTCGCCGCTCTTGTTCTGATGATCGATGTAGCCGCCGGAGAACATGTCGAGCGTGTGCTTCCAGGCCGCCTCGTGAAGTCTCGGGTCGATCTTCACCGGCTGGCGGTTGAGGGACTGCCTCTCCTGATTGATCATGGCCAGCATCCAGCGGTCGACCTCGACTTCGAATTGGGAACGGCCGGCCACCGATACGCCTGCGCCGATCGAGCCCGGGGCGGCGGGGCCGGTCCCGGACGCACCCGAGGTCGCCGTCGTGGAATCGCCCGCGCCCAGCGGCAGGCTCGCCGTCTGCCCCCCGCCGAATGTGGGGAGCGCGACGGGCGGCGTCGGTAGCCCCGCAAGCGACGGGATGCTTCCCCCGCCCGCACCCGACGTCTGCGCAAGCCCCCCGGGAAGGCCGCCGACCCCTCCCCCGGACGAAGGTATCGCGCCACAGCCCCCGAGGATCACGCCTAAGAACGCTGCCACACCTGCGATGCGGACTCTCGAAAGTCTCTGCCTGTTCGCTGAGTTCATCTCCATCACGCTCCTGTGAAGGCGGTGTGGGCCTGGATTCCACTACTTCACTTCATCCAGTGGATACTCCGAATCGAGAGCCCCGCCGGCTGCTCTGCCGGCGGGGCTCTTCATCGGAGGGACCCGTGTCAGGAGTTGGCCTTGATCTTGAGCTGTTTCGTCGAGGCTGCGGGCGCCGTGGCCGTGGCGGGCGGGTCGGCCGCAACCGGGGTGTCGGTGACGGCAGGCTTGTCGGTGCCGGTCGTGGCGGCCGCGTCGTCGTCGTCCTCGTCGCTCGACTCTTCGTCGTCGGGCGTCGTCGGGGAGACCGCGACCGGCTCCTTGACCGGCTCAGGAGTGGTCGGCGAGGTCGCGACGGGCTCTTTGACGGGTTCCGGAGTCGTCGGAGTGGTCGGGTCCGGATCGTCGACAGGCGTCGTGGTGCCGTCCTTGTCGCCGTCCTCGAGCTTCGTCGTGATCTCCTTGATACCGGCGCCGTAGCCGGTGACCTTGACCGTCACGTTGTTGATGACCTTGACGACGATCTTCCCGGAAGGGTCGTTCGTGGTCGAGACGGTCTTCGTCGTGGAGCTGGTGGTGGTGCTCGGCTTGGTGGCGACCGTCGAATCGGTCACCGCCTTCGACAGCCCGGCGCTGGTCGGGGTCGTCGCCCCCGAGGACGGCGCCGAGGGCACGTTGACGGTCACGTTGACCGGCTGCGGGGCCTGCGGCTGACGCTTGTTGCCCTTCTTGCCGCCGCAGCCCGTGACCACCAGGGTCAGCGCCAGCAACAGCACGTTGGTGTTCCGCAGAAACGAGCTCCTCGTGGTGGTGTCGGTCTTCGTCATCGTCGCTCCACTCCTTTCATCGGGTCGCGCCTCCTGAAGCAGCCGGCGTGCCAAGCCCGAAAAGGCCCATTTGGAGCGGTCTGTCATGCCCGGGCAACTACGGGAGTGATGGTTTGCGCCCCCCCTGGAGGAGATTCTCGACCCCTGGGAGGTACTCAATCCGAGTGGGGGCGTGGCCCCCCGTTGCTTGCGACTCGCAGGGCTTACCGCGGCTGAAGCTGGTCCTCGAAACTCCCCAGCCCGCTCGAGGCCTCGGCAGATCCGCCGGGGTACAATTCGCGCCATGGATCGCACGGAGCAGCTCTCGGCAAGCTTCCGCATGCAGTACCAGC
>JACPRK010000174.1 GCA_016190005.1 Candidatus Wallbacteria bacterium | reverse complement strand
TCCACCTTCCATCTTCCTCCTCCCCCGCACCGCCCCTACTGACTACTGACTACTGTCTACGGTCTACTGTCTACTGTCTACTAAAAAGAGCCGCCGGGTCCAGTGACTCCAGGACCCGGCGGGCTCGGGCAACGCGGAGCGCAGCGGCCACTTGGCCGGCGCTCAGGCTCCAGGGATGCTCAGTCGACGACGTCCTTGAGCTCCTTGCCCGGGTTGAACTTCGGCACCGTGCGGGCCTTGATCTTGATCTTCTCGCCAGTCTTGGGATTGATGCCGTTCCTGGCCGCGCGCTTGCGAGTCTCCCAGCTGCCGAAGCCGGCCAGCTGAACCCGCTCGCCCTTCTTGAGCGACTTCATGACGGCTTCGACGATCGCGTCGATCGCAGCAGCCGAATCCTTCAGCGACAGTCCGGTCGCCTGCGCGATGGCCTGGGCCATATCCTGTTTATTCATCGAGCACCTCCGGTCACGGTGAGTGGAATTGCCAGAGCCTAGCATCCCGCGCCACCACTGTCAAAGCCCGTTTTTTCGCACAATATCTCGGTCGCTTCAGCCCGAAGTGATCCATGACGGCCAGCGCGCCCGCCTTGCGCCGCACCGGATTGACGGTTCTCTCAGTTCGCGTTAATGAGCCTCCGGGACGTCCCGGGACGCCGACTGCGCGCCCGGGCCGGAGAACGACGAAAGGAGGAGGAACCAATGGCTTCCAGGATCACGCGCCTCATGCTGGCGATTGCGCTCATCGCGGGGTGCATCACACTGGGTACCGGCTGCGGCTGGCACGACCACGACCACCACGGGCACGGCCATTACTGGGGACACCACTACGACCACTGAGCCGCAAGAAGAGCGGTAATGAAGCGGGCCAGGCCTTTCGGCCTGGCCCGCGTGTTTACCGCACCTGGGTTCTGTCGGATGGTCTCAGCGAGAAGCGGTCTCCCGCGCCTTGTCGAGCGCTTCCTTCGCCTTCACGTACCGGTCGTAGGCCGTGCGGGCGTCGGTCACCTTCCGCTCCTTCAGGTTGTTGATGTACTCGTTGTACGCCGTCTTCATCTCCTGGGCCGCCGCGGCCATGCCCAGGCTGGGCGTGGTCTCGGAGGCCGCCGGGGCCGGAGGCTCCGCCAGCGTCTGAACCGGGGCGGCCTGGACCGCAGGCTGCTCGGGGAGGGAGGCCGCCGCAGAACCCACCGGGGCAAGGTCGGCCACTTCGGCCTGCGGCTGGCCCTTGTTGAAGAGCTTGCCGAGGAGGAAGTTGGCCACGGCGCCCGCGGCGATCGACGCGCCGATCAGCGCGATGCCGGGGGCGGCCGCTCCGCCCAGCAGCGAGTACGCCAGGGTGTAGCCGCCCGCCGAGGCGAGCGTGCTGCCGATCGTCTGGATCCAGTTGGTCGGCGAACCCTTGCCGAAGAGCCCGCTGCCGACCTCGTAGCCGAGCGCGGCGCCGAGGAAGCCCGGGATGACCTTGAAGAAGATGCCCATACCCGGCGGCAGGAACGAGGAGGCCAGCGTCTGGAAGAGCATCGATCCGACGAAACCGCCGGCCGTGCCGCCCCAGAAACTGGGCTGCGCCACGAACGAAAACGCCTTCTTGATATCGACCTTCTCGCCGTTGACGACCTGGCCGATGATGTTGACGCCGGCCGTGATGCCGACGCTGTAGAGCGCCCAGGTGGCGGCATCCTTCATCACGGCGCCGGCCTTGGACTCGCCGGCCTTGTTGAGTCGGTTGGAGATCTCCTTCTTCTGCGCCTCGAGCGTCTCGAAGCCCTTCTTGAGGTTAGCGATCTCCTCGGTGGGAACAGGCTTCTGCAGTCGATCGCTCTTGGCAACCAGCTCGTTGATCCGGTTCTGGATCGCCTTCTGGGCGTCCACGATGGCGCGGGACTGCTCCATCAGGTGGCCCTGGATCTCGAGCTTGCCCAGCTCGTTGACCTGCTCGCCCGAGAGCGTGCGAGTCTTGGAACCGAAGATCTTGTCGCGCAGGCTGGTGGCGCCTTCGCGGATCTTGTCGACGCCGCGTGCCAGGCCGCTCTCCGTGAAGCGCCCGTCCTTGGTGCCAACCGCGATGTCCTCGATGCGGGCGATGGCGTCGCCGCTCTTGATGGTGCCGCCCGGCCACTTGCTGGAAGCGCTGGCCTCACCCGTGACCCACTTGCCGTTGGTGAACTTGACCGTCGACTCCCACTGGCCGCGGAACTTGATGGCCGAGGTGTCGGAAAGCGGCAGCTCGTAGTAGCGGTTGAAGTCGAAGAGCTTGTCCTTGACGGTCAGGAAGCCGGTGTTGACGCCAGTGGCCGCCGTGTCGGCAGCGCGCTTGCCGCCCAGGACCAGCTTGTCGAAGCCGCCCTTGATCTTGTCCACGATCCTGGTGCCGGCCGACGCCTGGGGCACCGGAGAGGCTGCGACCTCGGGGGCGGGGCTGGAACTGCGGCCGAAGAGCTTGGAGATCCAGCTCTTGGGCGCGCTGGCCGCGCTCGGCGAAGCGACGCTCAGACTGCCAGTGGCCTGCGCGTTGTTGGCCAGGATCTCGGCCTGCTGAGGCGAGGCGCCCTGCTTGATGAAGAAGCTGAAGGCCTCGCCCAAGGTCGGCTTGTAGTTGACGGGCGTGCCCGGGGGGACGGGCTTGGCAGCCCATGCGCCCCAGAGCTTTGCGAGCGAGTTCTTCGCGGTGGCCACCATCCCGGCGACTCCGCCGCTGGTGGTCGGGGCAGCCGTGGTGGGGGCCTGGGTCGTCGGCGCCTGCGATGTCTGGGCTTCGACGATCGGGGCTCCAAGGCTCATCGCGAACGCCATAAGCACAAGGAGTGAGGTTCTCCGTATGAACGTCCTGTCTCTCATGGCCTGTCTCCTCTCAGTACTCGCTCCTCCAAACCTGATTGTAGGGGGTGTACTGCTTGTCCGTGTCATGCCTCGCCGATAATGGTCCGTTTTCGCGAGGCGCCTTGATTATGGAAATGGTCCCTGGAAGTGTCAAGGTGCCGGGAGCTGAATTTCGCCGGCACCTCGACTTTTCTTTCCTCCGGACCTGGGCCGGCTTGGCACGACAGGCGGTCGACCTTCGTCATGCCTGGCCCGCCCAGGTCCGGTGAGGGGTTTGCGATAGTCAGCCTTAGCGGTACCGCTGGTACTGCATATCCAGACTGCGAAGCTGCTGCTGGTACTCCATGACCGCGCGGCGATCGCCCCGGCGAGTGGCCTCCTGGAATCGGCGATACACATCGTCTCGGTTGCCTCGGATGCTGATCGCCGAGCTGCCGCCGTTGTAGCCGATGCCCAGGTCGAAGCTGAAGCCGTCGTTGCGACTGCGCTGGTCGTACTGGTACCGGTAGTCCTGGTCCTGGTAGTACGCCGGCGGGTAGGGGCGCTGCTGGTAGCCGATGTAGTCCTGGGCGTAGCGGCGGCTGTCCCGGTAGTCGTCGTAGTAGGCGCTGTCCTGGTCGTAGTAACCCCAGTTGTCGCGCATCCGGTCCTTGAAGCCGCCGGTCTTGTTGTGGAACCAGTCGCCGATCGAATCCTTCCAGTCGAGGAAGCGGTTCTTGGTGCGGCTGAACTCCCAGCCCACGTCGTCGACGTAGTCGCCCGGGCTCGAGCGCTTGTCCGCGAAGAAGTTGTCGCCGAAGATGGCGCCCAGGGCGTAACCGCCCGCCGCGCCAGCCACTGCGCCGATGGGGCCGAAGCCGACCGCGCCGATGACCGCGCCGGCGCCAGCGTAGATGTTACGCGGCGTGGCGTACCGGTCGAGCGTTGGCGCGAAGAGTTTGGCCAGGATGCCGCCCGCCAGGCCCGCGACACCCGCGGCGACGATGCGGCCGGCCGGCCCCGCGAAGGGTCCGAGGGCCGGGATGAGAGCGTAACCGAGAACCGCACCGGCAGTGGCGCCGACCAGCGCCCAGGTGGTGCCCGGGCCCAGCATACGGTCGCCTTCCTGTCCGAGGCTGCTCAGAATCTTGCTTCCGAGGAACGCGCCGCCAGCGGTGATCGCCGTGCCGACGATGATCGGGACGATCGGGCCCATCGAGGCCAATCCGGCGCCCTTGATGACCGCAGCCGCCAGGGCCGCGCCACCGAAGCTCCCGGCCGCAACGCCGGCGACGCCGCCAAGCGTGCGTCCCAGCCGCGCGTTGCCAGCCCCATCGGGCGGGTTGCGCTCCGGCCATCGATCCGCACCCGGGATGAACCTGTCGTAGCGGCTCTGCGCCAGCAGGTCCGCGGGGACCAACGTTCCCATGAACGAGACCAGCAGCAAGAGCACCATCGGCGCTCTCCACTGGAGTATTCTTGCCACTCTCATCACGACCGCCTCCTCAGCTCCTTCAAGCGTTCAGGGTTTCCCGGCTCCTCGCCGGCGATTCTCGGCCAGCTCTGCCTCTGAATCGTCAAACCCCGGTTTCTAGTCCTTACTACGCACTCTCTTTCGGAAAGTTTCAGGCTCCCTGCGAATTCACTGCCAATTCTGCGCGTCCACCGCAATCCATGATCCCGCGGCTCAGCGCAACCCGCCCAGGTCCCGGTTCAGGTCCTGCTCCAGCTGCGCCAGCTTCTGCAGCGCCGCCGCCCGGACATCCGCCGGCGTCGAGTTGTCCGTCGCCATCTTGCGGAACCGCTCGATGGCGTCCCGGTACGCCGCCCGCTTCTCCGCCAGCGACGTCCCCGGCGGGAAGTACGCCTTCACGTCGAGGCGCACCTGCCGCTCGTACCGCTGCTCGTAGCGCTCGCGGAACTTGACCTGAGACTGGGGCGGGAAGAACTGCCAGTGGCTGTTGTCCAGCTGCGGGTAGCGCCCGCCGTTGCGGCTCCAGGCAGCCCAGTAGTCTCTGTACAGATTCGGATCGTAGCCGCCCGTGGTGGCCGCCGTACCGCTGGTCGAGGCCGTGCCCGAGGTGCTGCCGCTGGCCGGCGCCGACACGCGGAAGCCCCGCCTGTCGTAGCCCTGCCGGTCGATTCCCTGCGGGTTGTAGCCCAGCCGGTCATACCCCTCGCGGTCGTAGCCGGCGCGGCTGTAGCCGGAGCGATCGAAGCCTTCGCGGTCGAAACCCGAGTTGTCGTAGACACGGCCACCCGTGGTGACGCCGCTGCCGGTCTCGCTGCCCCTGGGCCGCCAGTAGTCTCCCGTGTTCCAGTCGGCCAGCCGAGTGTCGGGGTCCACGAAGACGTACTTGTCGAAAGCGTCGCCGCCAATGTAGCCGAGCGGAATTCCGACCGCCGCTCCGAACGGGCCCGCCAGAAGCGCGCCGTTGACGCCGCCGATCAGCGCGCCCATCGTGCGCGGGTTGAAGTCCTTGTTGGCCTTGTCATGGATCTTGTCCGCGACCCAGCCGCCGACCGCCGCGCCAATCGCTGCTCCCAGCGCCTTGGCCACGACATTGCCGCCCGGCATGAACACGAACCCCATCAGGCCGCCCGTCACGCCGCCGACGACCTGCCAGATGCGGCGGGCCTCGAAGCGCTTGTCGATCTCGTTGCCCACTCCGCTCCCGAGCCTGCCGCCGGCGTAGCCGCCCGCCAGCGCCGTCGTCGCCATGATGGCGCCCGAAAGCAGCGGGTTGCCCGCACCGGCCGCGGAAGCCAGAGCCGCGCCCAACGCGCTGCCGCCCATCAATCCGAGCGCCGTTCCGGCGTAGCCGCCCTCCGTGCGCCCGTACTGAGCTGCAGCCGGCGTAGCCGTCGCGAACAACGCGATCGCCAACACCAGCGCTCCCACGAAGAATCTCGTTGCCGTCGTCCTGGTTCCGTTCATCGCACTCACCTCGACTGGGTTCGTCCCTGGAGCTCGCTCACTTGGCCCGCGCCTGGAAGCTGGAATTGCGCATCCCATCGAGCCGCGCCTTCAGGGCCGCGTACTTCTCGTAATACTGGGCCGCGTCGCCATAGTTGCCGGATTTCTCGCTATCCAGATACCGCTGGTAGAAAATTCCCATCGCGTTGAACGTGTCTTCCACGTCCTTCTCGGTGAAGCTCGCCACCGTCGCGCTCGCCTTCGCGGCCGCACCCTCGGCGCCCGGAACCTGAGGCTCCCCGGCCTGGCCTCCGCCCTCGGCCGTCTCCGACTTCGGATCGCCCCGGATCATCTTCAAGATGAACTTGGCCGCCTCTGCGCCCATCATACCGGCGCTGATCTGGCCGAAGATTCCCATCCCTGGGAAGAGCGACATGGCCAAGGCCGCGCCAAGGGTCGAGCCGATTGTCTCGGCGCCGATCTGCAGCCAGTCCGCTTCCTTGAAGCCACCCGAGAGCAGCGTGCTGCCGAGCGCGCCACCGGCCATCGCGGGCAGCATCTGCAGGAACACCCGGCCGACCGGCGGCAGGAAGCTGCCCAGCTTGGTCGTCAGGATCAGCCCCATCTTGCTCAGTGCGAACTTGGAGCCGGCGTAGGCGCCGATCGCGGCGCCGGCCGTTCCGAGCAGGAACTGAGGCGTGGCGATGCCCTTGATGGCTGCGCCCAGGTCCGGCTTCTCGCCGTTCATGAGCTGGCGGCCCAGGCTCAGCATGATGTTCGTGCCGGCCGCGATCAGGAACATGTTGCTCGCCTGCTTGGCGAAGCTCTCCGGCGGCATGCCCTTGATCTGGTTGATCCGCTCCTGCAACGCGCGGCCGTAGCGGGAGTTCGGATCGACCTTGGCCAGCTCGACCTCGAGATAGCCGGCCTGCTTGGCCTGCTCGGCGAAGACCTTCTCATGCTTCTGCTGGTAGGCCTTGTTGGCCGTCTCGAGCGCCTGGGGGTCCTGCTTATAGCCGGCGATCTCCTTCTCCAGCGTCGCCTTCTGCTCGTAGAGCGCCTTGAGCTGCTTGCCCTTGGTGAACTTGGCCAGCAACCCCGTGGAGCTCTCCAGCTTGGCGATCTGGGCGTTGACGGAGTCCAGCTGCGTCGTGCGCGCGCTCAGCAGCTCCGTCATGCCCTTCGACGGCGCCGCGGGTGCAGTCTCCGACTTGGCCGGCTGCGACTGCTTGAGCTGCTCCAGGCTCGAGTCGATCTTCTTGACGGCCTCGCTCTCGGCGCCGAAGCGCTCGACGGCCTTGGCGCGCGCTTCCTGGAGCTGGCCCGCAACGGCGTCGGTATTGCCTTTGCGAAGCGCTGATACGGCGTCGTCGGTCAGGCCCAGCTTGGAGAGGTCGTTTACCGAAATCTTGCCGCCGTTGGCCTTGGCGGTCTCGGCAATCTTCTGGGCGTTCTCGTTGGAGATGAGCCCGCCGGTCTCGGCCTCGATCTGCTTGGCCGTCATGGCGCCCAGGTCGTGCGTCTTCTGGCCGAACTTGACGGAGAAGCCGTTGGCATTAGCCGCTTCGAGCACCGGCGGCAGCGCCTTGGACACGGCCGCATTGCCGGCCCCGCCAGCGGCGGGGGTCTCGGCCGCTGCGGGCGCGCCGGCGGGGGTCGGCTCCGCGGCGGGCGCCGACGACGGCTTGGCCAGCCCGGTCTTTTCAGTCCGCAGGGAGCGGATGTTCTCGTTGACCTGGTGCAGTTCCGCCAGCTTGCCGGACGCACCCGACTGCTCACTGGCGCGGTACGCCTCGCCGGCGTTCTTGAAGGTGCCTTCCTTGACGAGCCCGCTGCTCAGGTCATGCGCCCGGGTGCGGAGACTGGCGATCTCGGAGTTGATCGCCTCGATCTTCTGGACCTGGGGGGACTTGGCGACGGCCGGCTCGGCCGGGATCTCCGCGATTGGAGCGGTCGGCTCCACCACGGTGGCCTTGGGCGCCGGGGCAGTCTCGGAGGCGGGGCCGGTCTTGGCCGTCTGGCTGGCCTTGGTTTCGACGGGCGTCTCGGCAGTCGGCAGCGTCTCGGCGGCAGCCTGGGCCTTGGCCTCTGCGGCGGCGGCACGAGCCTTTCCGGCCAGCGTGTTCTTGCCCGTGAACCAGTCCTTCAGGCCCGACCAGAAGCCGCCCTTCTTGGGCGCGGCGGCCGGCGTCTCACCGGCGACAGGCGTCTCGGAAGCGACGACGGTCTCTGCGGGAGCCGTACCCTTCGCCTGGGCCTCGGCCTGGGCCTCGGCCTGGGCAGCGGCCTTGGCG
>JACPRK010000172.1 GCA_016190005.1 Candidatus Wallbacteria bacterium | reverse complement strand
TGTCCACGCTCCGCTGGTTCCGTAACGAATACGACTCCCACGTGAAGGACCGCGTGTGCCCGGCCGGCGTCTGCAAGGCCCTCATCGAGTACACGATCGACCCGGAGGCGTGCGACGGCTGCCACGCCTGTGTCAAGCAGTGCTCGACCGGGGCCATCGCCGGGGAGGTGAAGGTCCTGCACACGCTCGACAGGGCGATGTGCATCAAGTGCGGGGTGTGCATCGAGGTCTGCAACCGCCACGCGATCCTGAAGCGACCCAGCAGGCCGAGAGAGGCCGGCGCCCTGTGCTGACCTTCAGGATGAACGGCGTGCCGGTCCGGGCCGAGAAGGGCTCCACGCTCCTCGAAGCCGCGCGGTTCATGGGGTTCCCGATCCCGACCCTGTGCCACATGGAGGGCCTATCGCCCTACGGGGCGTGCAGACTGTGCGTGGTGGAGATCGGCGAGGGGCCCAGGTCTAAACTGGTGTCCTCATGCACCTACCCCGTGGAGGAGGGACTCAAGGTCCGCACCGCGTCGGCCCGCGTGATCCGGGCCAGGCGGATGATCCTGGAACTCCTGCTCGCCACCTGCCCCCAGTCCAAGGTGATCCAGGACCTCGCCTCTGCCCACGCGGTGCGGCAGCAGCGGTTCAGGCAGGAACACGAGGACTGCATCCTCTGCGGGCTCTGCGTCAGGATGTGCGAGGAGCAGATGGCGGCCAAGGCCATCGGCTTCAGGGGCCGCGGGCGGTCGCGCAGTGTAGGCACGCCCTTCGACGTGAAGTCCGAGACCTGCCGGACCTGCGGGGGCTGCATCTACGTCTGCCCGGCCTGCCAGCTCAGATGCACATTCACAGAGAAAGATAGCGGCGTGTGCGGCGGCTGCGCCAACCTGGCGCCCCCGTGCCTGACGCGGCCCGAGTTCAAGGACATGATGTGCTCGATGAATCCGTGTGTTGCGTGCGAGACCGAGACAGGAGCCTGACATGACCACCGGAACACTGACTAGGCTGAACTCCTCTGCCGCCACCCTGACCAAGAACCGCACCGAGGGCTCGGTGACATCCATCTCGGGCATGTGCGTGACCTGCGTGGATGGGTGCATAGGCATGTGCGAGATCGGCAAGTCCGCGTACAGGGGCCACGAGGTCATCTACCCGCAGCCCTTCGGCGTCATCACCACGGCCTCGGAGAAGAGGTACCCTATCGACTACTCGCACTTCACCATCATGGGCACGGCCGTGGGCGCCCACGGGATCGAGGCCGACAGCGACAAGGCCATCTTCCCGAACGTGGACCTGACCGTGGCCCTGGGCCACGATAATGGCCTCCGGTTCCGACTGCCCTGGATCATCTCGGGCATCGGCTCTACCAACGTAGCCAAGAACAACTGGGAGGGGTTGGCGATAGGCTCGGCGATCTCGGGCGTCGGTCTCACGATCGGCGAGAACGTGGTGGGCATGGACGTGGAGGCCGTGATCAAGAACGGCCGGGTGGTGGACACCATGGACCTCAAGCGCCGGGTGGACCTCTACAGGAAGGCCCAGCGCGACGGGTACGGCGCCATAGTGGTCCAAGCCAACGTCGAAGACACACGCCTGGGCGCGCAGGAGTACGCGATCGAGCGCCTCGGCGTCGAGTGCGTGGAGCTCAAGTGGGGGCAGGGCGCCAAGGACATAGGCGGCGAGGTCAAGATTGCATCCCTCGAACGCGCCCAGCTCCTCCAGCAGCGCGGCTACATCGTACTCCCAGATCCCACCGACCCCGCCGTCATCGCTGCCTACAAGCGTGGCGCCTTCAAGGAATTCGAACGGCACTCCCGTGTCGGCATGGTCAGCGAGGAAGCCTTCGCGCGCCGCGTCAAGGAGCTCCGAAAGGCCGGTGCAAAGTACGTCTTCCTCAAGACTGGCGCCTACCGCCCCGCGGACCTCGCCCGCGCAATCCGGTTCGCTTCCCGCTACAAGCTCGACCTCCTCACCGTCGACGGCGCCGGCGGAGGTACCGGCATGAGCCCCTGGCGCATGATGAACGAATGGGGCGTCCCTGCAGTCGAGCTCCACTCGCTCCTGCACCGCTACGCCACGTATCTCGCGGGTCGCCGCGCAACCCTCCCGGCCCTCGCCCTGGGCGGCGGATTCGCCTTCGAGGACCAGATCATGAAGGGTCTCGCTCTCGGCGCTCCCTTCGTCAAGCTCATCGGAATGGCCCGCGCCCCCATTGCCGCTGCAATGGTCGGAAAGACCCTCGGAAGGGCCATCGATGACGGCGCCATGCCCGTCTATGTCCAGCGCTTCGGTAAGACCCGAGAAGAGGTCTTCGTCACCGCTTCGGACCTCAAGAAGGACCTCGGCGCCGACACCTTCGACAAGATCCCCTCCGGCGCTCTCGGCCTCTACACTTACTACGAGCGGTTGGCCCAGGGTTTGCGGCAGTTCCTCGCCGGAAGCCGGAAGTTCGATGTGTCCCAGGTCTCTCGTGACGACATTGCCTCTCTCACGCCCGAGGCCGCAGCCGTCAGCGGAATCCCCTTCGTGATGGACACAGACCACGAACTGGCCAAAAAAATCCTCGATAGCTGAGTGTAGCAAGCCAGCCCCGGTGCGCGACTCGACACCGCCCCGGCGTTGGGAAGGTCAATGGGAGAGCGCCCTCGTCAGAGGACGCTCTCTCTCTCTCTCTGCAGGGCTAGCAGGCAAAAGGCGCAGCGAAGCTCCTGTGACCAAAGGTCAGGCTCTGCAAGTGCGGCAGCTGCGCGAGGAAAGTAGAAGGCCCTACCTGGGGACACTCGCTCCCCGCAGCGCACCGGTCGGACAGAACTTCGCACATGCTGGCTCGCCCTTGCAGAGATCGCACTTCACCATGGCCCGCCGAGAAAGCTCTCGCTCCATGTTCCCGAACGGACACGCCGCCGCGCACACCCCGCATAGCGTGCAGCGTCCTTCGTCCACCTCGATGGCCCCCGTCCTGGGGCTCCGCTCCAGAGCTCCGTACTTGCACGACCCAACGCACCGGGCCTCGTCACACTGAAAGCACAGTATCGGCACGAATGCCCCCGTCCCCGTCGCTGCTACCCGCACCCGCGGCAGCCCGGGTCGCAATCCCCCGAGGCCGCCGGCCACCCTCGCCTCGACTTCGGCATGCGCGTAGGAGCACGCCATCTCACAACTGCGGCATCCCGAGCACAGCTTGGGGCTGACGTGGAGCCGGATCATCGCGCAACTCCTTTCATCGGACCGGATTCGGACAGCCCCTCTCGAGTTCGCCTCGCCGGCAACTCTCCAAACTTCTCCGCGCTCGACCGGCGCTTGCAAGTCGGACAGTGTGTCAACTCGACCAAAGTTACTCCCAGCCTCCTCGACTCGAGCTCTGCAAGCTCCCGAGGCAGCGTCGCCTCCCCGCAGCCTCCGCAACGAATCATCTCGAACCGTCGTCCCCAGATCCGTCGCACCCCAGCTATCTCAGTGAGCTGTATGTGACCTGTCGGACACGCGCGCGCGCATACTCCGCATCCCGTACAGGCGTCAGGTGGTTCGCCGCCAGGCCCAGATACCCGGGACTCCGCCCCCCGCCCTTGAATCGAGATGGCATGGTGCCCCCCCGCCGCACAAAGCCGCGTGCAAACCCCGCACAGCACGCACCCCGCCCCCCCCGCATTCTCCTCACTTACCCAAACCGCCCCACTCGACTTTCCCCCAATCTCCTCGGCCAGGGATCTCAGCGCAGCCGAATCGGGTGCTCGCTGCAACAGCAGTCGCATGACCGTCCGTCTCACTAACTTCACATCCTCGGAGCCCGTCCGGACGTCCAGGCCAGGCTGCACCCGCTCCAGGCAGCTCGGCACCACTCGGCCCGGTCCTTCGGCCCGATCTCGTACTTCGACCACGCACAGCCGGCAAGCGCCCTCCGGCTCCACAGCCGGATGGTCGCAAAGCGTCGGTATCCTGAGGCCCACCCTGCGCGCCACGTCCAGTAGCCGCTCGCCCTCCGCCGCTAACACCAGCTTCCCGTCCAGTCTGAGCTCGATCACGATGCCACCTCCATCGCTGCTTCCTCCAGCTCCCTCCCGCTCAGAATGTCGATTCCCCCGCGATGACAGACGTCCAGGCAGGCCCCGCATCGAACGCAACTCTCCTGCGCTATCGAGTGTGGCGAGCGCGTCTCCCCCGATATGGCGTTCACAGGACACGCCTCACGGCACAGTCCGCACCCATTGCAGCGCTCGTTAACCCGGAATCGGGCCAGCTCGCGGCAAACGCCCGCTGGACACTTTCCGTCCTCGACGTGCGAGAGGTACTCGGCCCTGAAGTGCCGCAACGAAGACAGCACGGGGTTCACAGCCGTTCGCCCCAGCCCGCACAGGGAGCCCAAGCCGATCGCGCGCGCCATCTCCTCGATCTCATCCAGCCCGCCGGCCGTCGCCCTTCCGAGTGTGACCGTCTCGAGATTCTCTCTCAGTTCCCTCAAACCATCTCGGCACGGGGTGCACTTCCCGCAGGATTCCTTCTCCAGGAATTCTGTGAAGTAACGTGCAACGTCGACCATGCAGGTCCGATCGTCCATCACGATGATTCCCCCGGAACCCATGATCGCACCCGCATCTCCCAGTGCCTCATAGTCAACCGGTCGGTCCAGCTCGCTCTCCGGCAAGCAACCGCCCGAGGGACCGCCTATCTGAACTGCCTTCAGCTTTCGCCCTCGAGGTACGCCTCCGCCTACCTTCTCTACCAGATCCCGGATCGAGGTCCCCATCGGAACCTCGACCAGGCCCGTGTTCCTCGCCTTACCTACCAATGAGAAGATCTTGGTCCCCTTGCTCCGCTCCGTTCCAATCGCGGCGTATGCCGCCGCCCCCATCTCCAGTATCCTGGTGACGGACGCAAGCGTCTCGACATTGTTAATGACCGTTGGCAAGTCGAACAGCCCCCTCTCGGTCGGATATGGGGGCCTCGGGCGAGGTCTGCCAGGCTTCCCCTCGATGGAGGCTAGCAGCGCGGTCTCCTCCCCGCATACGAAGGCCCCGCCCCCCCGCGTCATCGACACGTCGAAGTCCATCCTCGAGCCCAGGATCGCTCGCCCCAGAAGTCCCGCTCGCCTCGCTTCCGAAACAGCTCTCCCCATCTGCTCAAGCGCCAGCGGGTACTCGTGGCGAATGTAGATGTGCCCCGTCGTCGCCCCGATCGCGTAGGCACCGATGATCATGCCCTCCAGCACCGAATGCGGGTCGGCTTCGATCAGACTGCGATCCATGTACGCCCCCGGGTCTCCCTCGTCTCCGTTGCAGACGATGACTCGATTTCCGCCGACGGCCTCCGCGCACCGCTTCCACTTCAATCCCGTCGGATAGCCCGCCCCGCCTCGCCCTCTCAGCCCCGAGCGCGCGATCTCCTCTATCACTCCCTCGGGGCTCATCGTCCGCAGCACTCTCGAGAGCGCATCGTACCCGCCCGACGCCACGTAATCCGTCAGGCTCGCAGGGTCGATTCGTCCCGCATTCCGCAGAACCACTCGCCTTTGTTCCGCGTAGAACGGGAGCTCCGGCCAGCGTAACACCCGCTTTCTGGAACTCGCGTCCGCGCACAGCAAGCGCGAGATCGGCTCTCCCCTGGCCAGCGTTCGCTCCACAATCTCGCTTGCGTCGCTCTCTTTCACGCCTACGTACAGCGTCTCTTCGGGTCGAACGACCACCAGCGGACCCTTCTCGCAGAATCCGTGACAGCCTGTCTCCTTCACTTCGCGACCTACCCTCGCCTCCGAACCGCTTGCCTCGATCCAGCGCGCCAGCGCCTCAGAGACCTTTGCGGCTCCCGCCGCTCGACACCCGGTTCCAGCGCACACAAGCGCCTGCCTGACTGGCCCGCTGGCCCGTCCCCGAGTCTGGTTCCTCCAGCTCTGAAGATCTTCCGGACTCTTCAACTCCGGCAGCTGCTCCACGCTCTCGCCCCCAAGAGCCCGAGCCCCCTCCTGGTTGCCCCGCTTCAGCTCCTCGAGCGCCTTGCCGACCGCTCCCGCCTCCAGGTGTCCAACCACGACACCCCCGCTCACCATCACAGGGCCCAGCGCACACGCCCCGAGACAGTTGACCGTTTCCAGCGTCATCTCCCCGTCTGCAGTCGTCTCACCGTTCTGGATGCCCAGCTCCCGCGTCGCTTCCTCCGTTACCTCCCTGGCCCCTCGGACGTAGCACGCCGTCCCCATGCAGACCCGGACGATTCTCTTCCCACGAGGGCGCGTCGAAAACGCCTTGTAGAAAGTCGATACACTGGCCACTCGGGAGAGCGGCACTCCAAGGCCGTCCGCCACGAGCTTTAGACTTTCGAGCGGTAACCAGCCCAGCTCGTCGTTCACATCCTGAAGTACGTGGATCAGCTGCTCGGACTGTGTTCCTCGCTTCTGGAGAATCCGGTCCACACGCTTCGCAGTATCAGAACTCATCGCATCAATGGAGGCCACAGGCGCTCCCATCGCTGTCATTGCCAGCACCTCCAGCCCCACCCGAGCCATCCAGGCCCTTGCCTCGCCCCTTTGCCCCGGCCCTCACAATCTCCACTTGCGCCAGCGCATGACCCGCTTCCAAAGCTCGCAAGTTGACCTCCAATGCCCTTGGCTTCTGCTCGAAGGCGTGCTCCACCGCCCTTCGTATCTGCTGTAGTCCGACTAGCGCACTCAACCCCGCCAGCGCGCCAAGGACGATCATGTTGGCGGCCTTCACGTTACCCAGCTCCTGTGCCATCTCCAGCGACCGCACGTTCACCACCAGAAGATCTGTCCTCTCCGCTCCGCGATCGACCATGGAGCCGTTGATGACGAGGAATCCCCCGGCCTCTACGCTTCCTTCGAACTTGTCCAGCGACGGCCTGTTCATCGCCACCACCCCCCGCGGATGGTCCACAATGGGCGACGCGATCGGGTCGTCACTCACGACGACCGTGCAGTTCGCAGTCCCTCCGCGCATCTCCGGCCCGTAGGACGGCAGCCACGACACCTCCCTCCCGGCATCCAGTGCCGCCTGAGCCAGTAGCTTCCCGATTAGCAAAACGCCCTGTCCCCCGAACCCTGCAATGACGACCTCTTCTCTACTCACGACGCCACCTGCCCCGTCGCACTCTCCGGCCTCTTCAGCTCCCCGAGCGGGTAGTACGGAATCATCCGATCTACTACCCACTGACAAGCTGCCATGGGCGTCAGCCCCCAGTTCGTCGGGCACGTCGAGAGCAGCTCCACGAGTCCGAAGCACGTCCCGGCTACCTGGTGTTCGAACGCTCGCCTCACCAGCCTCTTCGACGCAATGATCGACTCCGGTCCATGGAGCGATCCCCGCGCGATGTACCCGGGTGTTCGCAAGGTCGCCAGCAGTTCCGCAACGCGCAGCGGATAGCCCACCTGCTCGACGTCCCGCCCCCCCGGACAGGTCGTCGTGACCTGCCCGGGCAGAGTCGTCGGTGCCATCTGTCCCCCCGTCATTCCGTAAATTGCGTTGTTCACGAAAACCACCGTGAACTTCTCCCCTCGATTCGCTGCATGCAGGATCTCGGCCAGCCCTATCGATGCCAGATCCCCGTCCCCTTGATACGTAAAGACGATCAGCTCCGGCCGGACTCGCTTCACTCCCGTCGCAAACGCCGGGGCCCGGCCGTGGGCTGCCTCCAGGAAATCGCAGTTGAAGTAGTTGTACGCGAACACCGCGCAGCCAACCGGCGCTACCCCCACAGTCCGCTCCCGGATGCCGAGCTCGTCCAGGACCTCCGCCACCAACCGATGCGCCGTCCCGTGTGTACAGCCGGGACAGTAGTGCGTCGGTGTCCTTCGCAGCGACTCCGGCCTCGAAAAGACTACCTCTCCTCCAGTCATGCCGCACCTCGCTTGACCAGGTCGCGAAAGACTCGCGTGACTTCGTCCGGTGTCGGAACCATCCCGCCCGACCGCCCGAAAAATGCCGAGCGCCCCAGCTCCCCCAGCGCCAGGTTCACATCGTCGATCATCTGTCCTTGCGACAGCTCCACCGTCACCACTCCGGCCGCTGAGTGACGCGCTGCCGAGTGGACTGCGTCGACAGGAAACGGAAACAGCGTGATCGGCCGCACGAGCCCCACCTGCAGGCCCTCCTTCCCCAGCCGGTCGATCGCCGTCTTGCAGATTCGCGCCATCGTCCCGTATGCGACCACGACGAGATCGTGCCTCTCCCGGACGTTGTAGAGCTCCACCTGGACCTCGTCGGTCTGCATCTTCGCGTACTTCTCCGCTAACCTCCGATTCATCCGCTCCAGGACCTGCGGGTCCAGGTAGAGCGACTTCACGACCACGGGCTCCCTCCCGCCGCACCCTTGCGTGGCCCACGGTTTCTCCACCGGCTCACCTGCTGCCAGACCCTCCAGCATCACCGGTTCCATCATCTGCCCGATCATCCCGTCTGCCAGCACAATCACGGGGTTCCGGTAGCGGTCCGCCAGCTCGAAAGCCGCCAACGTGAGCTCCGCCGCTTCCTGCACCGACGATGGCGCCAGCACCGGACATCGGTAGTCACCGTGCCCGCTGTTCCGAGTCGCCTGCCAGTAGTCGCTCTGTGCCGCCAGTACTCCCCCAAGGCCGGGCCCGCACCGCATCACGTTGATGAAGACCACCGGCAACTCCGCGCCGGCTATGTAGGACATCGCCTCCGCCATCAGGCTGAACCCGGGACTCGAGGTCGACGTGAACACCCGGGCTCCGGTCGCCGCGGCTCCGAAGAGCATGTTCGCCACCGCCAGCTCACTTTCGCCCTGCAAGAACACGCCGCCCACCTCCGGCATGCGCCTCGCCAGATACTCGGCCACCTCCGTCTGCGGCGTGATCGGATAGCAGAAGTACGCCTTCGCCCCGGCCCGGATCGCCGCCTCGCCGATCGCCTCTGCCCCCTTCATCAGTAGCTTGCGCGGCTTCGCCGCGGCCTCACTGCCCGAGAAAATCATAATGCACCCCATGGACGCGAACCTCGATCGCCACGTCCGGACACACCACTGCGCACATGCAGCACCCCATGCAAAGCGTTCCGTCGCCGACTTCGGCCGGAAAGTACCCCTTCGTGTTGATCTGCTTCGCCACACGGAGCACCCCTTGCGGGCAAACCCGGCAGCAGAGCTCGCACCCCTTGCAACGCGTGCTGTCTATTGTTACGGCAGACATGGCCTCCTCCTGCTTCAATCCTCTTCGTCCGCTAGCGGCCACTCCCCCCCCAGTCGCTCTTCCCGCAACACGCGCCGCAGCTCCAGCACGGGACATCCCACCGCCTGCGGCTGCAGTCGCCGAGCCAGCTTCTCGCTGCACGCCAGCATGCGAACCGGAATTCCGAGCAGAGCCCCCGTCTCGCGGACCGCCCCAAGCCCCTCGAGTACCAGCTCCAGTCGGGTCTCGCCTAGAAGATGCGTGTTCGCGACCAGCCCCGTCGGCACGAGCCCCCCCGCCGCGGCAATTCCCCGGACCATCTCCACCAGGCCGCGCACGTCCCGCGTGAACGGTCGGCTCGTGTTCAACACCACCAGCAGTTCGTAGCCCCCACTCACGAATGCGTCTCCCAGCGACGAGAGCACCCGGGAACCGGCCGTATCTCCACCGACGTCTATCACCACGACGCCGTCCGGTTGCCGAAGCAGACTCCGGATCTCCGGGAGCACGATCGGCAAGTCGGAATGGAACAGCTCTCCCTCGGGTGCTACTAATCCGATCCCCGCAGCCGCCAGAAAGCCGCGTGCCTGCCTGCTGCGAAAAAACGGCTTCACGATGTCCAAGTCCACCAGTCGAACCCGCTCCCCCCCGGCCTGCAAACCCATACAGAGATTCAGCGCTAGCTCGCTCTTCCCGCTTCCGAACCCCCCGGCGATCACTACTACAGGCTGTCTGGGGCGCAGCCCCTCCCCGAGCGGAGGCCACCAGGGGCGATCGGCCTTCCCTCCCCCCGGCTGGGTGGGCTCCACCCTCGCTTGCTCGCCATCGATTTCGATCATCGGCCGGTCTCCTTCGGCCTCCCCATCCTCTCCCCCGCCCGAGAACGAGAAATGGGGCCCCTCCTGCCTGTCGACTCGGCCGCAAGTTGCCCGCCACACGCGGCGTGCTGGCGTCGACCAAACTACTTAGCAGGGTCGTTGGTGACTTTGGCGACGCTCGGGGTAACTCCACCTGGCGCCGTTCGCTCCTTTTCCGGCCACATGTTCCTGTCCCGAATGGCCGGCTCCCGGACCCGGTCGGACATGCTCCTCCGCCTCTTCGTCTTGCCAAGACTCGCTTCCCACTGTAAATAGGAGAGCCGGGGCCAACCGCGGCCTCCAACTCTGTCATGGATGATCTGAAGCGTATGCTTGCGCTAACGGGCGACCCGGATCCCCAGATCCGCCGGTACGCCCTGTCCCAGATCGAGTTGCTGGCCGACAGCGCTGACGAGGAGGAGATCCTCGAAACCCTCCGCAATGCCACGCGCGACCCGGTCCCGATCGTCAGCCACCAGGCGAATCGCAGTCTGACGGCGCTTCTCCAGAAGAGCATGACACGCCCTTCCCGCGGGCTCGGCGCAGGGACCTCCGGTGTCCACGATGCTGTCGAGAGCGGCGCCTTCGAAGGCGTGCCCATTGCTCGGCTCCGTGAGGCGGGCTTGCAGGTCCTCCAGCCCTGCCTCGATCACCTCCACTCCTTCGCTACGGGCTCCAATCCCGATCTCGCCAAGAAGGCCATTCTCGCCTTGGGCAAGATCGCCAGCCCGACATCGCTCCCCATTTTTCGCAACTCCGTCCTGACCACATCGCTGGCGGAGGTCACCGCTCTCGCCCTCTCCGAGCTCGACCACCCATCCGCCATCGATCTGCTCCTCCAGGCCGCGGCGTCCAACGACGTCCTCATCAAGCAGCACGCGGTCCTCGAGCTCGGTCGTTTCAACGACAGTCGCGCCCTCGAACTCCTGCTAGCGCACGTCGCCTTTCCCGACCCTGCCGTCAGGGCCAACGTCGCCACCGCCTTGGGGGAGCACGAGGACCGCAAAGCAACTTGCGAGCCCCTCATCCGCCTCATCGGCGACCCAATGGTCTGGGTCGCCCTCTACGCGCTCAAGGCCATCGGCTCGGTGAAGGACAGTCACGCTACCGAAGCGGTCGTCGCACGATTCCGGAGCACGACTGATCGCCACATCAAGGCCAGCGCCATCATGACGCTCGGCTTCATCGGAAATCTGGCCGCCGTTCCAGCCGTCACTGCAGCCCTGCGTGACCCCGATGACCGCGTTCGCGCAAACGCGATCGAGGCTCTCGACCGGATGGCGCTTGCTCCGAAGGAGAAGTCCCAGCAGATTCGACCTCTCCTGTCCGATCCCAACAACCGGGTCGTCGCAAATGCCGCCGTCTCGATTGCCCAGGAAGATCTCAAGCTCGCCCTCACCACCATAGCTTCGATGCTCAAGAACCCCGACAAGTGGTTCCGGGCCAGTGCCGCTTGGTGTCTTGGCAAGATCCAGAGCCCCCAGTCTCCCCAGTGGCTTCTCCGACTCACCAAGACCGAAGCGGAGCCCGAAGTCCTGGCGGTTGCCCTGAAGTCCCTCGAGCATTACCCTTCCTCCGACGTAGCAGCTCAGGTCATTGGCCTTCTCGAGCACGAGGAGCCCTCCATCCGCTCCCACTCGGCCCGCCTCTTGGGGTTGGTCGCCGACACCTCGAACCTCAAGACTGTGTTCGACACGTATCAGCGCGAGACCGAGCCCGTCGTGCGCGCTGCCCTGGTCAATGCGATGGGTCGATTGGCTGGCCCTGCGGATCTACTCTACCTCACCGAGTGTCTTCGCGACCAGGAGCCCCGAGTCCAGGCCAACGCAATCGAGGGCATCATGGCTTCTGCCGGCGCCGGCGGACCCGATGTGATTCCGCACATTCGCCCATTTGTCGCCAGCACCAACAATCGGCTCAAGGCCAATGCAGTCCTCGCACTCTGGCAACAGGGCGAAGTCGCCATCGTTCGCGAGCTCGAAAAGATGCTCGACCCCGCCAATTCCCGGCAATGTTTCAGCGCTATCTATGTCGTTGGCGAGATCGGCAAGTCTCTCAGATTCCTCGCTAGCGGCCCTCGGAAGCCCTTGCTCCTGTCTGCCCTGAGGAGTGTCTCCGGACTTCTCGACAAGGGCCCGAGCACCGACGACGCGCTGCGAAAGCTGGGTCGAGGAGGGCGTAGCCTCTATGTGCGAGAGCGGGCCGAAGCAGTTCTGGCCGAACTCCAGGCCGGTCGCGCGGAGGAAGCTCGTCAGCTCTTGGGTGAGGCCACTTCCGAAATGCCGGGAGAGTGGGTCTGGACCTACCTGCAAGCTCGGCTGGAACACCCCGGGAAGACCTCCGAAGCACGGGGAGCAATGCTCGAAAAGGACTCTCAGCTGCGAAAGGACTTCCTCGGTCCTAATCTCGAACTTGCGACCCTCTACTCGTCACGCCAGGAAACCGGGCGCCTCGTCGATGCCTACCTCAAAGCATTCGAGATCAGGCTCTCCCTCCTTGAGGAGCAGGTCAGGATCTCTCGCTGGCTCCTGGAGAAGGGACGCGTTCAGGAAGCATATACAACGCTGAAGTTCCTCGTCAGCCAATCGCCCATTCCCACCGACACGCATTTCCAGATCGGTAAGATGCTCCTCTTCCAGAGCAGGCCCGAGGATGCTCTCGATCACCTGTTCCGCGCACACGTGGAGGACCCTGGGAGCGCCGAGATAGCCTACTACTACGCACGTGCCTGCGCCAAGTGTGGCCATACCGGCTTGGCGCGCGAGCTTCTCCGTCGAGTCATGGATGCTGTCAAGGAGCGTGAAGCCCCTATCTATCAAAAGGCCTACAAACTGTACCAAGGAATGGAGGCCGGAGGCGCGAATGGCGCCTGACCTGGGTCCCCCAAGCCCCACTCTCTGTCTACTCTTCTCTTCGGCTACCGTGGTTCTCAGTGACCCGGGAGCAGTGAGTTCTCTGAAGTGAACGAGCCCGGCAATCAACACAGCAGCCCTGCGCAGTTGCGTGCCCACGGATTGCGGCTGCTTGCTCGCTGTACGGAGAAGCTCTCGCGCTTGGCCGCCGACCCCGAGCCGAACATGGCGTGCTCCGCAGTCCAGGCGCTCGGCAAGATCGGCAGCCCCGCTTCCGTGGACGCGCTGCTGAAGCTGCTGCAGACGGAGCGAGTTGCCGAGGAAGCCGTTCTGGCCCTAGCTCGTATCGACGATTCGTCCATCGGGCACAGATTGCATCAAGCCTTGCGCTCCGCCGTGCCGGCACTCTCCGCGTCCATCGCGTCCGTGCTCCATCGCTATCCGGGGTCAGCCACCGTCGAGTGTCTTATGAGGCTGGCTACCTCGTCGCACACGGCCGTCAGGAGAGCCGCCCTTGATAGCATCGGCCAGTTACGGGACGCGGCTGGCGTTCCTGCCCTCGTCTCGGCTCTTGACGATCCCGAAGAGGAAGTTGTCATTTCGGCCTTGAAGGCCCTCGAAACCGTCAAGGTCTCCGACCCGGCACGAATGGCTGCGATGATCGGCGACCGGTTCGAGCGCATGGCGAGCGCCAAGGTCCGGGCCACCATGGTCCAGATCTTCAACGGCTGCGAGGGTGAGGAGATCCTTTCCCTGATGAAAAAGGCGCTCAAGGATGAAAACGCCAGAGTCCGCGCCAACGCGGTCGAAGTCGTAGCCGCAATGCAGCTGCCGGAGAAGCGCAAGCTGGGCATTCTCAAGCCCCTAGTCGTTGATGGACAGAACAACCGCGTCATGGGCAACCTTGCCATTGCCTTCGGCGACGTCGACCCCAAGGCCTCCATGCAGATCTTGTCGCAATTGCTCAACAGCCCCGAGAAGTGGGAACGGGCCAGCGCAGTCTACGCGGCCAGGTTCATCCGAAACGACAGAATCGGCGGCTGGCTCACCACCATCTTCACGACCGAGGCCGATCCGGATGTTCTTCGAAATGTCATCGAGAGCCTCAGTTTCTTCAGCGGCGACGAGGTCACGTCCTGCTTCGTCAAGGCCCTGACTCACGCGAACCCCCTCGTTCGTAGTGGCGCCGTCAAGAGTCTGGGGCGCATAAGTGACCCCTCCATCGGCAGCTACCTGCTCACCCTGCTCGAGCGCGAGGACGATCGCAATGTGATCGGAGAGGCCCTTACCGCCTTGGGCAAGATCGCCGACCCAAGCCGCATCCCTGTCGTCAGCCGCTACCTGCAGCACACGGACTTGCGCGTCCAGGCCAATACCATCGACGCGTTGATGCACATTGGCACGGTCGAGATTATCCCCCACGTCGAACCCTTCCTCAACAGCAGTGACAACCGCGTGAAGGCCAACGCGGCCGTCGCCCTCTGGCGTTCCGGTAATCTGCAGGTAGTCGACGAGCTCGAGGGCATGCTCGATGGTCCCAACATCAAGCAGCGCTCCAGCGCCGTCTATGCTGTTGGTGAGGTCGGGGAGTCGCTTCGCGACCTCGAGAATCTCCAGCGTTACTTGCTCCTAGTGAGCGCCCTAGAGGAAGATCTCCGCAACAGGCGATCCGAGGACACCCATGGACCGGGCGGCTCCTCCTCAGAGCTCAGCCAGACGGCCTCCTCACCTGACGTGCTGGCTCCTCTCCCGGTCGAGTCCCTCGAGACCGCAATGGCTCTCGCCTCGGGCGGAAAGGTCGATGCGGCCCTCGTCAGCCTCTCCCAGGCTGACAGTTCGCTTATTGATAATCCGTACATCGCCTTCCTGCGCGCCGACCTCTACCGGCGCCGCGGTGAACTTGCCCCGGCAATCGATGACTTCTCGTCCGTAGTCCGCGCGCTCTCCTCCTTCGTTCATCCCCACCTGCACCTGGCCAATCTGTTCAATCGGACACAGGAAATCCCTCGCTCCCTCGAAGAGTACTTCGCTGCGATTGCTGCCCAGCTCGATGTCCTTTCCGAGCAAGTCCGCTTGGGGCGGAAGCTCCTTGCCGAGAAACGCGTCAACGACGCGTCTCTGCTCCTCAAGGACCTGGTTAGCATTATCGCCATTAACCCCAAAATCCACCACTCCGCCGGCGGCGAGTTCCTCCGCTACCGATGCTACGAAGACGCCTTCCGCCACCTGGCGCGCGCCTACCTAACCGAGCCAGCCTCCCCCGAGATCGCCTTTAGCCTGGCCGTCGCCTGCTACAAGACCGGCCGCACCTCCGAGTGTCGTGCTCTCTGTAAAAAAATGGAGTCTCAGTTCGCCTCTGACCCCATTCTCTGCAAAAAGGCCCAGGATCTCCTTCGACTGCTCGACAAATCCCCACCAATCACACCCTAACTACATCCGAGATCCCCACCCATGCCAGCAAAACTCTCAAAGGAAGAAGAAATTCACCTTGAACGCGCCATCAAGGACGGCAAGGTCCACTCCCATACCCGCGGCCTCTGCTCCCAATGCAAGGCCCCCAAAAAGGAACTCCGCTTCCGCGGCAAGCCCCTCACCCACTGCCGTTGCGGCTACCACTGGGCCTGACCCCCAAGATATCCCGTCCCCTCTTTCCCCTCTTCCCATGCCTCCCATCCGCCATCCGCCCCGATTCACCCAGCGCCCCATCCCCGACCCTCCTCTCACCTTCTCGATAACACGCACACCCTTCTCCATTCGATCAATGACGAGAACAAGTGTTCCTTGTACAGCATGTTCTCCGACTTCCCGAGAGTCGCAGGACCTGCGAGGGGAAAACCTTCTCCCAGTTCAGCCTTTCTCCCTAATCAGCAGCGATCTAGCGCACTCCGTCAATGGCCCAAACGGCCCTGCAGTCGCAAGCCCGACAGCTCATCTCCTGCGCCTGCCCCAGACAGATTCAGGCGGCACTCTTCTTGGTTGCTCGGCGGTCGCGCTCATCCAGTGCTTCTAGACCCTTCTCGATGAGCAAGGCTGCACACTGGGCTGGCGAGATTCCTAGCTTCTTTCCTCGCTTGGCAAGTTTCTCCCAGTCACGATGGCGGAG
>JACPRK010000177.1 GCA_016190005.1 Candidatus Wallbacteria bacterium | reverse complement strand
CGCCCCCGCCCCCGCCCCGGTACAGGGCCCAGCCCTTTCCCGTGCTATCCTGTTGCCCGCCTGCGAAGGAGGTCCGTCGCCATGGAATTCAAAGTCTACGCGAAACCCGAGCCCGCGAGCTTCCGGAAACATCCGAACCTGCCCGACCTGGAGAAGGCGCGTGCCCACTTCAGCTGGGACGACGTCGGCCGCGAGCTGTCAGGGCTCCCGGGCGGCAATCTCAATATGGCCCACGAGTGCATCGACCGGCACGCCACGGGACCTAGGCGCGGCAAGATCGCGCTCTACTGGGAGGGCCGCGACGGTCACACCGAAACCTACACCTTCGCCGAGCTCAAGAACCTCTCCGACCGCTTCGCAAACGTCCTCAAGGTCCTGGGAGTCCGAAAGGGCGACCGCGTCTTCTTCTTCCTGGAGCGCATCCCGGAGATCTTCGTCGCCCTCTTCGGCACGCTCAAGCTCGGTGCAGTCGCTGGCCCGCTCTTCAGCGCCTTCGGCCCTGACGCCATCCGCGATCGCTTGGCCGACTGCAACGCCAAGATCCTGATCACCAGCCCCGAGCTCCGTGGCCGGGTCGAGGAGGTCAAGTCCGACCTGCCCGCCCTCGAGCACCTCATCATCGTCGACAAGGGCGGCCGCGAGGCGACTCCTCTCAAGCACTACGAGATCGACTACTTCCGGGCCATGGAAGCCGCCAGCGACCACTTCGTCCTGGAGCCGACCTCGCCCGACGACTTCTCCATCATCCATTACACCTCGGGTACGACCGGGAAGCCGAAAGGCGCGGTCCATCGCCACAAGGCCATCCTGGGTCAGTACCTCACGGCCCGCCACGTCCTCGACCTCCACGAGGACGACGTCTACTGGTGCACCGCCGATCCGGGCTGGGTCACCGGAACTTCCTACGGCATGTTCGGACCCTGGTCGATCGGCGTCCCGCTCGTGTTCTTCGAGGGTCCCTTCAGTGCCGAGGGCTGGTACAAGATCCTGGAGAAGTACAAGGTCACAGTCTGGTACACCGCTCCCACCGCCATCCGCATGCTGATGAAGGCGGGCGAGGAGATCGTCAAGAAGTTCGACCTCTCGGCCTTGAGGCACATGGCCAGCGTCGGCGAACCGCTCAACCCGGAGGCCATTTACTGGGGCGAGAAAGCCTTCGGGCTCGTCTTCCACGACAACTGGTGGCAGACTGAGACCGGCTGCATGCAGATCGCCAATCTGCCGACCATGACCGTCAAGGCCGGCTCCATGGGCCGGCCGCTCCCCGGGGTCACCGCCGCCGTGCTGGACGATCGCTTCAACCCGCTCCCCAACGGCTCCGAGGGTCTCCTCGCCCTGAAGCCCGAGTGGCCCTCGCAGTTTCGAACCTACTGGAACCGACCCGACGTCTACGACTCGCGGTTCAAGAACGGCTGGTACCTCACGGGCGATCGCGCCCGCACCGACACCGATGGGTACTTCTGGTTCGTGGGCCGCGCCGACGACGTCATCAACACCGCCGGACACCTCGTCGGACCTTTCGAGGTGGAATCAGCCCTCATCGAGCACCCCGCCGTCGCCGAGGCCGCCGTCATCGGCAAGCCCGACGAGGAGCGCGGTGAGATCGTCAAGGCCTTCGTCAGCCTCCGCGCCGGCTTCACCGCTTCCGAGGAGCTCGAGAAGGACATCAAGAACTACGTCCGCAAGCGCCTCGCCGCTCACGCCTACCCCCGCGAGATCGCCTTCCTGCCGTCACTCCCCAAGACCCGCAGCGGCAAGATCATGCGCCGGCTTCTCAAAGCCCGCGAGCTCGGACTGCCCGAGGGCGATACCAGCACGCTCGAGGACTGAGAGAGTAGTCAGTAGCCAGTAGCCAGTAGTCAGTAGGGGGATGCGAGAAGGTAGAAGTCCCCCCGGCGCCCCCCGCCCGCGCCTCCCACTGTCCACCTGAACCTTGCTCTCGAGAGGGTGCTGACAAACTCCATGGAACCGTTCGCCCGAGCCTGTCGAGGGGCCATAGCCGCTTCAATACTGGGCTTCGACAAGCTCAGCCCGAGCGGATCCCCGGGGGACTTTGGATAGATTCGCCGGCCCTGATCCCTGATCCCTGAAGCCTGATCCCTGAAGCCTGATCCCTGAAGCCTGATCCCTGAAGCCTCAAGCCTCACTTCTCGAGCCCCAAGCCTCCATGTCCGAACACGCGCTGCGCCGGGAAATTGCCGAGGTCTGCAGACGGCTCTACGACCGGTTCTATCTCGTCGCCACCGACGGCAACGTCAGCGCGCGGCTTGGCGAGGACCGCATCCTGGCGACGCCATCCGGGGCCAACAAGGGGTTTCTGGAACCGTCGGATCTGGTGGTGACCGATCTCGAGGGCAAAAGGCTCTCGGGCCCGGGCAAACCGTCCAGCGAGCTGGCGATGCACACGCGGACGTATCGCGAGCGGCCCGACGTCCGGGCCGTGGTTCACGCCCATCCTGCTACCGCCACGGCCTTTGCCTGCGCCGGCCTCCCGCTCGACGCGTGTCTGATGACGGAGTCGGTCGTCGGGCTGGGGGCCGTGCCGCTGGCGCCCTTCGCGCTCCCGTCGACCGATGAGGTGCCTGAATCGATCGCCCCTCTGGTGCGGACGAGCGACGTGGTTCTCCTCGCCAATCATGGAGTGCTCGCCGCCGGTGCCACCCTCATGGATGCCTACAACAAGATGGAGGGTGTCGAGCAGTTCGCTCGCGTGCTCCTGTTCACGCGCCTGCTAGGTGGGCCCAAGCTCCTCGAGCGGGACCAAGTCGAGCGGCTGGAGTCTCTGCGGGCGCGCTACGGACTGGGCGGTAAGCAACTCGGCTGCTCCGGTTTTGCCACGGCGCAACCCGGCGAGACCGCGGAGCGGGAGCGCCTTCTGGATTCGATCGCCGTCCAGGTTCTCGCTTCGCTGGCGCGGCGCTGAACCCGGGCCCCGAGCTCCTCAGGATGCAGACTGCGCCTTCACCGTCGCGGAGACTACGGCCAGCACCTCGACCGGATTGAAGGTCGTCCCCCAGCTCCGCAGCGGATGACCTTCCCGGTCGCTGAAGACGATCGCAGGCATCTTGCCCGGCGCCAGCTGCGAGGCCAGCTCCCGCGCGCCCGGCTGGCGATCCGACAGGAACACGGGTGTCGCTGTGTTGCGGAGATCGGGCTCCATCGCCACGGCCGTCCGCACGGCCAGCTCGCTCGCCAGGCAGTCCTCCGAATAGAGCACGACCACGCTGAACAGCTTGTGCTGCCGGCACCAGTTCCATTTCTCGATCGGGTCCGACGGCCGCTCCTTGAAGATGCCCCCGTCGTACGGCAGGGCCAGGATCGACCGCGCGAAGTTCTTGATGGCCTGGAGCATTTCGGGAGGACCTCCTGTCGCCGGAGTCAGAGATTCGAGCAGCCCCGTGCCCCCGTACTCCGGGCCCGCGGACGTCCCTCGTTTATATCACAGCCCCGCCCCGAATGCGGTCACGTCCCTCGCTCCGGGGTGCTCTCGCAGAAGGTGGGAGGGGGCATCACACGGTAACCGCTCGCCCTGAGCTTGTCGAAGGGCGCGTCGCGCAGAGGCCGCATCCCGTGCAGATCATCCTTCGACAAGCTCAGCATGAGCGGGGAGCTTACCCGTGAACCGCGCGCGCACCCCTCGCTCCGGGAGCATGTCCCGCACGGGTCCCCCTCGCGTCTGATCATGCCCATGCCCGAGCCCATGCCCATGCCCTTGCCCTAGCCCATGCCCCAGGTGATTCGAAGGGCCCGCCTGTGTGACATGCCCCCCCCTCGCCCACGGGATCTTGGGTCGGATTGTGCTGGGATCTCGCCAGGGGATTCTACGCCGTGCCCCATTACCTGCGACTCAGCGTCAGCACCTCGCCCGTGCGCCCGTACGTCACTTCTCGAGCCTTCCCTGCTCGATACTGCCTGAAGGTCTCGATGTTTTGGCGCAGGCTTTCCTGCTCGGGCTCGTAGGACTCGAGCACGCCGAACAACGCGTCCGCGAAGGTGGCCATCCGCGGATCGCGACTGTGAAGGATCGCCAGGTTGTTCACTGCGATGAGATCGGCCGGATTGTCCTGGATGCGCTTCGTCAACCGGGCGACCTCGGCCTGTGGAGCGGCCTCGGCCGCCGCACCCACCTGGCTGGGACTCGCGGACCCCGAGGCGGCGCTGGGTTCCTCCAGCTCGTCGGCGCCGCTGCGCTCGGATCGAGGAAGCTCCAACTTCTTGAGAGCCTCTGCGATGCCCGGCTGACCGCAGAGCCGCGCCAGGGCCGCAGCGGCACCGGCGACAGGCGGCGTGCACTGGGAGGCGGCGCGTAATCCCTCGATGGCCTTCTGGTGTTCGCCCAGCTTCGCGTGGATCAGCGCCAGCTGATAGCGCATACCCATGTCCTCCGGGTCGCAGGCCACGCCGCGCGTCAACGCCGCTGCCGCCTGCACGTACCGGCCTCGCTCCGCCTGCACCATGCCGAGCGCCATCCAGGCCTCGGTGAATTCGGCGTTTTTCTCCAGAGCGGTCTCCAGGAGTGCGACGGCCTCGGCCCACCGGCCGCGCGAGTGCACGACCGACGCCTGCTGCAAGTACAAGCGCGCATCGCCGGGTGTCGCCGCAATCGCCGCCGATAGGAGTGCCTCCGCATCCGGGCGTCCCAGGTCCTTCGGAAGCTCCGGCTGGGCCGGTGGAACCGCGATGCCGCCCATCGCGGGCTCGAGCCGTATCGCGGCCGGTGGCCGGAGCGGCGCTACCCTGGCTGAAACCGCACGGGCCATCGAAGGTGCTGTTCCAGCCTTGGCGCTCGACGACGATTTCGAGGCCTTGGGCCCGGGCGCGTCCGCCGTCAGAAACCACGTCGCGGCCGAAGCCGTCACCGAAGCCAGCGCTACCAGGGTCCAGCGGGGTCGGATGATCACGATGCCTCCTCGAACGGATGCCCGGGCGAATTCTCCTCGCCCCGTTGTACACTTCGGCCATTTCCTGCCGATAACTTAACGGTCCTGTCCTGCCCCCGCGCCCCACCCCTCGAGCCTCCAATGTCCCCCCTTACCGTTGCCTCGAGCCACCTCTCCGGCGGCGACTTCGCCGTCGTCGGCTTCTTCGTGGCGCTCCTGTTCCTCGTTGGCTACCTGGCCGGACGAGAGGAGACAGGGACCAACGATTTCTTCCTCGGCGGCCGGCGCGTCCCCTGGTGGGCCGCGTGTCTGTCGTTCGTCGCCACCGAGATCAGCGCGCTCACCATCATTTCGGTGCCGGCCACCGCCTATCGCGAGAACTGGCAGTACGCGCAGCTTTTCATTGGTTCCGCACTTTCTCGCGTCGCCATTGCGTTCCTCTTCATCCCGGCCTTCTACCGGTTCGACTGCACCACCATCTACGAGTTCCTCGGCGTCCGCTTCGGCCAGGCCACCCAGATCGCCGGGAGTTGCTTCTTCTTCTTCACTCGGCTCCTCGGTAGCGCTGTCCGGCTTCTCGTGGCCTGCATGGCCGTGAAGATCCTCTTCGGCTGGTCGCTCTGGGGAACGCTGATCTTCTTCACCGCGGTCAGCATCGTCTACATCGCCCACGGCGGCGTGAAGGCCGTCGTCTGGACCAACGTGGTGCAGGCGCTCACCTTCCTTGGGGGAGGTTTGGCCACCATCGGCTTCCTCCACTACACGCTCCCGGGCGGTCTGCCGGCCATCCTTGCCTTCGCCGCGACCCACGGGAAGACCAAGATCTTCGACTGGGGTCCCGGCCTGTTCAGCGGCCGCTTCGTCGACGCGCTCTTCTCCGACCCTCACCTCATCTACGTCGCCATTGCCAATGGATTCGTCGGCTCTCTTGCCGCCTTTGGCACCGACCACGATCTGATGCAGCGCCTGCTCACCGTCGAAACGCGCCGCCAGAGCCAGCGGACGATGCTCCTCACCATCGTCGGCAGCTTCTGCGTCCTGGTCGTCTTCCTGACGGTCGGCGCCGGGCTCTTCGCCTACTACGCCCAGCACCCGGGCCCGCTCGGGATGGCCGCCAAGCTCGACGAGATCTATCCGCACTTCGTCAACCAGGCGATGCCGGAGTTCCTCCGCGGGCTGATGCTCGCCGCCATCATCCTGGCCAGCATCGACTCCCCGCTCGGCTCGCTGGCTGCCAGCTTCGTCAATGACATCTACCGTCCTGCGCTCAGGCCCGGCCGCTCCGACCGCCACTACCTGCTGGTCAGCCGTGCCGCCGTGATCGTCTTCGGTCTGCTGCTCGCCCTCATCGCCTACGGCTTCAGCTACTTCGAGAACATGCTCTGGCTGGCCTTCAAGATCGGCGGGGTCACCTTCGGCTCGCTGCTCGGCGTCTTTCTGCTGGGACTGCTCACCGAGCGCCGCGCCGATCGCGCCAATGTCGCCGCCATGCTTCTCGCCGCGCTGACGAACGCCGCGCTTCTGTGGGCCGCCGAGACTGGCCGCATCGGCCTGGGCTGGACGTGGCTCATCCTCATCGGCACCAGCAACACCTTCCTGCTTGCCTGGCTCCTCGGCCCTCTGCTCGACGGAGGCCCGGGAAAACCGGGGACACACGACTCATTTTCGTCCGAAAATGAGTCGTGTGT
>JACPRK010000176.1 GCA_016190005.1 Candidatus Wallbacteria bacterium | reverse complement strand
GCCGGGCCGGCCTCCCGCACGGCGTCGAGCACGTCCCCTACGAGCGACTCCGGCGGGTAGTTCCCTTCGAGCATGAAACGCTGCACGTGCACGTCGCCGTGGCTGAAGAGGAGCAGGCAGCGCGAGGGATTTCCGTCGCGGCCGGCGCGGCCGACTTCCTGGTAGTACGCCTCCAGGGTTCTGGGCAGGTTGAAGTGGATGACAAAACGGATGTCCGCCTTGTCGACGCCCATCCCGAACGCGTTGGTGGCGACCACCAGGTCCGCCCCGCCGCCCATGAAGTTCTCCTGGACCTCCGTGCGCTCGTCGTCGGCCAGGCCCGCGTGGTAGAGCAGCGCCTTGTAGCCCGCCTGGCTCAGCATGCCGGCGGCTTGCTCGGCCGCCTTGCGAGTGGCGCAGTAGACGATACCCGGAAGCCCCGCCCGCCGGATCTCTGCCCGCATCGCGGACAGACGCTCCGGCGCGGCACCGGCATCGGCCACCGATAGAAAGAGATTCGTCCGGTGGAAGCCGGTCACCAGCATCTCGGGCGTCCGCATCGCAAGCTGGGCCGCGATGTCGCGCTGCACCTCCGGCGTGGCGGTCGCCGTCAGCGCCACCGTCGGCGGGTGGCCCAGCTCCGCGCGAATGGGTCCCATGCGCCGGTAGTCGGGCCGGAAGTCATGACCCCACTGCGAGATGCAGTGCGCCTCGTCCACGACGAAGAGGTCTATGGAGCTGCCCGCCAGCGCCTGGCGAAAGAACACGTTTTTGAAACGCTCGGGCGCCACGTAGAGCAGCTTGTACTGGCCGGCGCGCGCGGCGTTGATTCGACTGGTCTGCTCTGTCCCCGAGAGGCTGGAGTTGACGAAGGTCGCGGCGATACCCCGCTCCTGGAGCGCGTCGACCTGGTCCTTCATCAGCGCGATCAGCGGCGACACGACCAGGGTCAGGCCGTCCAGCATCAACGCCGGAAGCTGGTAGCAGAGCGACTTCCCCGCGCCTGTCGGCATCACCCCGACCACGTCGCGCCGGGCCAGCACGGAGCGGACGATCGCCTCCTGTCCGCCTCGGAATGACTCGAACCCGAAGCGGGCGCGCAGTACCTCGCGCGCTCTTTCCATCGAGAGCGTGAACATTTCGGACGGCATGGCGTCTTTGGTGGAAGCCGCGGATGTTAGCACGCCCCGCACCCTACGGCAATGTCTCCTCCAATGGCGCTGAAATCAGGTGAAATCTGGCCTGCGATTCTCCGCCTTCCCGATTCCACCTTCCGACTTCTGCCTTCTGTATAGTGCCCCCGTGCGATCGCTGCTGCTGGCCTTGCTCCTGGCCTCCCCTCTTGCCGCCAACGATCCCGTCGCCGCGGTGACGGCCTGCTTCGAGTACGAGTTCACCCAGGTCGGTAACCCGGTCTCCCGGAGGACAACGGAGTGTTTGCCGCTCGAGATCACGGGCGAGAATCCGCGCGCCCTGCTCGAGCGCCGCTGGGCCGTGATCCTCGATGCCGGCAGCGAGGCCCAGGGACTCTGGGAGACCCTGCGGTCGCTGGGTCGCGAGAAGAGCTACCTCACGATCGCGCTGCGCTCGGCCAGGCTGTCGCTCGACTCGGGCGGCGCCACGCTCAGTGCCACGATGCCGGCGATGGGCCCCGAGGCGCTCCGCTACGAGCGGGTGCGCGTCTGGCTCCGCGACGGCTCCCCTGGGTTCGACTACTTCAAGAGAGGCGGCAAGGGCCCCGAGCGCCTCTTCGACATCGGCCGTCCGATCGGCGCACCTTGAGAAGGGACCTGCCGTCATGCTGAATCTCCCCGCAAAGGACCCCGCCACGCTCGACGAGGCGCTCGAGCAGATCCGGCTCTTCCGGGAAGAGCTGGAGCACAGCTGGGCCAAGCTCCGGCTCTACGGCGACGGCAAGCCGGGAAGCTTCAGCCGCTCCTTCCTTCAGGTTCCCCGTACCGTGATGGAGACGCTGGACCCGCTGCTCTGGGTGGACTGCGAGTCACGCATCGTCGACGTCAATTCGAGGATGTGCGCGCTGCTCTTCGACGGGCGCGACCGGGCGCCCGCGCCCCACGAGCTCAAGGGCCGCCCGCTGGCCGAGATCGATCGTCTCCCCTGGGCCCACGGCGTCCTGGCCACATTGCTTGGCGACGCCCGGCGGCAGGGGTTTCCCGCCGACTTCGCCGCCCAGCGCCGCGACCCTTCGGGCCGCACCTTTCACTACGTCTTCCACGCCGAATCGACGCCCAAGGGCGGCCACTTCCGCGTCGAGGACGTCTCCTCGAAGGTCCGCATCGAGGAGTACTTCTCGCGCTACGTCGGCGCCGAGGTCATGGAGATGCTCAAGCAGCGGACGGAGGAGGACTTCTTCCGCACCAGCCGCTACCGGATGAGCGTCGTCTTCGCCGATCTGCGCGGCTTCACGCGCGCCTCGTCCACGCTGGCCCCCGAGCAGGTTTGCGAGTTCATCAACGAGTTCCTGGAGGCGATGATCGAGGTCGTCGACCGCTGCCGCGCCACGGTCGACAAGATCGTCGGCGACGAGGTGATGGTCCTCTGCGGTGCGCCGGTGCACACGCCGGACCACGCGGCGCTTGCCCTGCGCGTGGCCATCGGGATGGTGGAGGCTCAGTACGGACTGCTGTTGCGGTGGAGGCAGAGCCCCGTCGTCGAGCTGCACGACCTGCAGGTCGGCGTCGGCATCCACACGGGTGAGATGGTCGTCGGCAACATCGGCACCCGCCGGCGCAGCGACTACACCGTCCTGGGCGCGAATGTGAACCTGGCGGCACGGCTCTGCTCGCAGGCCGGCGGCGGGCAGATCCTGATGTCGCGCGAGACCTTCGACGCCGTCAGGGACGTCATCCGGCGGGACCCCGCCTACTTCGATCCGCCGCTCAAGGGCTTCCGCGAGCATCCCGCGATCACGGCCAAGGGCTTCGCGGAGCCTATCCCCGTGGTGCTCTACACGCACCAGCCCACGCTGAGAGGGTGAAGCAGGCTTGGACGACGACGGCCGCGAGCTCGACCTCTACTCGGGCGCCGGGGAGCCCAAGGATACAAAAGAGCCGGAAGCCCCTTCGACTCCTTCGGAGGCGCCTCTCGACCTCTACGAGGGGGTCGAACCGCCCGTTCCCACCGGTGCGCGGTTGCTGGATCGACCGAAGGACGAGGGCGCGGACACCTTCCGCAAGAAGGCGCCCGACGCGGCCGGCGCCGGGCGAGCGCCCGACTGGTTCGACTCGCTCTGGGCCCTCTTCCCGGCTAACCTGCGCGACCGCTACCGCCCGAGCGGCGTCATCGGCGAGGGCGGCATGGGCATCGTCATCGAGGCCCACGATCGTCACCTGAACCGCACCGTCGCCATCAAGGGCCTGCGCGACCCCGGCGGCGTCAACGCCGAACAGCGCGCCCGTCAGGCAGGCGAGGCCCGCATCACGGCGCGACTCTCGCACCCCAACATTCTCCCCATCTACGACCTCTGGCGCGATTCGCGCTGGAACCCGTGGTGCTCGATGATGCGAGTGCCGGGAGATTCGCCGACGATGGCCCGGGAGCTCCGCCAGCTCGCCAGCTGCGGCTGCATCGAGGAGCGGCCGCTCTCGCGACTGCTCGTCACCTTTCTGGAGATCTGCCGCGCCATCGCGCACGCGCACCGCCTGGGCATCATCCACCGCGATCTGAAGCCCGAGAACATCTTCATCGCCCCCGCCGGCGAGGCGCTGGTCGCCGACTGGGGCGTGGCGCTCGACCTGAACGATCCCGCCGCGGCCGGCCCGGCTCTGGTCGGCACGCCCGGCTACGCCGCCCCGGAGCAGCTCGGCGCTTTCGGCCGCCCGTTCGCCGACGCCCGCTCCGACGTCTACAGCCTGGGCGTCATCCTCTTCGAGCTGGTCGTGGGCCGCCGCTTCACCGACCTGCCGACCATCGACAGCGACAAGGTCGTCCACCGCCGCCCCCACGCCGAGCTCGCCGTCATCCCCGAACGCATCCCGCGCGAGCTGGCCGCCATCATCCAGAAGGCGACCAACCCGGAGCCCGCGCAGCGCTACGCGGACGTCGGAGCCTTGATCGCCGCAGTCGATACCTATCAGATGGGCGGGCTTCTCGAGGGGCTGGCGTACACGCCGCGGGAGCGTCTGGTGAAATGGGCGCGGGCCCGGCCGGCCGCGACGGCCGGCGTGGCGCTCCTCGTCCTGGTCACGCTGGGAGTGCTCCTGAACATCAGCTTCCTCAACTTCCGGCATCGCCGCGAGAAGGAGGCGCTGCGGCTGGCACTCGAGGAGACCAACTTCAACTCCGCGCAGCTCTACGCCGAGAAGGCCTCGGGGGCCGCGGCGCGCAAGACCTTCGACCGCGCAACGCACTTCGCGGCGCTGGCGCTGGAAAAATGCCCCGAGGGACGCGCGCTGCCGACCGCAACGGCGTGCTCGATCGTGGCCGGCCGCGCCGACGCGGGGCGGCTGCTCTGGACCGTGCGGTCGCCCGGCCGGCGGCCGCAGCTGGCCGTGGCGTTCTCGCCCGATGGCCGGGCGGTGGCATTCGCCGGACACGACGGGGTGATCCGGGTGCGCGATATCGAGACCCAGTCGGAAACGGCTGCGCTCTCCGGGCACGCCGGATGGGTCGGCGCCCTGGGGTACGCTCGCGCCGGCGAGCTGCTCGTGAGCGGCGGGGAAGACGGAACGCTGCGCGTCTGGGACGCCCGCTCTGGAGCAGCCCGGGCCGCCGTCCGCGCACACACGGCGCCGGTGCTGGCCCTGGCCATCGACCGCGCGGGGGCGAGAGTCATGACGGCCGGCGCCGACCAGACGATGGCCTGCTGGGAGCTGGCGGAAGGAACTTCCTCGCAGCCCGGGCTCCTGTGGCGCCAGCAGCAGCCCGTGGCCGGGCTGGGGGCGCTCGACATCGACCTGGCCGGCTCGCGTGTGGTGGCGGCCAGCGGACAGCAGTCCGTGCCGCTCCGCGACGTGACCAGCGGCGAGCTCAAGATCGCAGTGGTCGACACGGCGTCACCAGCCAGAATCGCGCGATTCAGTCCGGATGGCACTGTCCTGGCACTGGGCGGTTGCCCGGATGAAGACGGCCGGCACGTGCTGCTTTGGGATCTGGAGAAGTGGCAGGCCGCGGCGGTGCTGGCCGGCCACCTGGGGCCCGTCACCGCGATGGCATTCGGCCCTGGCGGGGGGCTGCTGGCGACGGCGTCCGACGACATGACAATCCGGGTCTGGACGCTCGGCAACCGCCAGGAGGCGCTGGTCCTGGAAGGTCACGCCGATGCCGTTCACGACCTGGCCTTCTCGCCCGACGGCCAGACGCTCGTCAGCGCTGGGCGCGACGGGACGATGCGGCTCTGGGACGTGCGCGTCGGGTCGGCGGCCGCGGGACGCCTGGCGATCGAGCAGGAGGTGACGGGCCTCGACTTCCAGCCGGCGGCAGCGTCTGTGGGCGGCCCGGCTTCTGGCGTCGACTCGGCTCTCTTCGCCACGCTCGACGCCGGCGGAGTGGTCCGGCTCTGGGACCTGGAGAGCCGTTGCCAGCTTTCCCGGACGAGCGCGGCGGTCGCGGCGAGCCGAGGACCGGTCTTCGAGCGCTCGGGACGGACCGTGCTCTTCGAGAATGCCGCGGGCGAGGTCGTGACCTGGGATGTCGTGACCGGCCGGGAGAGCGGCCGGCGCGCGGTCGGCCGCAGCCGCTCCAGAAGCCTGAGAGCGATGCCGGACGGGCAGGTCCGGGCCGCGACACTCTCGCACGGTCAAGTGCGCTGGGAAGAGCTGGGGGGGGCGTCGAAAGTGCTCCGCGCCGAAGGCGGAGTCGAGTTCACCCACGTCGCCATCTGCTCCCGCGGCCGCTTCGTTGCCGCCGCCGAGGAGGGGAGGGGAGTCCACGTCTGGGATGGGGAGACCGGCCGCGACCTGGGTCGGATCGAGGGGCCCGTCGAGGGGCTGGACCAGTTGATCTACAGCCCCGATGCCCGCACGCTCATCCGCGTCGGCGGCGCGCGCGCCTTCCACGTCTGGGACCTGGTCGCGGGCGACCGGGTCGCCACGGCCCTGGAGGGACACTCGTCCCGGATTCTCGCAGCCGCCTTTTCGGCCGACGGCAAGTCACTGGCCACCGGCAGCAAGGACGGCGAGATCGTTCTCTGGGACATGACCGCCCGGCGCGTCAAGGCACGGCTCAAGTCGGGCGAGCGCGGCGTCGGTGCGCTGGCGTTTTCGCCCGGCGGTAGATGGCTGGCTGCGGCCATCCACGACTCGTCCCTCGTCTTCTGGGAAATCGGGCTGCTCGAGGACCCGAAGGCTCTTCTGGCTCGTATGAAGGGGCGCTCGCCCTTCGAGCTGAGAAATGTGGAGCTCGTCGTCAACGGCAGGGAAGTGCCGTCGCCTGTCAACTACCCGTCGGATCACGCCTTCCGCTGGCTCGCCGCCGCCCGCAGCGGCGACCGCCTGGCGATGCTGCGCGCCGGATTGCTCATGGCGGCCGTCTGGCGCCGCGGGGAGGACCTGCCCCGCGGCTGGGGCAGGGAAGCCCGATCATGGCTCGAGCGCGCCGGCCGCCCGGACCTTGCGATAGGAGTCGAATGATGCAAATGGGCCTGTGCGTTCGATTGGTTCACGCCGTCCTGCTGGGTGGCCTCGCGGTCGCGACCGCAGCGCCGCCCGTCCGCGCCGCCGAACCTGCCCGGTACGCAGCCTTCGACAGGCTCAAGACCCTCGTCGGCAGCTGGGACGGCGTCGCCGACTTCGGCAAGGAGAAAGTGACAGTCACCCTCTCCATCAAGCCCATCTCCCGAGGCACCGCCCTGATGGAGACCCTCACCTTCACCGGAGAGTCCGAGATGGTCACCGTCTACCACCCCGTCGGCGACCAGGTGATGCTCACCCACTACTGCTCCTCCAACACCCAGCCCCGCATGCGCACCGACTCCATCCCCAAGGACGTCCGCGAGCTCTTCTTCAAGTTCCTCGACGCCACCAACATGATGAACTCCACCGTCACCGCTATGCACAACCTGAAGGTCGTCTTCCTGACCCCCACCCAGTTCCGCCAGGAGTGGTACCCCCAGGACTCCGCCTCCCAACCCGTCGTCATCACCTACCGACGCAAGTGACCCCGCCGGGATCGAGGCTCGAGGAGTGAGGAGTGAGGAGTGAGGCTTGAGGCCTGGGGCTTGAGAGGTGAGGGACAGGCTTCAGGGGTCAGGGATCAGGCTTCAGTGGGCTGGGAGAGCGCAGAGTCGCAAGCGGCAAAAGCATAGGCTGCCACATCGGCCGCAGCCGTACCTCCACCGCCCCTACTGACTACTGTCTACTGGCTACTGACTACTCCTTCCACCTTCTACCTTCTATCTTCCACCTTCTATCTTCGCCCCCCCGATGCCTATAATTCGCCGCCCGTCCCTTCCTGACGACCGGTCCGGGCAGAAGGAGCCGATCATGACACCCTCGAGAGTCGCCACACGGGTCCTGGGGGCCTGCGCCGCCCTGTTCCTGGCCACTTCCATCGCGCGCGCCGCCGATCCTGCGCCCGCCGCCGCCACTCCCACAGCCGCTGCCCCCGCTGCCGCGGCTCCGAAGCCGGCCGCCGGCCCCTTCAAGATCGGCATCGTCACTGGAACCGTCAGCCAGGGTGAGGACGAGTTCCGCGCTGCCGCCACGATGGCAGAGAAGTACCCCGCCATCGTCAAGCACGTCACCTATCCCGACAACTTCATGCAGGAGCAGGAGACCACCATCTCCCAGGTCGCCGGCCTCGCAGCCGACCCCGAGGTGAAGGCCATCGTCATCGCCCAGGCCATCCCGGGCACCATGGCCGCCATCCAGAAGGTCAAGGCCAACCGGCCCGACATGAAGTTCCTCCTCGTCGAGCCTCACGAGGACGTCGACCAGATCAACAAGGCCGCCGACGTCGTCTTCAACACCGACAACCTTGCCCGCGGCGTCAACATGATCAACCTGGCCAAGAAGATGGGCGCCAAGAAGTTCCTCCACTACAGCTTCCCGCGCCACATGTCGATGCAGCTGCTGGCCCAGCGCCGCCAGAAGATGGAGGAGGAGGCCAAGAAGATCGGGATCGAGTTCTTGAACGTGAGCGCCCCGGACCCGATGGGCGAGGGCGGGCTGCCCGCCACCCAGCAGTTCGTCCTGGAGGACGTGCCGCGCAAGATCGCCGAGCACGGCGCCGACATCGCCTTCTTCAGCACCAACTGCGGCATGCAGGAGCCGCTCATCCGCGCCGTCTTGGACGGCGGCGCACTCTATCCCGAGCAGTGCTGTCCCAGCCCCACCCACGGCTACCCGGGCGCCCTGGGCATCGAGATCCCCAAGGAGAAGTCCGGCGACATGAAGTTCCTCGCCGACCAGATCCGCGAGAAGGTCAAAGAGGCCGGCCGATCCGGCCGCTTCGCCACCTGGTATGCCCCCTTCAACATCATGGCCATCCAGGCCGCCATCGAGCTCGCCAAGGCCTTCCTCGAAGGCAAGGCCGATCTCCAGTCTCCCTCCGACGCCAAGAAGTTCCTCCAGGACCAGGCCCCAGGCCAGGCCTTCGAGGTCAACCGCTGGAACGAATCCGTCGGCCACTTCTACAACGTCGTCTGCGAATCCCAGATCTTCTGACCGGCAGGCGTCAAGCGTCAGGCCGCAGAGCCCCCCCCTCACCCCTCAAGCCTCAAGCCTCACCCCTCAAG
>JACPRK010000025.1 GCA_016190005.1 Candidatus Wallbacteria bacterium | reverse complement strand
GTCGAGGAGCGCAGCGCAGGGGCCAACCGCTTCCAGGCCTCGCCAGTCCTGAAAGCTCTCTCGCCGTCCGGATAAGCTGCGTTCGACTGCGGGGACCGGAGCGAGCCGTCCGGCGAGCTCTGAGCGCGGGCCAGCGGCCCGCGCGGGTCCCCGTCTGGCGCAACGTTGCTTATACGGCAAGGCTGAAAGCCCTCGTCCGCAGGAGCGAAGCGGCGGCTGCGCGGCAGGGGAGGCGCCTGGGTCGCTTGGGGGGAGCGGCCGTGCGCGAGTGGACTGGAACGTTCCTTTGGGGCCAGCGTCCCCGGCTGAGGTACTGACGGTTGAAGTCGGGCGGGGGGCCGCCCGAGCCCACCCAGGAAACGGTACGGGCCCCGAGCGACGGGCCTCGATGCGCCGCTGCCGGCCGGCCAGTCCGGCGCCCGGGCAACCGCTCTTCGCGGCAGCGGCGAAGCTCGGCCCGCCGCTCGGGGCCCATCGGTCGGCCGGCGCCCTGGGCGCCGCCCTCGAGGTCGCCCCGCCCACCCCGGGCGGCCGCGAGCTACAGGGCTCGACCGGGGCGCCGCGGGGCAGCCGAATAGGTCTGAGCCCGCCGGGGGGCGGCCCGAGACGGCGGTGCCTGCCTCTTCGCGCTCGCGTTCGCCGGCGGCGAAAGGGGCGCGAGCAGCGCCCTGCGGGGCGGTATCGAGGGCCGCCAACCGGTGCTTCCCTTTCGCTGCCTCCGCCTGCACTTCCGTCATTCTAGCGGCGAAGGGAGAAGTCTGCCGAAGCCTGTGCGTGCCTGGAACGGGTGCGCTCAGAGCGGCAGATAGCGCAGGGTGTCGAGCCAATCCTCGGCCACGGAGGCGCCGGCGACGGTGACCAGGTCGTCCAGACAGCTGGCGAAGGCGCTCTGCGGGTTGAGGACGAGGAGTCCCCAGCACCGGTGGCCTGCGGCCAGATGGTCGCCGAAGTGGGTGGGGAGCGTGGCGTGGTCCATCGTGACGAGGATGGCGTGGTGCTCTTCGCACCAGAGGAGGTTCTCCGGGTCCGACGGGTCACGGGAGGAGCGGGTTCATGCCCCACTCGATACAGCCCGACGCCCGGAACCCTTCTGCGCAGCGGCTCTTCGAAGGTGCGCGTGACGTGCTCGTCGAAGAGGAAGGCGACGGGTCTCACGCCGATTGCCGGGTGGCGCGGTAGGCCTTGAGCTTTTGCTCCAGGGGCGAGTCGGCTCTGGGCTTGTAGAGCTCGCGCCGTTCCTGGAAGCGTTCGCGGACGCAGGCGACGTAGCGGTCGACAAGCTTCTGGTGCCCCAGGTAGTAGCCGAAGAGGCTGTAGACGGCTTCGGCCGAGAGGGTGGGGTAGTCGAGCACGGTCTGCTCGGGGACTCGGCCGTTGTTGTACTCGTCGACGACGGTCGAGAGATCGATCCGGGTGCCGCGCACGCAGACGTCGTCGGGGGCGTGGATGTCCAGGTAGGGGCTCTCGGGGAGCGTGGGCCAATCCATATGTCTTCTTCGTACCGCCATGAGGGGGCGTTGCGCAAGGTCACAGGGGCGTCTGGAGCTCCTCCTGGCTCTCGGCGGCCAGGGCGTCGGCGAGCCGCTGGACCGGGTCCTGAGGCGGCGGAGCGGTCGTGTTGACGACAGCAACGGGGGGCTCTGGAGCGAGGTCTCGGCCCTTTTCCTCGCCCTGCTGGCGCGCGGCGGGGTGAGTGGCGACGTGGACTTGCTGGAGCTTTCGGATGCTGACCATGGTGTAGAGCTGGGTGGTGGAGAGCTGGGCGTGACCGAGCCTCTCCTGCACGTAGCGGCTGTCGGCCCAGGCTTGCGCCATCTGCGGCACGATGCTCGCCAGACCACCCCGCGAGTGTCCTGCCATCCCGAGCGCTGCCGCCATTAGCAACGCGGGATTCGCTTGGCCCAGGCCTGCCGGCAAGCGCTGCAGATGCCTGGCTGATCTCGCCGCCGGAGAGACCTACGGCTTGGACTGGTCGGAGCCCAGTCCGCCGTCGCTTCCCTGGGCCGTCGCGGCGGGCTTCGCCGCCGGGCCGCCGGCGACCTGACGCAGCGCGTCATCGAGCGCGTCGCAGCGCCGGGCCAGCTCTGCCGCGTCCGCGGGCGTGGCCGTGGCGGCTTCTCGCAGCCCTGCCGACGCCTCGCGCGCGCGGCTGACGGCGTCCCGCACTCGGCCCACGGCGCGGTTGAACAGGTCCGCTAGATAGTGGAACTCCTCGTCGTCCTCTTCGCGCAGCCGGATGCGGGCGTCGAGCCGCCCGTCGTCGGCGATCTCCATCAGCGCTTTCTCGAAGCGATAGAGCGGGCCCGCGATCTCGTGGGAAAACCGCAGCGCAAAGAAGGCGAAGAGCAGCAGATAGGCCAGGAGCCACCAGACCAGCACCTCGAAGAAGAGGCCCGAGAGCTCGTCCAGCATCGCGAAGTGCGCGACGTTGCCGGCCTCGATGGCCACCACGTAGCGACTGCCGATGAAGATCAGCGCCACCATCAGGGAGGTGACCAGGATCATCAGCGACAGGCGAAGGATCAGCTTCGTCTGGAAGCTCTTGCGGATGAGGTAGTTGCGACGGAGCTCTCGGGACACGAGTCTCAGGCCAGCTCGCCGGCAAGCTGGACTCGGCCGATATCCTGGCCGATGGAGTTGCGGCGCGGCGCCAGGAACTCGGCCGCCAGCGTCTCGTAATGGGCCGCCGAAAGGAGCGAAAGCCTCTTGAGCACGCCGAGCGCGGCGGCCTGGGCCATCGGGATGTCCGGGGCCTCGCTCTTGACCGCGATGCCGGTGCCGCTGTCCCTATGGGCCAGGCAGGCCAGTCCGTCGGCGCCGCACTTGGCGATGACCTGGCCGCCCGTCACCTGGTTGACGCGCGTGTCGAAGAGCCCGGTCCCGCTGACCAGCACGGGATGGGCGCGCATTGCCGCCGCCGCCCTTGTCAGGCCCGCGGCCAGCGCGCCCGGCAGGCCTGTCGGCTTGGCGAGCTGGGCGTAGAGCCAGGCGATCTTCTCCAGCGGCAGGGCCGGCACCGGCGCCCCGCAGCCGTCGACCAGCACCGGCACCTCCGGGCGGACGGAGCGCGAGAGCTTGAGGACCTCGCTCAGGATGCGCTCCTGGAGCGGATGCTGCGGATCGAGGTAGCCCTGCTTGGGGAATCCGCGGGCCGCGCACCAGAGCAGCATCCCCGAGTGCTTGCCTGAGCAGTTGTGGTAGATGCGCGAGCCCTTGCCCGGGGGGGCGCCGCACCCGAGCTCGCCTTCGCCCGCGCCCGCGCGAGAGAGAATGGCGCGCACGGTAGCCAGATGCTCGGCCTCGGCCGCGTGGGAGCCGCACATGATGGCCAGCTCGCGCTCCTCGGGGCGAAAGTGGGCCGGCACCTCATCCATCAGGATGGGCAGCGCCTGGAACGGCTTGAGGCAGGAGCGAACCGGCGTGAGGCGCGCGCTGTTGCCCAGGCTGAACAGCCGCCGGCCGTGCGCGTCGTAGGCGACCGCGTGGCCGAAGAAGACGTTCTCCAGCACCGGGCCCCGGTACGACAGCACGAGCGGTTTCGCGTTGACAGCCGGTGTTGCAGTCGCCATGGGAGCCCGAGTTATAGCACGCCACGAGCCACCCGCGCAAATCCGGCCGGCACTCCGGGAGCCTGTCCCGCAGGGGGGCCCGCGCCGAACCAAGCAGAGGCGGGTACGTTCTGCAGGTGGGGCGGGCATCTTGCCCGCCCAGCTACAATAGGCAACGTGCCCCCGCGTGTCGAAGCACAACTCGCTCGTTACAGGCATCGGTTGCCCCACTGGCGTTTGGGCGGAGCGACCTACTTCGTGACCTGGCGTATTCGGAGCGGCAATCCGGAGTTGACGCCGTCCGATCGCTCACTCATGGTCTCTGTGCTGGAGCACTTCAACGGGAAAAGGTACGAGCTGGATGCCTACGTGGTCATGAACGACCACGTTCACGTGTTGTGCCGTCCCAAGGAGGGCTTCCGCCTCGAGACAATCCTGCACAGCTGGAAATCGTTCAGTTCGAAGCGCATCGGGCCTGGCGAGGGTATCAGAGGCGGCGTCTGGCAGGACGAGTACTTCGACCGAATCGTGAGAGACGAGGCCGAGTGGGTGGAAAAGGTGCAGTACATCTCGAACAACCCCCGCAAGCGTTGGCCAGAGCTGCAAGAGTATCCTTGGGTTTCGCCCGTGGGCTCGTAGATCCTGCCTGAACTGGGCGGGCAGGATGCCCGCCCCACCAGACCTCTGGCCCCGACCTCGGTCCCCCCGCTGCCCGATCGTGGCATTTCGGGCGCCTCACGGCTAGTCTGGTGACACCCCATGCTGGTCGTCTGCCCTTCGTGCAACAAGCAGTGCCGCGTCCCCGACAGCCACGCGCCCGAGGAGCTGCCGTGCCCGAGCTGCAGGAAGCCGATCCGACTGGCAGCGCCCACGGCGCCACCACGTCTCACCTGGGCGCGCCCCACAGGCGGCGAGGCGACCTTCGAGCTACGCGGAACGGTCACGATCGGGGCCGCTGACGCGAACTCCATCCCGCTCGCCGACCCGGGTGTGGCGGGCTTCCACGCTTGCGTCCGTCCAGCAGACGGCGGCTGGCTGCTGGAGGACCTAGGCACCGGCGCGACCACGCTGGTCAACTCCATTGCCGTCCGCACGAAGCGGCTGGTCCACCTGGATTGGATTCAGATCGGGCGAACGCCGATGCGGTTCCTCGACAATCCTCAGCTCCCGGTGAGCCTCTCGGAGCTCTACGGTTCGGAGGACCGCCTGGCCGAGCGCGATTGCCGGTCTCTGGAGCCCCAGGCCGGGGTGCCGGCCAGCTTGAAAGGCCTCCACCAGGCCGCGGCCAGCCTGGCGGCGATCGAAGGCGAGCTCGAGCTCTTGCAGGAGCTCTGTCGAACGGCCGGGTCGCTGTTCGACGCCGATCGGTCTGCGGTCTTCTGTCTGTACGGCGCCATCACCGAGAAGCCCCCGCTGCCGCTCAGGCTGGACGCGTCGTGGCTTGCGGATGCCGCCTCCGGCCAGTCCATGGCCGAGTTCCGGGTCAGCTCGACGCTGCTCAGAAGAGTCCTCGATTCGGACGGCCCGTTCCTGGTGAAGAACCTGCCCGAGGAGCCCTCGATGGCCGGCTCGGGGAGCGTGCTCGAGAGCCAGACCAAGTCGGCCCTGGCTTGCGTGCTCGTCTGCCGCGGCGAGCGGCTAGGCGTTCTCTACGCGGACCGCACGCGTCGCCAGACGCCATTCTCCGTCGAGGAGCAAGCGCTCTTCGGCGCGCTCGCAGTCGTCGGGGCCACCGCGCTGGCGGGTACCCGGCAAACCCAGCGCCGGGAGCAGGAGCTCTTGACGCGAGCTCAGCTGGCGAGATACTTGCCGGCCTCGCTCGTCCCAGAGGTCGCGGAGCGCCGCGTCGCCTGGGAGCCGGGCGGCCAGTATCGCCCGATCACGGTGCTGCTCGCGTCTCTGCGGCCGGCGCCTGCATTTGCGCAACTGCCGCCCCAGGAGACCGTCAAGGCTCTCAACGACTGCCTCTGGCTCATCGTCGGCGAGATCTTCAAGGCCGAAGGGACGCTGGACCGCTTTCTGGTGCTGGCCGTGACGGCGGTCTGGGGCAATCCCGTCAAAAGGTCCACTGACGCCGTTTCCGCCGTGACGTCGGCGCTGGCGATCCGCCGCGCGGTCGCCTCGTTCAACCGGACGCGCCGCGCCGGCGGCCAGCCCGAGATCGAGGTAACCGTCGCCGTGGCCACAGGCGTGGCCATCGCCTGCGGGCTGGGCGTCCCCTCGAGGATGGATTACACCGTGCTGGGCCAGCCCGTGAACTGGGTCGCCAACGCCGAGGCTTACCTGCAGATGGGCCAGGTGCTGATGGACGAGCAGACCTACGCGCGCGTGCAAGGCAAGGTGCCGGTACGGCCGACCGCCACAATCCTGCCCGGCGAGCCGCATGGCCATGAGCGGACCTTCGAGGCGGTCGTGGAGGAGCCCGCCGCCAGGGTCCGATTGACTCAGCCCAGGCGCGTGACGTGCCATCCGTCGGGCGGTTCCAGAGCCGTCCCCGCCATCGTGACCGAAGCCGGCGAGGGAGAGGTGACGCTGACGATCAAGCCGGGCGAGCTGACAGAAGATCGGCTCGAGCTGGTCTTCGATGCTGGCCAGTCCCCCGTCGCCGGGCGGATACTGGAGCGCCAGACGCAGCGAGATTACGCCAGCCGCGAGCTGGAGGTCCTGGCCGTCGCGTTCGCGCCCGACTCGTGGCAGCCGCTGGCGAATTGGCTTCGAGGGGACTGATCAGCGCAGCACCGGTCTTGGCCGGCGTAGATAGGCGAGCGGCAGGAGATACCAGAGGAGGTCGAGCCAGCCTGGGCCGGCTCCACCGCTGGCCCGTGCCAGGCCGCAGCCGCCTCCGCCGCCCCCGCCGCCGCTGAGCGAGCCGGCGCTCGAGCCCGGTACGCTGCTGCCCGAGCTCGATGCCTGCTCCACCGCGAAGTAGATCGGCTCGCTGCGGTCGCCCGGCGGTGTGACGTCGACCGTCAGCTCGAAGAGGAAGGTCTCGGGACCCGTCGACCTGGGCAGCGGCGCCACGAACCGCGTGCGCGCGGAGAACGGGTTCTCGAACTGGCCCTCGGGGCCTGCGAGCTGGCGCCAGTTGTAGGCCAGCTTCCGGCCCCTCTGCGCCAGGACGCCGACCAGCCGCGAGCTCGTGGCGTCCAGCGTGATGGTTCGTTCGGCCGTCGTCACGCCGGACGTGAGCGCCGCGGGCGTCACCGAGCCGGCTGCCTCGGGAACCGTCGAATCGGGAGAATCGACCACGACCCGGATGCGCCGTCTGGCGACCAGCTCCGTCCGCGACCCCACCGGATCGAGCGGGAAGACCGAGAGCTCGAACTCGTGGATGCGGGAGGTCGTCGGTGCAAAGGAGGTCACGGAGGTCCGACTTGCCGTCCGACTCTCGCCCGGGTTCGTCAGGACCACGGTGGGACCCGCGACCTGGCGCCAGACGAAGTCGAGGCGATCGACTGTCGTGGCCGTCCGCGTTACCGAGGCCGAGAGCGTCACCACCAGCGAGGGCGGTGAGGACGCAATTGCCACGCGCAGCGACCGCGGCCTGGCTAGCGATATGCCTTCCGGCGGGAAGTCGCCGCCCGTCGCCGTCGTGGTGCTCGCGCTCGCCACCACCGATACCAGCGGCACGCCGCCGTCGGTGACCTGGGTGCCGGCCGGGAGCACGACCACGCCGACGGGGCGGGAATCCGTCTCTCCCTGAGGGTCCGTCACCGTCAGCTCGAAGCTCGCTCGTCCGATTCCGACCGGGGCGAACGAGACCACGGGCGCAGTCGACACCGGTTCCAGCGAAGTCCGACTTCCCTCCGTCTGGGTCCACTGGTACCTGAGCTGGCCTCGATCGGCCGGGTCGGGGTCGCTCGAATCGCTCGCGTCGAGCACGATGCGATCTCCCACGTTGAAGGCCAGAACCGGGTTCGCGAGTGATGAGCGGCGAACGCGCGCCAGGTCCTCGCTTCGCGGCAATGCCACGGGCGGCTCGTTCCCGGAGCGGATCAGCACGTCGACCTCGTCGGGTGCCGAGGCGGCCAGGCCGTTGGACACCGTCAAACGGAACCGGTAACGACCGGCGCGATCGGGCTTGAATGACGGAAAGGCGGAGTTGCCGTTCGAAAGTGCGGTGACAGCAGAACCCGCAGGTGCTGTTCTGACGCTCCAAGTGTAGGTGATCGATCGCTTTGCAGGGTCGCAACTCTCCCGGCCGTCCAGCGTCACCCGGTCGGTCGAAACGGGTGACGATCCGGCGCTCGGCAACAGGCCAGGGATCGTCGGCTCCGGCGAACCGTCCGTCTTGAAGGTCACGCGGATCGACCGGTCGGGTCCGGCGTCTGCCACGGGGAGCAAGAAGAGTGGATCGATGGCACGAATCCTTTGGGTGACCGAGCTCGTCTCCACGCCATCCGAGACGGTCAGGCGGACGACGTACGCTCCGGCTGCAAGCAGAGACGAGCCGGTGCCCGAGCGGGCAGTGTTCGCAAACGAGAGCTCGGTCTGTGCCGAAGTGTCGTTCGAAAGCGCCGCCAGCGTCGTGGGCGCCGACTGCCCGGCCGCACGATCCGGCGCTTGCTCGATCGTCCACCGGTAGGTGAGCGGCGAACCATTGTCGTCGAACGATCCGCTGGCGTCGAGCCGTACGGTCGTCCTGGCGTCACGCCCGAGAACGATGTCCGCTAGCTCCCGTACGACTGCCACCGGCGCCACGTTGGCGACCGTGAAGGTCGTCGACTGGGAGCCGGCGAGCAAGCCGGAGTCGAACACTGACAGGTTAAAGCGATAACTTCCCGGCAGGCGAGCCGGATACTCGATGGTGGCTCGATCCGAGGCGAATCCGGCTGCACCGGCGGGCCGTTCCTCCAGCGTCCAGGCGAACGTGAGTGCCCCGCCCTCGGGGTCGGTGGAGGAGAGTCCGTCCATCGAAAGCAGACGCGGACCGCCGGCCAGCGTCTGGGGCCGGATGCGGGCGACCGGCGGCTGGTTGGGCGTGAGCGGCGAGGTCTCGGGTGCGACGAAGAAGCGGCCGCCGACTGCCGGCAGGTTCTCGTTGCCGGCTGCGTCTTTGCCGTTCACGATGGATGCGGTTGCGAGACCCTCCAGCCCGCTGCGTTGCCGGATGAGAGTCGAGTGGCTCCAGACCCTGGGATTCCCGGTGGAGGTCATCGCAGCGCCCGGAACATCGTTGGAGCTGCCGGGTGCGTCGACCAGCAGCGTTGGCGTCGAGGCGATCGGCTCCGAGAAGCTCGCGGTGATTGCGAGCTCGCCGGAGGTCACGGCAGACACGCTTTGACTGTACGTGAGGCTCACCTGGGGACGCGTCACGTCCAAGGTGAGCTCGGCATTGCTGGCGGGTTGGTTCTCGTTGCCCGCCAGGTCGGAGCCGCCCGCAATCGCGACGATCGCCAGACCGTCGCTCCCGGCTGCAGCGGCGATCACGGCTGAGAACGTCCAGACTTTCGGATCGTCGGTCCCGGTCAGGGCCGTTGCGAAGAAATCGTTCGCAGTGCCCTGGGCCGCGACAGCGATCGTGGGCGTCGTCGTCACGGCTTCGCTGAAGGTGGCGGTAATCGCGAGCGCGCCTGGCCCGACGGCGGTCACCGGCTTCGAGTAGGTGAGGGCCACGGCAGGCGGCGTCCCGTCGATCGTGAAGGTGGCGTTTTCGGCGGCCAGGTTTTCGACGCCGGCCTGGGTGCGGCCGTTGGCGATGGCCACGACGGCGAGCCCATCCGCTCCGCCACCGGAGGCAAGGGTTGCGGTGAGCGTCCAGACTCTGGCGTCCGCGGTTGATGTCATCGCGGTCGCGGTCAGGTCGCTGGCAGAGCCCGGTGCCTCGATCGCGATCGTCGGGGTCGTGGCCAGTGGCGCGCTGAAGGTGGCCGTCAGCCCTAGGGGACCCGGCCGCACGGCCGCACTGTTCTGGCTGTAGGTCATCGTGACGCTTGGAGGCGTCGCGCCGATCGTGAACGTGGCCTGGCTGGCGGGCTGGTTCTGGTTGCCCGCGAAATCGGTGGCGCCGGCGATCGTCACCAGGGCAAGTCCGTCGCCCTGGTCTCCCGGCGCTATCGTCGCGACGTGCGTCCAGACTCTTCCATCGGCGGTCGGGCTCATCGCTGTTGCCGTCACGTCGTTGGCGCTGCCGGGCGCCGCGATGGCCAGGGTGGGCCACGAGACCAAGGCCTCATCGAAGGCCGCCGTGATCGCGAGGCTGCCCGGACCGACGGCCAAGGGGTTCTTGCTGTAGGAGAGCGTCACGGCCGGCCCGGTCGTGTCGATGGTGAACGAGGAGTTCGGCGCGTCCGCGGCCAGGTTGCCTGCTGCGTCCGTGGCCGTGAGGGCGACGGTGGCCTGGCCGTCGTTGGCGCTACCAGCGACGATCATCGCCAGGTAGGTCCAGACCTTCGCGTCGCCCGTCGGGCTCATGGCGCTCACGGCGTCATTGGCACTTCCGGGCGCCGAGATCGCGAGCGTGGGGGGCGCTGCCAGCGGCTCGCTGAACGCGGCCGTGATCGTGAAGGCGCCGGGCCCGACGGCTTCAGCAGGCTTCGATGTGGTGAGCGCCACCGTCGGTGCCGTGGCGTCGATCGTGAACGCGGCGTTCAGCGCGGGCGAGTTCTCCAATCCGCCCTCGCCTCGTCCGTTGGAGATGGAGACGAGCGCCGGGCCGTCGGCTCCTTCGCCGGGGGCGATGGTCGCGACGTGAACCCAGCGCCTTGCGTCGGCGGTCGCCGTCATCGCCACGCCAGTCGCGTCGTTGACCGAGCCTGGGGCCGCGATCGACAGGTTCGGCACGGTCAGGATCGGCTCGGTGAAGGTCGCCGTGATGGCCAGGGTGCCCAGGCCGACCGCAGCCGGGTTCCTGCTGTAGGCCAGCTCGACACCTGGGATCGAGGTCTTGAGCGTGATGGAGCCGTGCGTCGCGGGACGGTTCGGGTTGCCGGCCGCGTCGGTGCCGCCTGCGATCGTCACGAAGGCATCCCCGTCATTGCCTGTGCCCTTCACGATTGTCGCCACGAAGACCCAGACCTTCGGGTCGCCGGTCGGAGTCATCTCCGTGGCCGAGACGTCGTTTTCCGTGCCTGGCGCGGCGATCGCCAGGGTCGGGGCCGTGGTCATGGCCTCGTCGAAGGTGGCCGTGATCCTGAGCTGCCCTGCGGTCACGGTGGCCGGGTCGCGGCTGTAGGTGAGGTCGGCCGCCGGAGCGGTCGCGTCGATCTCGAAGCCTGAGCTGCCGGCGGGTTGGCTCGGGTTGCCCGCGATGTCGACGCCGGCGACGGTCACGGTCGCCGCGCCGTCCGTGTCCGTGCCCGACAGGATCGCGATCGCCAGGGTCCAGACCTTCGGATCAGCCGTGGCCGTAAGCAGGGTCGTGTCCAGGTCGTTCGCGCTGCCCGGGGCCTGGATCGCCAGCGTCGGCGTCGTGTCGAGCGGCTCGCCGAAGGTCGCCGTGATCGTGAGCGGCCCCACCCCGATCGGCCCTGCGGCCCGGCTGAACGAGAGCAGCACGGTGGGACCGGTCACGTCGATCGTGAACGTCGCGTTGGAAGGGGGCCCGTTCGCATTTCCCGCCGCGTCCAGAGCGTTGCCGACGGCCACGGTGGCGAGCCCGTCGTTACCGGTTCCGACCTCGATCGCGGCGTCGTAGAACCAGACCAGGGGGTCGGCCGTGCGCTCGAGCTCGGCGCTCGAGACATCGTTCGTCGCCCCGGGAGCGGCCAGCCCGATCGTCGGCGTCGACGCGAGCGGT
>JACPRK010000170.1 GCA_016190005.1 Candidatus Wallbacteria bacterium | reverse complement strand
TCCCTGATTCCTGATCCCTGAAGCCTGACTCCCCTCTCTACGCTCTGCCAGCGACGGCGGCGGGAACGGCCTTGGAGCGGGCGGCGAGGGCCGGGGAGGTCGGCATCGGTGCGCGGCCCATGGTGGGGCGCTGGCGCTTGAGGGCGCCTTGGCGTACCAGGAACGAGCGCGCGACCAGGCCCCAGAAGTAGAGCCAGCGGACCATGGCCAGGATCATTCCCGGCACGGCCGCGAACATGTTGTTCCACGCCATTCGTACCGGCTGCATCCATCGGGTCATGATCGCTCCTTCCGTCGATTCGAGACGGTTCCGTTCCGGTTATCGGCCGAACGGACCGCGGGGCTGAGGGGCAGGCGGAAGGGGAGGAGTAGTCAGTAGCCAGTAGTCAGTAGCCAGTAGGCTCGGCCGGGTACGGCTCGAGAAACGCCTACCCTCCCACGATGGTCCCTCCCTGACTCCTGAAGCCTGATCCCTGAAGCCTCGAGCCTCACCCCTCAAACCTCACTCCTAGAATCTCGTCAGCTCGCGAAAGGCGTCGTAGCGGGTGGCGATCTCGCTCTCGGCGAGCTGGCTGATGCGGTAGAGGCTGAAGTCTTCGATGTTGAAGCTGCCCATGATGCTGCCGTAGATGATCGCCTGGCGGAAGTTCCTGGCAGTGGGGTCGCCGGTGCGGGCCAGGTGGCCGACGAAGCCGCCTGCGAAGCTGTCGCCGGCGCCGGTGGGGTCGACGACCTTGGAGTAGGGGTAGGCGGGCGCGATGAAGATCTCGTCGCCGTGGAAGAGCACGGCGCCATGCTCGCCCTTCTTGATGACGACGGCGCGCGGACCCATGCCGAGCACTCGGCGGCCGGCGCGGATCATGTCGTGGGTCTCGCCCAGGTCGCGCGCCTCCTGGTCATTGAGGAGCATCACGTCGACCCGCTTCATCAGCGCGATGACCTCGTCGCGCTTGCTCTCGATCCAGAAGTTCATCGTGTCGCCGACGACCAGCTTGGGCTCCTTGACCTGGTCGAGCACCTGCAATTGCAGCACCGGGTCGATGTTGCCGAGGAAGATGCATTCGGCGGTCTGGTAGCGGTCGGGGATGACGGGCTTGAAGTCGCTGAAGACGTTCAACTGCGTCTCGAGCGTGTAGGCCTTGTGGTAGTCGATGTTGTAGTAGCCGGACCAGCGGAACGTGCGGCCCTCGACGATCTGCAGGCCCTCGAGATCGATTTTGTGGCGTCGAAAGAGCTGGTGGGTCTCTTCGGGAAAGTCCTTGCCGACCACGGCGACCATGTTGACGGGCGCGAAGTAGCTGGCGCTCATCGCGAAGTGCGAGGCTGAGCCGCCGACGACCTCTTCGCGCTTTCCGTGGGGGGTGGTGATCGAGTCGAGACCGACTGAGCCGACTACGAGGATTTCCATCTCCGGGCACTCCTTGTCATGCTTCGACGCCGGGTCGAAAGCGGGCATCGAGCTTAGCACGTTCATGGCTCGTGCGGCCAGATCCGACGGCCAATGCCGCGGGACTCGATCAGCAGTTGCCAGCAGCCGGGTGGCAGGTCCATCCGGAAGTCGTCACCCCGGTAACGAAACGCGTGGTGGCCGTCGTTCACGCCCACGACGGCCCGCGCCGAGGTTGTCCTGCGCTCGAAGACCAGCGTCCGCGAACGGTTGTCCGCTGCGAGCCGGACGAAGGAACCCCGCATCAGGACCGGGTTTTCGCGCCGCAGCGCGTTCAGCTCGCGCACGTGCGCCAGGAGCTCCAGGTCCCAGCGCCTCCGGTCCCAGATCATGGGGCTGCGCGATTCGCCCTCGGTCTTGCCTTCCATGCCGATCTCCGTCCCCTGATACAGGAGCGGTGTCCCAGGGAGCGTGAAGAGCAGCACCAACGCCCGGAACAGCCGGTCCCGGCCGACGAGCGAGCGAAAGCGAGGCAGGTCGTGGTTGTCGAGCAGATTCCACGTGTGCGCCATGGCGCGGCGCGGGTAGCGGTCGATGTAGAGGCCGAGCCGCTCGAAGAGCGTCTCCGGGGAGCAGTCCTCCCGGAAGTAGCTGCGCATCGCCTCGCGGAAGAGCATGTTCGTCACGCCGTCGGCCAGGCCGCGGGCCAGGTAGTGGCGGGCGTAGAACCAGTCTTCGACCACGATCGGGCGCGGGTGGGCATGCTTGCGTAGCCTGGCCAGGAAGGCCTGAGGCAGCAGGTGCGCTGCGTCCAGTCGCCAGCCGTCGGCCTCGGGCCAGGCGTCCAGGACCCGCACGATCTCGCGCGCCACGGCGGGCCGTTGGATATCCAGTTTCGGCAGGGTGCCGCCGCCCTGCCATGTCATGGTGCCTCCGGCTGCGTCCGGGACGTAGAAGCGGCCGCGACGCGCTGCGTCACGATGCCAGGGATGGTCCTCCGAGGTGTGGTTGAAGACGCCGTCCAGAAAGAGCCGGATGCCGCCCGCCCTGAGCCGGGTGGCGAGCTCCGAGAAGTCCGCGCGTGTCCCCAGGATCGGGTCGATGGCGCCGTAGTCGACGGCGTCGTAACGGTGCGTGCTGCGTGCCTGGAAGATCGGGGTGAGATAGAGAGTGCCGACACCCAGCTCTTGCAGGTACGGCAGGCTCGCGGTCACACCGGCCAGGTCCCCGCCGTAGAACGTGTACTGGTCGCTCGGGTTGACCGTCAGCTGGCGCGGGTCGGACGAAAAGCGGATGGGGTGATTCCGCCAGTGCCAGGCCCCGCCGGCCACACGAGGCTCGGGGGCCTCGCGCCGCCAACGGTCGGGGAAGATCTGGTAGACGAGGTCGGAAGGCATGCCGGCCAGCATACCGGCGACCGCTTGGCGTGACCAGCCTCTCGGGCAGCGGGGGAGCGACGCCGCTCAGCCGTGACCCGGGTCGCCGAATCCCGTTGACTCTGCAGATTGGGCTCTGTAAGATTCGCGCGCGTGAGGTCCGTGGACCGGATGGTGAACGACAGGAGGAAAGTCGGACGATGAATCTCAGGAATTTGCGTCAACTGGCGATCGCGGGTGGAGTTGCTCTTTGTACCCTCGGAATCGCCAGTGCCCAGGGCAGCGTCAGCGGCACGTGCGTGCTCGACGGCCCGGCCCCCAAGATGAAGAAGATCAAGATGGCGCAGGAGCAGTCCTGCGAGAAGCACCACAAGGAGCCGATGCGCCAGGAAGACGTCGTGATCGGCGCCGACGGCAAGAGCCTGGCGAACGTGTTCGTCTACGTCAAGAACGCTCCGGCCGGCGCCGCGGCGGCGACTGGCGAGGTCACGATCGACCAGATCGGCTGCCAGTACAAGCCGCACGTGTTCGGTATCCGGGTTGGCCAGACCCTGAAGATCCTGAACAGCGACAACGGCGTGTTGCACAACATTCATGCCTTCGGCGAGCCCGGAAACACGTTCAACATGGGTCAGCCGGGCAACGGGCAGCCGCTGACCCAGAAGTTCCAGAAGGCGCAGCTCGGCGTGCCGCTCAAGTGTGACGTGCACGGCTGGATGAAGTCCTACGCCTGCGTCGTGGAGCACCCGTACTTCGCGGTGACCGACGACAAGGGTGCCTTCAAGATCGACAACTTGCCTCCGGGCGAGTACGACCTGGAGGCCTGGCAGGAGGTCTGTGGGACCCAGTCGGCGAAGGTGAAGGTCGAGGCGGCAGGTGGCGCCCCCGTGACCTTCACCTTCAAGGCTCCCGCAAAGGACGCCGGGAAGTAAGGTTTACAACGCGAGCATCCGGCGAGCAATCGCCGGATGCTCGTTCGGTTTCACGACACAGGGCATCGCGGCCCGGACGGCCGTCTAGCTCCCGGCTCGAGAGAGGCAGCTCTCGCCGGTTCAGCCGGATGGCACGCGGACCGCAACAAGGAGGACCCCGGGATGACGCTGGGCACGCCAAGGCTGCGACCGAGACTCGCGCTCGCGCTGGCCTTTTCCATTGCGGCCGTACTGACGGCCGTCGCCGCTCCCGCCTTTGCGGACGCGACGGCTCCCGCCGCGGCGCCGGCGCCGCGGACGTACCGGTTCGGCGATTGGCCGCCGGACCTCTCCAAGCACGGCGCCGAGCTTCAGGGCCTCTACGACAAGATCCTCTATGTCACGGGCGCCGTCTTCTTCCTGACCGAGGGACTTCTGCTGTTCTTCCTCTGGAAGTACAGGGCGCAGCCGGGCAAGAGGGCGCACTACTCTCACGGCCACATGGGCCTGGAGGTCGGCTGGACCTTGCTGCCGGTCGTCATCTTCGTCGTCCTGGGCGTGACCAGCGCTGACATGTGGGCACGCATGAAGGACCGAAACCTCTTCCCGAAGGACGCGTTCACCGTCAAGGTCACGGGACGGCAGTTCGAGTGGCTCATCCGCTATCCGGGCAAGGACGGGCTCTTCGGCACCGAGGACGACTACGAGACCATCAACGACCTGCACGTCCCCTACGACAAGCCGGTCCGCGTGCGGCTCACGGCCCAGGACGTCATCCACAGCTTCTTCCTGCCGGAGTTGCGGGTGAAGCAGGACGCCGTTCCCGGGCTGGAGACGGAAATCTGGTTCGAAGCTTCCCGGGCCGCCAAGACGGAGATCGCTTGCGCCGAGCTCTGCGGGCTGGGTCACTACCGCATGCGCGGCTCGGTCACCATCGAGCCGCTGCCGCAGGTCTTGAACTGGATTCAGACGGAGAAGGAAGACGAGTAGCCGGACGCCGTCGGTGGAGCGCGCCCTGGGCAGGCGCAGCGACGACCCTCGGCACACTCACAGGGCATCCCGGTCCTGACCGGACCGGAAGTTCCGGAGGCAACAAACCATGGAAAGCGCACCCAACGGACACGGGCACGATCACGGGCACGGAGAGGATCACATCCATCCACCCCCGTCGAACTTCCTGACCAAGTATGTTTTCAGCACCGACCACAAAGTCATCGCAGTCCAGTTCTTCTGCATGGGCTTCACGATGTTCCTTGTGGGCGGGCTGTTCGCGCTCCTCTTGCGATGGCAGATCGCTTTTCCCTTCCAGCCGCTTCCGTTCGGGCTGGGCAAGGTCATCTATGCGAGCGCACCCGGCAACACGATGCCGCCGGAGTCGTACCCGACCTTGGTCACCATGCACGGCACGGTGATGGTCTTCTTCGTCATCATCCCGCTCCTGACCGGCGCTTTCGGCAACTACCTGATCCCGCTCAAGATAGGCGCGCGCGACATGGCGTTCCCCCTGCTCAACATGCTGAGCTACTGGGTCGCCGTCCCTGCGGGCATTCTCATCATCATGGCGTTCCTCACCGAAGCGGGCGGTCCCGGCGCCGGCTGGACCAGCTACCCTCCTCTCTCCGCTCTGCCCCAGGCCTCGCCGGGCTCCGGCACCGGTCAGACGCTCTGGCTGCTCTCCATCTTCTGTGTCGGATGGTCCTCCATCATGGGTGGCATCAACTACCTGACGACTATCATCAACCTGCGGGCGCCCGGGATGTCCTTGACCCGGATGCCCCTGTCGGTCTGGGCGCTCTTCATCACGTCGGTGCTCCAGGTGCTGGCCACTCCGGTGCTGGCCGCGGCGAGCATCCTGCTCCTCTTCGACAAGCTCCTCGGCACCAGCTTCTTCCTCCCCGCGGGCGTCAATGTGGGCGGCCAGGCCATCGCTCAGGCCGGCGGCGGCAACCCGCTGCTCTTCCAGCACCTCTTCTGGTTCTACTCGCACCCCGCCGTCTACATTCTGGTGCTTCCGGCGATGGGTCTGGTGAGCGACATCATCCCGACCTTTACGCGCAAGCCGATCTTCGGCTACAAGGCGATGGCCTACTCGATGGCGGCGATCGCCGGGCTCGGGTTCATCGTCTGGGGACACCACATGTTCCAGGCCGGCATGAACCCGTACGTGGCCACCAGCTTCATGGTCGCCACGATGGTCATCGCGACGCCGTCCTCGGTGAAGGTCTTCAACTGGCTCGGCAGCCTCTACGGCGGCTCTATCCGGTTCACCACCCCGATGCTCTGCTGTCTGGCGTTCGTCAGCATGTTCATCATCGGCGGCCTCTCGGGCGTGTTCCTGGCGGCCACGCCGGTGGACATCTTCTTCCACGACACCTACTACGTCGTCGCCCACATCCACTACGTGGTGTTCGGCGGCAGCGTGTTCGGGATCTTCGCCGGGCTCTATTACTGGTTCCCGAAGGTGACGGGCCGGAAAATGAGCGAATTCTGGGGCAAGGTCCACTTCTGGCTCTCGTTCATCAGCTTCAACGGCGTCTTCTTCCCGATGCACATCCTCGGCATCGGCGGCATGATGCGGCGCATCGCCGACCCGACCATCTATCAGCACCTGGCGCCGCTTCAGAGCTGGAACGTCTACATCACGATGTTCGCAGTCGTGCTCGGCTTCAGCCAGTTCATCGTGATTGCCAACATCGCCGTCAGCCTCCTGAGAGGCGAGCGCGTCGGCGAGAATCCCTGGGAGGCGACAACGCTGGAGTGGACGACGGCGTCCCCGCCGCCCTACTACAATTACCTCCAGATCCCCACTGTCCATCACCCGCCGTACGAATTCAGCGTTCCCGGGATGGAGTCGGACTACATCGTGCAGTCCGCGCCGCCCCGGTCGGCCTGACCCCAAAGAGAAGAGATGTCCGAGCAGTCTTCGCCCAAATCGCCCTCGCTCGCGTGGATGCACCGCTATGCGGTGCTGACCGCCGTCTGCACCTTCCTGTTGATCGTCGCCGGTGCCCTTGTGAAGAGCACGGGCTCCGGCCTGGCCGTGCCTGACTGGCCGCTCTCCTTTGGCCGGCTGATGCCGGAGATGGTCGGCGGCGTCTTCTTCGAGCACGGGCACCGGATGGTGGCGACTTTCGTCGGGCTCCTGACGATCGGGCTGGTCGTCTGGATTCACCGGACTGAATCGCGCCGCTGGGTCCGCAGGCTCAGCACGATTTCGCTGGCCATCATCCTCACGCAGGGATGCCTGGGCGGGATGACCGTCCTGCTGAAGCTTCCGCCGATCGTGAGCATCGCGCACGCCGGTCTTGCGGAAATCTTCTTCTGCGTGGCGGCCACGATGGCGCTGGTGACGTCGGGCTGGTGGCGTCGCGCCGAGGGCCCGTTGCCGTCGGCGAGCGCGCTGGGTTTGCAGCTTCAGTGTGCGCTTCTGACCGCCGTCGTCTACCTGCAAATTCTCCTGGGCGCTCTGGTACGCCACTACGGCGCAGGGCTTTCGATCAGGACCTTCCCCCTGGCCGACGGCAAGTGGATTCCGGACATCGATTCCTTCTATGTCGGCATCCATTTCGCGCACCGGGTCGGTGCCGTGCTCGTGGCGCTTTTGGCCGTGGCGACGGCGGTGAGGCTGTTCGGGGACCTGGAGCTGGCGCAGGCCAGGCGCCGGCCGGACCACGGGCTGGGCCCGGTGCTTCTTCCGGCCGTTGCGCTCTTGGTCATCGTGTCCGGGCAGATCTTGCTGGGCGGGTACGTGATCTGGTCCGAGCGCGCCGTCGAGATGACCGCGGCCCACGTGGCCACGGGCGCGCTGACGCTCGTCACCGCTTACCTGATGACGCTGGCCACGTTCCGGGCGCTTCGGCAAACGCCGGCCGCGCCGGTGGCCCAGGGTAGTCTCACGGAGGCGACAGCTTGAACAGCCTGAGCATCGCCAAGCCTGAGGTAGCGCTCCCCAGGGTGGGGGGAGCGGCGAGCGTGCGCGATTTCGTCGAGCTGACGAAGCCTCGTCTGACCAGCCTGGTCTCGCTGACCGCGCTGGTCGGCTACATGTCGGGCGCCGGGGCTCGAGGTGCCTCTGACCTCCCGCAGCTGGTGGCGGCGCTCGGCGGGACGACGCTGCTGGCCGCCGGCGGGTGCGCGCTCAACATGGTGATGGAACACGAGCTCGACGCGCGCATGGAGCGGACGCGCACTCGGCCCATCCCCTCGGGGCGGCTGCAGCCATTCGAGAGCGCCATCTTCGGGATGGCGCTGACCGCGCTCGGGATGTTCCTGCTGATTGCGGGCACCAACGCGCTCACGTCGCTCTTGGGGGTCGTGGCGGTCGTCAGCTATCTCTTCGTCTACACGCCGCTCAAGAAGACCACGGGGCTCTGCACGATTGCCGGCGCGCTTCCCGGCGCGCTGCCGCCGGCCATGGGTTGGACCGCGGCCACCAACCAGATCGAGCCCGGGACGTGGGTCCTGTTCTCGATCCTCTTCCTCTGGCAGTTGCCGCACTTCCTGGCCATCGCCTGGATGCGCCGGGAAGACTACGAGCGCGGCGGATTCCCGATGTTGACAGTCGTCGATCCCGAGGGCGGCAGCGCGGGCCGGCAGGCGGTGCTGCACTGTCTGGCGCTCTTGCCTGTGAGTCTTCTGCCGTCGGTGCTGGGATTCGCTGGCGCGTGGTACTTCTTCACGGCGCTCGTGTTGAGCCTGGCGTACACCGCCGCGGCCGGACGGCTGGCGTGGGTGCGGACGACGCAGGCCGCGCGCGGAATGTTCCTGGCGTCGCTGGTCTATCTGCCCGTGCTTCTGACGGTCCTGATGCTGGACGGGGTGGCGCGATGATCGGCGCGGTCGCGGCTCGGGACCACGGTACGGCCTCGCGTGTGCGCCGCACGGGGCTTGCGTTGACGGCCGTGAGCGTGACCCTCTTCCTGGGCTCGCTCGGGTTCATCCTGCTGGGATGGTGGGGACGATGAACGCAGCAGACGCAAAGGCTCCGGCGAGCTCCTGGCTGCACCCGGTGGCGCTGCTGCTTTTCGCAGTCGGCGGATCGGGCATCGTGCTCTGGGGTGTCCAGACACGGGAGCGGGTGGTCGTCAACGCGCGGGCGGCGGAACGGATGCCGGAACTGTCGACCTTGCCCGAGTTCTCCCTGGTGGATCAGAACGGCCGGAAGTTCTCGAAGAAGGACATGGCCGGCCGCACGTGGATCTTCGACTTCGTGTTCACGCGGTGCTCCGGGCCCTGTCCGCTGATGGCCCAGCGGATGGCCAGTCTGCAGAAGCGGCTGGCGACGAGCTCCTCGGTGCGTCTGGCGACCATCAGCGTCGACCCGGCTCACGACACGCCCGAGCGGCTGGCCAGCTACGCCAAGAGCGTGGGTGCCCAGCCCGACCGGTGGATTTTTTTCACAGGCGTCGAGAAGGAGATCTTCAGTCTCTCCAAGGAAGGCTTCAAGCTGGGCGTCGAGAAGAACGGCCCGGACGTGAAGGGGACGGAGACGATGCCGCTCTTGCACAGCACCAGGCTCATCCTGGTCGACGGTCAGGCGCGGGTGCGCGGGTACTATGACGCGACGGAGGACGCCGCGGTGGAGCGGCTCCTGGCCGATACGGTCCGCGTGAGCGCAGAGGGGACGCCGTGATGGAGCTGACCTGGCTGCCCTCGCTCAACGCAGGCCTCAACGCCACGGCGGCGCTCTGCCTCTGTGGCGGGTTCGTCTCCATTCGCCGGAAGAACGTCCGCGTCCACCGCGCCTTCATGCTCTCGGCCTTCGGCGCTTCGGTGGCTTTCCTGGCCTCCTACCTTTTCTACCACTGGAACTTCGGCTCCACGCGGTTTACCGGTCAGGGATGGATCCGGCCGGTCTACTTCACCATCCTGCTGACTCACACGATCCTGGCGGCGGCGGTGGTCCCGCTGATCCTCACGGCTCTGGCACGTGCGGCGCGGGGCGAATTCGACCGTCACCGGCGCGTGGCCCGCTGGGCGCTGCCCGTGTGGCTTTATGTGTCGGTAACCGGCGTGACGGTCTACTGGATGCTCTATCACGGGTTCCGGCCCGCCTGAGCGACTCGAATGATGAAGCGGCTCTGGATAGTCACCTTGATCGCGGCGCTTGGAACGGCGGCGCCGGCGGCTGCGTGCCCCAACTGCAAGGCCGCGGTCCTGGTCGACGAGAAGGGCAATGTAAAACCGCCGGAGCAGGCCGGGGACTACTCGAAGGGAATCAACACCAGCATCTTCTTCATGCTCGGGGCAATCTACGGGGTCTTCGGCGCGGCGGCATTTCTGATTGTGCGGGCGTATCGAAACTACGAGCCCGGCATGACAGCCGGCGCGCCGCGCCACCCGGGGGCATGAGGCAGGAACGAAAGGAGACGAGGTCTTGTCACACGACGCGACGATGGAGGACGTAGGTCTGGCGCCTGGCCACGCACACGCGACGGCGGGCACGGGCGTTCCGGACGGGAAGCTCGGGATCTGGATTTTCCTCGCCTCTGAGGTGATGTTCTTCGCGGGGCTGATCGGCTCCTATATCGTGCTCAGGTTCGGCACGGCGCGGTGGCCGGTCCCGTCCGAGACGCTCAACATCCCGCTCACGGGCTTCAATACCTTTCTCCTCATCTGCAGCAGCGTGACGATGGTGAAGGCACTGTCGGCTGCTCACCGCGACGACCAGGCCGGAATCCGCAAGTTCCTGGGCGCCACCGTGGGGCTGGGCTGCGTGTTCCTCTCGATCCAGGCCTACGAGTACTACAGCCTCTCGCACCACGCCCACGGCCCTTACACGAACGGGTTCCTGCCCTGGTCGGACATCTTCGGGAGCACCTTCTACACGATGACCGGGTTCCACGGCGCCCACGTCACCGGCGGCGTTATCTGGCTCGGCATCATCTTGCTCGGCGCCCTCCAGGGACGGTTCGGCTCCCGCAACTACATGCCGATCGAGCTGGCCGGCCTCTACTGGCACTTCGTCGACCTGGTCTGGATCATCCTCTTCACCATCGTCTACCTCGTCTGACCCGACCGAAAGGACTCGACCGATGGAGTCGACCCATACCTACGAAGAACCCAACTACATGGCCGTGTTTGTGGCCCTCATCGTTCTGACGCTGGCGGAGCTGGGCGTGGCGCAGATGACCCAGCAGCTCGGCCGCTCGAACGTCGTGCTCTGGCTGGTCGTTCTGGCTTTCACCAAGGCGGGGCTGGTGGCGCTCTGGTACATGCACCTCAAGTTCGAGGGGTGGCTGCTCTATCTGGTCTGCGCCGTGCCCATCGTGCTCGTCGGCGTGCTGGTCGGCGGCACCATCACCGACGTCGGCAGGCCCGATGAGCTGGTGCCGCTCTTCGGCCGGCCCTTCGAGCGCACTCACCTCACGCCGCTGCAGTCGGGCGCCGCTCCCGCGACCACTGCGGCCGGCGCACCCACGCACGGCGGCGAGGCGCCTGCCGCTACGCCCGCCGAGCCGGCAGCCGCGCCCAGTGCCCCCGAGCCCTCGGCCCCTGCCGCCGCGCCATCGCCGGCGTCTGCGACACCGGAATCTGCTCCTGCCGCCCCGGCCACGACGGCATCCACCGCGTCCGCCGCTCCCGAGAAGTCGGAGCCCGCTTCCGCAGCTTCGAGCGCAGCGACCACTCACTGAGCCAGTCGGGCTCTCCCGAGCTGCTCCCAGAGCTACCTCACGAGCCATACCACGACCTCGCCGTACTCGCGAAAAGCGCCAGCGAGCGTTTTGTCGCAGCTGCTCGCGCCAACAAATAACCACGAAAATCCCGCGGTGCTAGCATAAGTTTCGTGGTAGGATCTGCAGGTGATTGCTCGCAGTCGCATCCTCGACCGAGTGAGGACTGCCCTGACGCGGGCCCCCGTGGTGCTGCTCACGGGACCTAGGCAGTGCGGCAAGACAACGCTCGCCCGAGAGCTACTGACGCCGGATTCCGTCGGGTACTTCGATCTCGAAGATCCGGCGAGCCTTGGCCGCCTGGACGAGCCCAGGACTGCCCTCGAGCCGCTGCGAGGCCTGGTCGTTATCGACGAGATTCAACGTAGGCCGGAGCTCTTTCCGGTGCTGCGCGTTCTGGCCGATCGGCGGCCAAATCCAGCAAGCTTCTTGATCCTGGGAAGTGCCTCGGGCGAGCTGAGGCGGCAAGGATCGGAGAGCCTGGCCGGGCGGATTGAGCAAGTGGAGCTCGGAGGGTTCACGCTTGCCGAGCTCGGAGCAACGTCGCTGCACGACTTGTGGCGGCGAGGGGGGTTCCCGAGCTCCTTCCTGGCGGGCACGGATTTCGACAGCGTGTCCTGGCGCAAGCAGTTCATCCTGACACTCCTCGAACGAGACTTGCCCCAGTGGGGAGTCCGCGTGCCGGCCAAGGCTTTGCTCCGCTTCTGGACGATGATCGCGCACTACCATGGTCAGATCTGGAACGCCTCGGAGCCGGCCAGGGCAATGGGAGTGAATCCCGCCACGACCCGACGATACCTCGACTTGTTGACGGACGCTCTGGTGGTCCGCCAGCTCCAGCCCTGGCACGCCAATCTGAGCAAGCGACAGGTCAAGTCACCCAAACTCTATGTTCGCGACAGTGGATTGCTCCACCAGCTCCTCGGGCTGCAAAGCGAGAGCGCATTGCTCAATCATCCCAAGTCGGGTGCCTCATGGGAGGGATTCGCCATCGAGCAGATCCTCGCCGTGGAGCCACATGACGAGGCCTGTTTCTGGGCCACACATCAGGGCGCCGAACTGGACTTGGTCTTGCGCCGTGGTGACCGACTGCTGGGCGTCGAGTGCAAGCGAGCCGACGCGCCGCGGCTTACGCGCTCGATCCGAATTGCGCTAGAGGATCTCGATCTAGAACGGGTCGTGGTCGTCTATCCCGGCGCAAAACGCTTCCCGCTCGGCGACAGAGTGGAGGCCGTACCATTGCACGTCTATGCTGCCGGCGAGGGAATCCTCTAAAGACCACTCGAGTCGGGGACGCCGTCGGGCGACCGACTATCGCCCCATTCGCCCCGGACTGCTGTCCCACCAGGGAAGGCAGAATCCATCGACATCTAGCGGGTTGGGGGTCGGTTTGCGGCGCGTATGAGCAGCGCACTTTCCGGCGCTCCTCGGCCGCTGAGGTAGTATGGCGCCGGCGGTCGCCGACGCCGGTCCCCGGATCCGGTGCGAAGCTCGCTCGGTCTGCGCCTGCCGGCGGACGCGCTCGCGCGTGTCCGCCCCTCCGAAGGCCGCTCATCCTGGGCGTGTCGACGAACGCTTCGCCCGGAGTTGCCGCTCTACATTTGCTGTGCTGATCGATTCGCTGGTTGTCCGGGCGCTGGCCCAGGAGCTGGACCGTCGGCTCGACGGTGTGCGGCTGGAGAAGATCCACCAGCCCGAGCCGGACACGATCCTGCTGCGCCTCTATCCGGCGCCCGGGGATTGCAGCCTCGCGATCTGCCTCGACCGCACCCTGGGGCACGTGGCCCTGACGCGCCGGGAGTCGAAGAACCCACCGGTCCCGCCAGCCTTCTGCTCACTGCTGCGCAAGTACCTGGGCGGCGCCCGAGTCCGAGGGGTTCGCCAGCCTGGGCTCGAGCGCATACTCGAGCTCGCCTTGACGGCCGCCTGGGAGGGAGAGCCCGCGGCCTACACCCTGGTCATCGAGCTCTTTGGCCACGTGCCCAATGCATATCTCCTGAACGCCGACGGACGGATTCTGGGCGCCTGCCGGCACTACCAGCAAGTGGAGCGGCTCCAGGGCGGAATCTACGTGCTGCCGCCCCAGCCGTCGAAGCCCAGCGTGCTCGAGGCCGATCGCGAATCGGTCGAACGGGCCGCCTCCGAGGCGCTCGCGCGCGGAAACCCCAAGCCGATTGTCAACGCCTTCGACGGTGCCGGGCGCGGGCTGGCGAAGCTGCTGCTCGAGCGCGCTCAGTCGGGCGGCGTAGACGCAGCCTGGACGGCGCTGGCAGTGGTGCGCGCGTCGGTGGAGCTGGGTGTCGGGGCGGTCGCCTATCGCGGCCCTCAGGACGCGGCTGTCTTTCCCTGGATGCCGGCAGCCCCGCTGCCACCTGGGTGCGAGCTGCTCTCGTCGCCGTCGGCGGCCGTCGAGAAGCTGCTGGGCGAGGGCGTGCAGGCGCAGCTGGCCGACAGGCTCCGAGATCGGATGCTCTCGGCGCTCGAGCGACGACGCGCGCGTCTGGGGCAGCGTCTGGAGCGCGCGCTCGAGGATCAGGAACGGGCTGGCGAGGCCGATCGGCTGGAGCGCTGGGGACACCTGCTGCAGGCCAACCCTGGCGCAGTAGGCCCGTACGCCACGTCGGTTCCGCTGCCCGACCTGTTCGCCCCCGAGGCGCCGACGATAGAGATCCCTCTGCGGCCGGGCCACACGATGGCCGCGAACGCGGCGGCGCTCTTCAACCGGGCCCGCCGGCTGCGCCGCACGGCGCCCGCGGCCCGTCAGGCCGAAGCGGAGTGCCGCGCCGAGCTCGAGCGCCTGGAGCAATGGACTCGAGAGCTCCATCGAGTCGCTTTATCGCCGGCGCCACTCATCGCGCTCCGCGAGCTCGAGACCCGGCTGCAGGCCACGGGGCTGCAGGACGGCGGCGACTCTTCCCCCGCGCGAGACCGCCGCAAGGAAAAGCCGCGCTTCCGAGAGTTTCGTTCCTCCGACGGTCTGCGCATTCTGGCCGGCCGCAGTGCCCGCGAGAACGACGCGCTCTCGACCCGTGTCGCCCGCCGCGGCGATCTCTGGTTGCACGCTCACGAGACCGCCGGCGCCCACGTCGTCGTGAAGCTGGCCGGCGCCGGCTGCCCCGCCGCCACCCTCACCGAGGCCGCCCAGATCGCCGCCCACTTCAGTCCGCAGCGCTACGCTGCCAAGGCGACCGTCGCCTACACCCTGGCCGAAAACGTCAAAAAGCCTCCCGGTGCTCCTGCGGGTCTCGTGACCTTGCGCACTTTCCAGACTCTCGTCGTCCCCTGCGACCCGACCCTGTGCGTGAGGCTCTCGGGGAGCGTGGCCTCCGGATGATGCGGCGCGATTTCTGCGACCCTGGCGGCGCTCCCACCGCTCAGGTCGACTTTGCGGCGCTGCGGCGCAAGCAAGAGGAGCTGGCCGCACGCGTGGTGCTCCAGGACCGGCTGGGGCCGGTCCGGCTCGTCGCGGGGACGGACCTCTCGGCCGGTCCGTACGCGCCGACGGTCTGGGCCTCGGTCGTCGTCTTCGCCTGGCCGGGGTTGGAGCTGGTCGATTCGGCGTCGGTCGTCTGCGAAGACCCGTTTCCGTACCGGACGGGATTGCTCGGGTTCCGGGAGGTGCCGCCGCTCGTCTCTGCCTTCGAGCGGCTTTCCCGGTGGCCCGACCTGGCGATCGTGGATGGGCAGGGGCTGGCCCATCCCAGGCGGTTCGGGCTCGCCTGTCACCTCGGGTTGGAGCTCGACTTGCCCACGATCGGCTGTGCCAAGAGCCGGCTCGTCGGCGAGCCGGGCGACCCGCTCGGCGATACGGCCGGCGCGGCCGTACCTATGCTGGACGCCGGCGAGCGGATTGGCTACGTCGTGCGTGGCCGCGCGGGCTGCAAGCCGCTTTGGGTCAGCCCGGGCCACCGCGTGTCCGCGGAGCTGGCGCTGGAGTGGGTGCGGCTGCTGCTGGGGCCCTACCGGCTGCCGATCCCCCAGCGCGAAGCGCACCGCCTGGCCAACCGGGCCCGCCGCGGCGAAAGCCCCGCCACCCGCGTGAACGGCCCGTGAGGGCCGAAAAACCCGGTACGGGTAGACGCCACGGGTTTTCAGTCGACGCCGAGGGAGGCTTTCTTGGCGGCGATCTGGGCGGCGAGGGTGGCGCGGCGGCGGGTGGCGAGGTAGCAGGAGGAGAGGGCCAGGACGCTGGCGAGGAGGATGGAGAGCATCGCCAGGCCCGACGGGTCCGCGCTGGGGCGGACGGGATTGACCAGGTTGATGAGGACGAAGGGGGGATTGCCGACCATGAGCAGGGGCAGGAAGTGCTCCACGTTTTCGGTCGTGGCCATGGCGACGGCCAGCGGCCCCATCGCGATCGTCATCATGGCGAAGAAGGTGAGAAACCTGGCGAAATCGGGAACCACCAGCGTCATCCACTCGTGGGTGCGGCAGGCAAACTTCAGCGCCAGGAAGGTGAGTGCGTTGCCGACCACCAGCAAGAGCCCGAGCTCGGCCGCCGAGGCACCGGCGTTGAGCCAGGGCGCGGCCCAGACGGCCAGGGGGACGGCGTTGGAGAGGGCCGCCAGCAGGACCAGGAAGGCCAGCGGCGAGCCCGACTCGCCCAGAAGCTGCTCGCGGCCGGAGACTGCGCCGCGCCAGAGCTCCTGCTCCGTGCGCTCGCGGCCGGGTACCAGCGCCACGCCGATGGCGACGAGGGCGACCATCATCAGACTCTGGAACAGTGCCACGCCCAGCAACAGGTCCTTCTGGGACACGGCGCCGTCGACCGGGTAGCTGAGCAGGAACCCCACAGCCAGAGTGACCATACCGGCGTAGCCCGTGAGGAGCTGCTTGCGCGTCCAGGGCGGCGCGGCCGGCCGGGCCAGGTAGCGGGTGACGCCCAGGAGGCAGGCCCAGGTCCCCAGCGCGTAGAAGAGGACCGTGAGCAGCTCGATCGGGATGCCGAGGCCGGCGAGCGGCGGCGCATAGCGTTCTGCGGGCCGCACCGTACCCATCAGGTGGAAGAGCGCCGGAACCGGAGTAGCCGCCTCGATCACCGGCACCGGGCAGCTTGCCAGCACTCCGGTGAGCAAGAGCCCGCCGACCATGGCGTTGCCCGAGCCGCTATCGCCCTTGGCGGCGCCCGTCGACATCAGCAGCCCGAGCGCGCAATAGAAGAAGGTTGTACCCGTGAGGATGGCGAACACGGCCAGGATCTGGCCGACTGAGAACCCGCCGAGCGCGGCAGCGCCCAGCGCGAAAGGCAATGCCAGAAGATTTACGAAGTGGGTCGAGGCGGTCAGGCCCAGGAGCTTGCCCGCGGCCAGCTCCAGCGGCGTCAAGGCCGTGATGCGCTGGCTGTCGAGGGTGCCGTTTTCCTTGTCGCGGGCGATGGAGGCGCCGCCTGCCAGCAGCCCGGCGAACGCGGCGACGAAGAAGTGGAACCCGAGCAGCCCGAGCAGGTACGGGCCGACCAGCCTGTCCAACTCCTCGCCGGCCTGATAGCGCGCGAAGTGGTACATGAACCAGAGCGCTGCCAGCATCACGTAGCCGGTCACGTGGACCGTGCCTCTCGGCAGGTCCTTGTCTCCGCGTACGCTCCTGATGAATTCGGCGTTGTCGAGCATCGATCTCTCCTAGCCCCCGAAGGCGTTGTTTATCAATTTGCCCCGGACCGCCGAATTCCGCTACTGCCGTCAGCTGACCTCGCCCGAGCTGCCGCGCAGGAAGATCTCCTCGAGCCCGGCCCGGCGCTCCTCGAAGGCCGCAACGCGCACGCCGCCCGCGGTAAGCTCGCGCAGCAAGTCGGCCTGGGCCGACATGTCGCCTGAAAAGGTGACGTCGAGCCACTCGCCCTGGACCTCCAGCGACACGGCGTGCGGTGATTCGCGCACCAGCGCCGCCGCCCGGTCCATCGCCGCCAGCACCCGGATGCGGAGCTGCGTGGCGGTCTTCATCCGCGCCAGGATGGACGAGATCTTGCCCGACTCCACGAGCCGCCCCTTCTCGAGGATGCCGACCGCGCTGCAGAAGTCGGACAGATCTTCCAGTATGTGCGACGAGATGAGGATTGTCTTTCCCTCGGCGGCCAGCTGCTTGACGATCCCCCGGAAGTCGATGCGGGCCTTGGGGTCCAGGCCGCTGGTCGGCTCGTCGAGCAGCATCAGGGTTGGGTCGTGAATGAGCGTGCGGCCCAGGCTCAAGCGCTGCTTCATGCCTCGGGAGAGGCTGCCGACCTGCTCGCCGGCCTTGACGTGGAGCTGTGTGAGGTCGAGCAGATGCTGCAGGCGTTTGCGCCGGACGGCCGGGGCGAGCTTGAAGGCGCGGGCGAAGTACTCGAGGTAGTCGGTGACCGTCATCTCCTCGAAGGCATGCTGGAAGTCGGGCATGTAGCCGACGCGCGCGTGAATCTGCTGGGGATGGAGCTCGATGTCGAGGCCGTCGACTTCGACTGAGCCGTAGGTCGGCTGGTCGAGCGTGGCCAGGATGCGCAGCAGCGTGGTCTTGCCGGCGCCGTTGGGCCCGATGAGGCCGAAGACGTCGCCGCGGCCGACTTCCAGCGCCAGGTTCTCGAGTGCGATGTGGCCGTGGAACTCCTTGCGGAGGTGTTGCGTGCGGACCATGGGGACCGGATCGGCCATTGAAGCTCCTTGGTGCTTGTGGAGGGACGCGTGGGTGAGGGATACTTCAGTCGCGAGGAGGGGATGCCGCTTGCAGCCCATCTACGGACAGTACTCCTACATCTACCAGACTTACGACGCCCAGCACGCCGATCGTCCCGATCTGAAGCAGGACGTGCTCTTCTACACGGACCTGGCGCTGGAGGCCGGCGGGCGCGTGCTGGAGGTCGGCTGCGGCACGGGCCGCGTGCTGCTGGCGATCAAGAAAGCCGGCATCGACGTCTGGGGGCTCGACATCTCGGAGGGCATGCTCGAGCTGCTTCGCGCCAAGGCCAAGAAGCTGGGCTTCAACTGCAAGCTGCACGTCGGCGACATGCGCAACTTCAAGCTGGAGCGCAAGTTCCGGCTGATCCTGTTGCCGTTCCGGGTGTTCCAGCACATGCTCAAGCCGGCCGACCAGCTGGCGGCGCTCGGCAACCTGCGAGAGCACTTGCTGCCCGGCGGCCGCCTGGCGCTCAACATCTTCAACGCCGATGTGGAGCGTCTGACGCGCAAGTCGGGCCAGCCGCTGCTCGAGGGCTCGTTCACGCACCCGGTTTCGGGCCGGCGCGTGCTGCAGTTCGCGGCGACCGTCCCCGACTGGGGTCAGCAGGTGATCCACAACCAGATGATGTTCCACGAGCTGGACCCGGCGGGCAAGGTCGTGGAGCAGCACGTGGTGCCGCTCTCGATGCGCTGGACGTACCGCTGGGAGTTCGAGCACCTGGCCTCGCGGGCTGGTTTCACCGTGGAATCGCTGCACGGCGGGTTCGACCGCTCTCCCTTCACCGCGGGCTCCGGTGAGCAGGTCTGGGTCCTCAAGCGCTGAGGCCGGCAGCTAGCGCGGCGTGTCGTTGAGGTTCCAGTCGTAGGGCAGGAACCGGACCCGGAAACCGCCCGAGCGGATGGCCTGCGCGGCGGCCGCGGGGCCGAAGCCGGCCAGGAAGGACGCTGCGGCGGCGTCCTTTCCGGAGAGTCCGGCGAACGTCCCTCCCGGGGCGTAGGCCTTCAGAAAGTCCTGGTAGAACCAGGAGAAGATCTCGGAGGCATGAATGGTCTTCGCCGTCAGGTCGATCCGGTTGCGCGCGAGGCTGGCGGCGAACTGGCGAGCGGCATCCGTGAGCTGGGTCTCGAGGCGATCGCCCAGGTAGGGTTCGTTCCGCAGCTCGGGGCATGAGATCGACGCGCAGTTGATCGCGGCGTGGAGCCGAGGGTCGAGGAAGCGGGCCCGAAGAATCTCGTGTTCGATGGCGTTCAGCGTGAACGGCCTGCCGGCCGCTGTGAAGGTGAGGCGGTCCCAGACGCCCGGGATCTGCCGGATGCTGCCGCGCGGGTACTGGGAGCTGGGCGCGAGCGGATAGCGATCGACCACCGCCTTCAACGTGAACGCGTTGTAGGCGTTGATCCAGAAGGCGAACTGATCGTCGCGGCCAAGCGCCGCCAGCTCCGAGGCGCCGACAGCGCCGAGCGCACCAACGTAGGAATCGAGGCGCGACCGGTCGGCGGCGAGCGCCTTGTAGTCCACCAACCCGCTGCGGACGTGTGCCTTCAACACCTGAGCGAAGAGGCCGTGAGCGCGGTCGAAGTCAGCGGCGGGGGCCGCCGCCGCCAGGCCCGCACCGAGCGCCAGGAAGAGTGCCACTCGCATCCGGAGTTCCTTTCCCGCCGCTGGGGCGGACGCGGAACCCATCGTAGCATCGAGGGGATCGCCATGTCGGATACATAATCGCGCTGGTGCCTTCGCTTTTTGTTCGAACGGGACGATACCTCAGGTAACAGACACCGTTCGAGACCCGCAAAGGAACCACCGCACATGTCGAGGCTCATGGCCGCTTCAGCGGCAGCATCCGCCGCCGCCCCCGCGTCGCCGACTCCGCGTCGCAGCCAGGTCAACGACCTGGACCTGAAGAACTGGAAACAGTACGAGGAGATCGTCACCGACAGCCTCTGGATCATCCCCGAGCGGGATTCGACGGGGGTTCACCGTGGGGATTACCACGGGAACTTCGTGCCGCAGATCCCGCACCAGGTGATGATGCGGTACACCAAGAAGGGCGAGGCGGTGTTCGACCCGTTCCTGGGAAGCGGCACGACTCTCATCGAGGCGCAGCGTATGGGGCGACACGCGCTCGGCGTGGAGCTCCAGGCACCGGTCGCGGCTGCGGCCAAGGCGAGACTATCGCAAGAAGCCAACCCGCACGGGTCGGCGATCAAAGTCATCAACGAAGACTGCCGCTCGAGCCGCACCAAGATCTGGGCGCTCAACTTCCTCAAGGAGCTGGGCCGCACGCACTTCCAGTGCGCCGTGCTCCACCCGCCCTACCACGACATCATCAAGTTCAGCGACGACACGAGCGATCTGTCCAACGCCGCCTCCACCGAGGAGTTTCTGTCGATGTTCGACGAGGTGCTGGCGCAGACGATCGATCTCCTCGAGGAGGATCGCTACCTGGCGCTGGTGATCGGCGACAAGTACGACGGCGGCCAGTGGATTCCGCTCGGCTTCTACACGATGCAGCGGGCGCTGGCCAGGGGGCTGACGCTCAAGAGCGTGGTCGTGAAGAACATGACGGGCAACCGCGCCAAGCGTAACGTCGAGAACCTATGGCGCTATCGCGCGCTCTACGGCGGCTTCTACATCTTCCGCCACGAGTACGTGATTCTCTTCAAGAAGTAGCCGCCAGGAGAACGCTCAGCCCACCACCCGGGAGAGACACTCGGGGCAGATCCCGTGTGTGAAGCGGACCTCGGCGTGTGCCGCGAGGTACTTCTCGACCTGCTGCCAGTAGTTCTTGTCATCCCGCACGCTCTTGCAATAGGAGCAGATCGGGAGGAGGCCTCGGAGGGTCTTCACGTTCGACAGGGCGTCCTGGAGCTCCCTCGCCCGGGCGACCAGCTTCTCCTGGAGCTGAATCGTGCGGGCGCCGCCTTCCAGCCGAGCCTGCAGCTCCAGCATCCCGAACGGCTTTGCGATGAAGTCGTTGACGCCGACCGCGAAGGCCTCGGCCAGCTTCTCTTGTCCGCCGAGCACTGTGATGATGATGACGTAGTGGGGAACGTCGGTCTCGACTGCCCTCAGCTTTTGCGTGATGTCGATCGCCGTCAGGCCGGGAAGCATCCAGTCGAGCAAGAGGAGCTTGGGGCCGTCTTGTCCCGCCAGGGCATCGAAAGCCTGCTGGCCATTCTCGTAACCTTCGACCTCGTAGCCCCATTCCCGGACCAACCCTTCCAGGTACGAGAGAACGGAGCGCTCGTCTTCGGCGATCAGGACTCGCATGGGTGACAGCGTACCACCTAAGGTGGAGTTTTTCCGGTGAAACCCGGAAGCCGCGAGCCGATGAAGAGAGGACTGGGGTGGAAATGTCCTAGCGCCGAAAGGCCTCCGTCATTGGCTTGCCGGCGAAAGTGGAAGGTAAGGGCAGTCCCAGCGCCCACAGGGCGGTTGCGGCCGTGTCGCAAGTAGAGACGGGCTTCTTCAGGACGTAGCCGGGTCGAACACCCGATCCGTATGCGACCCACGGAATCAGCACGCATTCGGGCGTGTTGGGGCCGTGGCTTTTCCCCTTGCCGCCGTGGTCGGCGGTCACGATGAGGAGCGTCTCCTGTCGGATGCCGGCGGCGTCGAGACCCGTGAGGAGCTGGCCCAGGGCGCGATCGGCGGAGGCGACTCCTTTGAAGTAGTGAGGGGTCATCCAGCCGTCCTTGTGGCCGTTGTTGTCCGGATCGGTCAGGTGGACCAGCGTCAGGGCGGGGGGCTTCTCGGCGAAGAGCTTCGAGGCGGCCTTCACGACGGGGGCGGCGGTCCAGCCCGGTTGGAGGAAAGGCGTGACCCGGGTATCGGGGATGAGTTGCTTCAGGCGCTGCTTGCCGGCGATGACGGCCGTGGAGAGGCCGGCGCGGGCGGCGAGCTGGAAGATGGTCCGGGCCTTGAGCGGGCCTTTCTGGTCTTCGGTGTTCCAGGTGATCCCGTGGACGTCGGGGCGGACGCCGGTCAGCATCGAGGCGTGGGAGACGAGCGTGACGCTCGGCAACGTCGTCCTGGCCTTCAGTGTCGAGGAGCCGCGGCGCATCAAACCGGCCAGCACCGGCGTGCGCGCGGAGGTGATGGCATCGGGCCTCAGGCCGTCGACGCTGACGATCACCACGTGGCGAAACAGTCCCTCGGCCAGCGCCGGCGAGGCCGCCGACGCGAAGGCCAGGAACACCGCCAGCGCCAGGCGAAGCCCCCGTCGCGCACCATTCATCCTCGAATTCTCCATCGACTCTCCAAGCCTCACTCCTCAAGCCTCAGATCTCTTCGATGGCGTCCTCGGGCAGCCATCCGCTGTAGCCGTTGGCCAGACTGACCTGGGCCCATCGGTCCGAGCGTCGCAGCACGGTCAGCTTTGTCCCCTCGTGGACGGCGAAGACGACGGTGGCGTCGGCGCCTGGGCCGCTGGTGGCCTTCACTTCCTTTTCGACGACGACCGCACGGGGGATGGTCTCGTCGTGGATGCGGGTGCCCGTCCAGCCCGCGAAGAAGACCAGGCCGAGTGCGGCAGGCAGCAGGAGAGCCGCCAGCTTCTCGCGCCGGGGAGCCTCCAGGAACGAGAATAGGACGCCCAGGCTCCGCGTCAGCGGCACGTCCAGCCAGTAGAGGGAGGCGGCTACTCCCAGAAATTGGAACCAGAAGACGCTGGTGAGGACCAGCAACTCCTTGAGGCTCAGGTACCGGTAGGTTCCCGCGACCAGGCCGGAGAACCAGTCGGTCCCTTCGGTGGACTTGTCGACGATCCGTTCCCGGACGAACTCGAGGTTGGCCGTCAGATCTGGGTTCCGGGGCTCCAGGCGGAGGCCTCGCTCGTAGTAGACGACGGCCCAGCCCGAGTGGCCGGTCTTGAAGGCGGCGTTTCCCAGATTGAGGAAGAGGCTGGGGTTGGAGACACTGCCGGCGAGCTTGCGGTAGCCCTGGAGGGCTGTCTCGTAGTCGCCGGCCTTGTAGGCCTCGTTGGCCTTCCTGAAGATCTCGACGTCCTGGGCGGCGGCGGAGCCGGCGACCGCTACGGCGAGCAGGAGTGAAAGGATGTTTTTCATCACAATGCGCGCTCCAGCTCGGCCAGCAGCTCTTCCGTCGCAAGGACGTCCCGTTCGGCGGCGCCGGAGGCAAGAGCACCCGGAGCGTAGCGGCTCATCTCGAACCTCGTGAGCAGCTCCTTGGCGTGCGACGCCAGCTCCGCGGGGACGCCGTGGGCGGCGAGCGTCGCGTCCGACGTCTCGACGACGATGGAGTTGGCGGGCACGTTCAGTTTGGCCCAGAGGTACTGCAGCAGCGCCTCCTCGAGCCGCGCGCACGTCTCCTTGGCCGAGCCGCCTGCGGCCAGTTCGCGCGCCCGCGTCACGGCCTCGCGCGCCGTCTTGCCGGCCCGCTCCCGCCGCGCACGCGCCGGGTCGCGCTCCAACCACCGGCGTCGCCTGGTCTGGAGCACCGCGCCCACGAATCCCGCGAACGGCAGGAAGTTGAGCAGCTGGAACGCGCGGGAGAGGTGCAACGGCTCCGAGTAGGAGATGAGCGCCGCCGGGCTCTCCACGATGTAACGCAGGTCCGTCCCCAGCACCTTGACGTCCTTGCGCGCTGACGCCACGCCCGTCGACAGCGCTTCCTCCCTCTCACCCGGAGCCACCTGGATGTCGATCGGTCTGGAGCGGATCGTCCGGTACTGGCGCTTCGACGAATCGAAGTAGGTCACCTCGACCGCGGGAATCGTGAGCTGGCCCGAGCGGCGCGGCACGAGCACGAACTCGAACGTCTTGCGGCCCGAGATCCCACTCTCGTCGACTTTCACTTCCGGCGTGGCCTTCGACTCGTACTCCTTGAAGCCGTCGCCCAGAGCCAGCTCTGGCTTGGGCAGTGCCCGGATGTCGCCCCGGCCGCTCAGCACGACCTTGAAGTTGAGGGCGTCGGTCTCCTTGAGGCTCTTCTGCACCTTGTTGCGGTCGACCTTGCGGTCCAGGCCCGCGCTGATGGTCAAGTCCTCGGCGATGATGCCCGAGAAGCTCGCCGGCTTGCCTGCGGCAGGCAGGGGCAGGACCTTGACCACGATCGGGTCGGCCGCCACCGAGGTCTGGCGGACCTGGAAGTTGCGGCCGAAGAAGCGGTCGAAGATCGGGTCGTCGAAGGGATCGTCACTGCCGAAGGGGTCGTTGAACGGCCAGCCGCCGCGGCGCCTGGGCCGCTGGGCGTTCGGCACCTTGACGCCGGCGCGGAGCATCTCGGGCCGGATGGTGAAGGTGCCGGGGGCCGCCGGGATCAGGAGTTTCTTGGAGACCTCGCAGCCGAGCGGGTAGTGCTTTCCTCGGAAGGTCACCGGCTGGAGCTGGCGCTTCACGTCCAGGTTCTCGACGACGAAGCCGGTGAAGAGAGCCTCCGAGGCGATGCTGCACTCGGCCAGGTCGTACTCGCTCAAGAGCGCCGAGTAGTAGCTGAGCGGCTCGCCGACCATCACTTCCTTCTTGCCGACGTCGGCGAAGAGAAAGAGCTTCCTGGGGTTGATGCCGCCCTGGGCCGGGGCCGGGTCGGCCTCGCCGGGTTCGCTGGCGGCGCCGGGAGGATTGCTCGGAAGCTGCGGAGGGGCACCGGCCGGCACGACCGTGATCGTGACCGGGTTGGACTTCAGGACCGTCCCGTCGGCGTCGAGCTCGGCCGGCCCGAGCTTGAAGGTGCCTTCCTTCTGGGCGATGAGCTGGAAGCTGGAGCTGATGGTGAGCTGCACGGTGCCGTTGGTCATGTTGAGCGACGTGCTGCTGCCGCTGCTCTGGGCCAAGAAACCGTCGAAGGACGGGGGCCTGGGCTGCGGCGACTGCCCGCTCTGGCTGGAGACTGTGATGGTGTAGAGCAGGGCCTCGCCCACGGCGACCGTGTCCCGATCGACCGACGCCTGGATGGACGCGCTCGGGGCTCCGAATACGACGCCGGCCGTCAACGCGCACGCGAGAGCGGCGACCCAGCCCAGCCGCCAGCCACCCCGAAGGATGCCCGCGCCGTAGCGCCCCCTCGAGACCCGCTCATCCTGAGCTTGTCGAAGGCTGCCCGCGCCGTCGCGCCCCCCCAAGGTCCGCTCATCCTGAGCTTGTCGAAGGATGCCCCACGAGTCGCTGGCGCACGCGGCCTCCTGCTTTTCAGCCCTTTCTCCCATCACCAGTCCTTTTCCGGATCGGGCTCGTCGGTGTGCTTCGGCTGGAAGAGGAAGACGCTGTTCTTCTCTTCATCCTTAAGGAGCTCGAGGAGTCGTTCGGCTTGCTCGCGCGGAATCATTCCCTCGATCTTTCCGGGCTCCCCGGGCGGCGGCTGCTTGCCGTCCTTCTTCTGGTCCTCGGGCTGGGAGGCCTGAGCCTGTTGCTGCTGCTCAGGCTTCTTCTGGTCCTTCTGCTGGTCCGGTTTCGACGCGTCCTGCTGGTCCTTCTTGTCGCCCTCCTTAGGTGGGGGCGGGGACTGGGCCTGCTGCTGCTGGGAGTCCTTACCTTGCTGCTGCTGCTGCTGCTGGTCCTTCTGGTCCTTCTGATCTTGCTGGTCCTGCTGCTGTTGGTCCTGCTTCTTCTCCTGTTGCTGACGCATCATCTCGAGCAGCACGCCCAGGTTGTGCCGCGCCTCCAGGTCCTTCGGGTCGAGCTTGATCGCCGTCTTGTAGAGCTCGACCGCCTGGTCGAACTTGCCCTGCTTCATCGCCGCTGTCGCCAGGTTGTAGGCCAGCGGTTGCAGCAGCTTCCGATCGCCCTTCTGCAGCACGCGGCGGAACTCGGAAGCGGCCTCGTCGTACTTGCCCTTGCCGAAGTGGACGTCGCCGATGTTGAAGTGCAGTTCGGGCGCATTGGGAGCCAGCGTTTGTGCCTCCAGGTACTTCTTGAGGGCGCCTTCGAAATCGCCTTGCGCATAGAGCTGGTTGCCCTCGGCGACGATGGCGCCGGCCGATTTGCCGCCGGGCAGAGCATCGGCCGCGGGGGCGGCCGCCGGGCCGGCGAGCCCGAGGATGGCCAGGGCGAGCACGAGTTTCATGCGAACCTCCCTTGCCACTGGTCGGCGGTGCTGCGCCGATCGGTGAGGAACCACTCGGCCGCCAGGAGCAAGAGCCCGAGCGCCAGGAAGACCTGGAACTGGTCCTGGTATCGGGCCATCTCCTTGCTGTAGAGCTCGTGCTTCTCCAGGCTTTCGATCTCCCTGTAAACCGTCTCCAGCTCAAGCTCCTCGCGCGTGGCCTGGTGGAAGACTCCGTGTGTGACGCGGGCGATCTCGGCCAGCCCGGCGGCGTCGAGGCGCGACAGCACGATCTCGCCGGCCTTCGACTTCTTGTAACCGCCCTCGCCGGTCTGCCCGCCCACGGGAACGGGCTCTCCGGCGGTCGAGCCGACGCCGATCGTGAAGATACGCACGCCGGCGGTGGCGGCTTCCTTGGCGGCCTCGGCGCCCTTGCCTTCGTTATCCTCGCCGTCGGTGATGAGGGCGATTGCGCGGAAGTTGCCGGAGCGATCCTCGAAGGCCTTGAGGGCGGTCCGGATCGCCTCGCCCAGGTCGGTGCCGTGGCGGCTGACGGAGTCGGTGTCGACGGCGTCGAGGAAGACCTCCATCGCCCGGTAGTCGGTGGTGAGCGGGCACTGCAGAAACGCGCTGCCGGCGAAGACGACCAGGCCGACGCGGTTGCCGTGCAGGCGCGCCAGGAGCGACTGGATCTCGCTCTTGGCCTTCACGAGCCGGTTGGGCTTCATGTCCTGCGCCAGCATCGATTTGGAGACGTCGAGAGCAATGACGAGGTCGGACCCCTCGCGGCGGATCGATTCGACGACCGTGCCGAACTGCGGGCGCGCCATCGCGACTACGAGCCAGAACATCCCGGAGAGCATCAGCGCCATCTTGATGTACTGGCGCGTCAGGCTCGCCGACGAGGTCAGGCGCAGCATCAGGTCGTGGCTTCCGAACCGGTCGAGGGCCTGGCGTTTGGCGCGGAAGCTGGCGATGAAGAAGAGCGCCAGCATCGGTAGCAGGCCGAGCATCCAGAAGGCTTGTGGGTTAGCGAAGCGCATGCGGGACGAGGTTCATGGTATGCGGCGAAGCCGCGTGCTGGCGAGCAGGACTTCCGCCAGGAGCAGCAGGAGTGCGGCGGCCAGAGGGTAGAGGTAGAGCTCCGTGTGGCGCTGGTACTCGCGAGTCTTGACGTCGCTCTTCTCGAGGCGGTCGATCTCGGCGAAGACCGCCGCCAGAGCCTGGGTGGCGGTGGCCCGGAAGTAGACGCCACCGGTCTTGGTGGCGATGTCGCGCAGACCCTCCTCGTTCAAGTCTTCGTCGATGTAGCCGTACATCGGCCGGCCGGTGAAAGGGTCGGCCATCAGCTTGCCTGTGCGCGGATCGAGCACCGGGACGCGCGCGCGGCCGCGACCACCAATACCGATCGTGTAGACCTTGATCCCGAGGGCCTTGGCGAGCTCGGCGGCGGTGGCGGGTTCGATCTTGCCGGCGTTGCTGCGCCCGTCGGTGACCAGGATGACGACGCGGCTGCGGGCGCCCGTGTCGCGCAGTCGGTTGACGGCCAAGGCCAGCCCCATGCCGATGGCGGTGCCGTCTTCACGCATCATCGACGGGTGGGCGCGCTCCAGCAGCGACTGGAGCACGGCATAGTCGGTGGTGAGGGGGCACTGCGTGTAGGCGCGGCCCGAGAAGACGACCAGTCCGATGCGGTCGGAGCGGCGCCCTTCGATGAAGTCGTGGACGACTTTCTTGGCGGCGACGATGCGGTTCTCCGGGGGCATGTCCTCGGCCAGCATGCTGCCGCTCAGGTCGAGCGTGATGCAGATGTCGATGCCGCGGGAGAGCAGCTCCTCCAGCGATTCGGTGAGCCGTGGGCGGCCCAGGGCGAGGATGGCCAGTCCGAGCGAGGCCAGTCGGAGCGCGACCAGCGCGTGGCGGTGGAAGAAGCTGGGGCGGGGGATCGCCTCCTTGAGCCGGGAGACGTCGCTGTAGCGGACAGTTCCGCGGCGGTGACGGCGCTCGGCCACGTGGTGCCAGAGGACAGTCGGCAGGAGCACGGCGAGTGCGACGGCCATCAGCGCCGGGTTGGCGAAGTCGAATGCGGAGCTCACGGCGCAGTCGCCTCCCTGGATGCGACGGACGAGGGCTCCTGCGAGCGCTCCTCGGGGCGGGTCTCACGCACGAGCTGGCGCGCGAAGGCGGTCGCCTCGTCGGTCACGCCTTGCGAAGGCACGTGACGGGCGAACTTGGCCAGGTCGCAGGTGGTCAAGAACTTCCGCAGCGGCTCCAGCCACAGCTTTCCCAGCACCTCGTGGCGCCGGATGATGGGAGTCAGTTCATCCGTTGTGGCCTCCAGCGAGCGAAGGCCGAACCGGGAATCGATGTAGCCGCGGAGGATCTCCGAGAGCCGGCCGTAGTACTCACGCACCTGGCCACGCTGGATCAGCCCCTCGGCCACCAGAACATCGAGCGCCTCCAGAGCGATGACGTGGGCAGGCCTGGGCGGGGGCGGCGGGCCGGAGCGCTTGCCGAAGAGCCGGGCGAGGAGCTCGGGCTTCCAGAGGGCAAGCGCCACCAGGAATCCGAGGGCGATGATGAGCGCGGCCAGACCCCACCGAGTGGTCGCCGTGACCGCAATGAAGACCGGAGGTTTGACGCCGAAGGTCTGGCCGTCGGCCGGCTTCATGTTTGCGGGCAACGCGACGGGGCCGACCTGCAGCGGGACGGCCGGCACCGGGAGCTCGCCCGGCTGACCACCGGGGAGCGTGTAGCGGAGGCGCGCGCCGGCGATTTCGGTGGGCCCGAGCGCGAAGGGGGCCACGCGCCACTTGCGCACGGTGACGTCGACGTCGCCCACGCGTGAGGTGCGCTGGTTGTCCGGCTTCGGCTCGAGGAGCGCGGCCCCGGGCGCGGAGGTCGCGGCGGTCGTGGCCTGGAGCGCGGCCTGCGCGGCCGCCGTGGTGGAGACCGTCTCGATGCCCGCCGAAGCGAGTGCCGAGGCCAGCGCCGAGAGGGTCGTGGTCGAGCCGGGCGGGGCCGAGACCGTGATCGTGTACTCCAGCAGCTCGCCGAGCGAGGCCGACGTGACGCCCAGGGTGGCGCTCACGCTGAGCGGAGCGGCCGGCGAGGGGCCGGCGAGGGCGAGGGCGAGCGCCAAGGCGAGGAGGTACGGGCGGAACGCACGTGTAGGGACGAGTCGCCTGGAGGCCGCATCGGATGAGGTGGTACTGGACTTGTGGTGGGGGCTCCGCCCTCGAGCATCCAGGCATCTCCTGAGAAGCCGCATGGAGTCTGGTTGTACTTGTTCCAATCGAGGGCCTTGCCCTCGAGCTCTCACCAGGGGACCATCGGCCCCCTGGACCCCCGACGGTGACGGGTCTGAGAACATTCGCAAGACTGCCGGGAAGGGCTCCGGAAAGAGGTTCGCCATAGCGGCCGGTTTCATCGGAACCTCCGGGCGCGGTCGCGGAAGAAGCCGACGAGAGGCTTCACGTAGGGCGGTTCGGAGGGGTGGGTGGTGGCGGCTGCCCCAGCGGGGCCGGTCGAAAGAGGGATGGAGTCGACCTTCATGCCGCGCAGGCGGGTGAGCAGCTCCTGGCGGTGGCGGTGGGAGAGGTCGCGGTAGGCCTTGCGGAATCCGGGGTCGAAGGTGTCGACCAGCAGGCGCTCCCCGGTCTCGGCGTCTTCGAGCTCGACCAGACCGACGGGAGGCATCTCTTCCTCGCGCGGGTCGGAGATCGGGACCGCGATGAGGTCGTGTCGGCGCGCCGCGACGCGCATCGTCTTCTCGTAGCCGCTGGCCATGAAGTCACTGAGCAAGAATACGACGGCCTTGTGGACCAGCACGCGTTCCAGGTAACGAAGCGCCTCGCCGATGTTGGTGCCCCTGCCTTGCGGCTTGAAGTAGAGCAACTCCCGTAGCACGCGCAGGACGTGCTGGCGGCCCTTCTTGGGCGGGACGAACTTCTCGATCTCGCCGGTGAACATGAGGAGGCCGACGCGGTCGTTGTTCTTGATGGCGCTGAAGGCGAGCAGCGCGGCGATCTCGACAGCCATCTCGCCCTTGAACTGGCGCACGGTGCCGAAGTCGCCGCTGCCGCTGGCGTCGACGACGAGCATCACGGTCAGCTCGCGCTCTTCCTGGAATTGCTTGACGAAGGGGGCGCCCATGCGGGCGCTGACGTTCCAATCGATGGAGCGGATGTCGTCGCCGTACTGGTACTCGCGGACCTCGGCGAACTCCATTCCGCGGCCCTTGAAGACGGAGTGGTACTGGCCGCTGAAGACGTTCTCTACGAGGCTGCGGGTCTTGATCTCGATCCGCCGGACTCTGCGGAGTATTTCGGTCGGAATGGCGCCCATCTTCCTCGCCGGCCTCCGGTGGTCGAGCTCAAGGGACTTCGATGCCGTCGAACAGGCGCCGCACGACCTCGTCGGAGGTGATCTCCTCGGCCTCGGCCTCGTAGGTAACGAGGATGCGGTGGCGCAGCACGTCCAGGCCGATGAGCTTGACGTCGTCGGGAGTGACGTAGCCGCGGTGGCGGAGGAAGGCGTGGGCGCGGGCCGCTTGCGTGAGGCAGAGGCTGGCGCGCGGCGAGGCGCCGTACTGGATGAGGGGCGCCAGGTCCTTCAAGCCGGACTCGGCCGGGTTGCGCGTGGCGAAGACCAGGTCGAGGATGTAGTTCTTCACCTTGTCGTCGACGTAGATCTCGGCGACCAGCTTGCGCGCCTTGAGGATGGCCGCGGCGTCCGTCACGGGCGAGGCCTGTGGAGGAGTGCCTTCCGTCATGCGATTGACGATCTCCGCCTCTTCGCGGCGGCTGGGGTAGGTGACTCTGAGCTTCATCACGAAGCGGTCGACCTGGGCCTCGGGGAGCGGGTAGGTGCCTTCCTGCTCGATCGGGTTCTGGGTGGCCAGCACCAGGAAGGGGTCCTCGAGGGGGAAAGTCGTCTCGCCGATCGTGACCTGGTGTTCCTGCATCGCCTCGAGCAGCGCGCTCTGGACCTTGGCAGGGGCGCGGTTGATCTCGTCGGCGAGCAGGATGTTGGTGAAGATCGGGCCCTTTTTCGTGACGAAGTTGCTGTCCTTGGGGTTGTAGATCATCGTGCCGATCAGGTCCGCCGGCAGCAGGTCCGGGGTGAACTGGATGCGGCGAAACTTGGTGCTGATGCAATCAGCGAGGGTCTTGACGGCGGTGGTCTTGGCCAGGCCCGGGACGCCCTCGATGAGGACGTGGCCGTTGGAGAGCAGCCCGATGAGGAGCCGCTCGATCATGTACTTCTGGCCGACGATGACCTTCCCGACTTCCGCCATCAACAGGTCGGAGAACGCGCTGGCCTCGGCGACTCGTGTGTTGAGTTCCTGGATGTTGGTCATGGCAGGTCTTCGGTCACGGTGGTAGACGAAAACCAGCCATCTACCACCGTTTCTGTTCGGCCGCGAGGATACAACTCGCGCGCCGTCCGGTCAAGAGGGGCGCGAGGCGATCTCAGGGCAACGGCAAAGTCGCCGGAAATCGGGTACAAGCACCGGAAGCCCGGCCGGCCGACCGGACAACTGCCAGGTTTCAAGCGGGCTTCCGGAGCCAGTCCCCGTTTTCCGCCTCCGGGCTCGAGACTTCGGCAGGACCCAGGAGACGATCTTTGGCGTCTCAGTACTCCATGATGAATGGCTCGATCCGATCGCGGAACGAGTCGGGGTGCTGGTTGGTCTTGCTCATCCACTCGAAGAGGCGCTGTTCGAGCTCGTAGGCGACGGGGCCGGCGGATTCGGCGATGTTGGTCTTCTCGAGCGGGTCCTTTTCCAGGTCGTAGAGCTCCCGGGCGCCGGTTTCGAGGGTGACGATGAGCTTGTGGCGGGGGGTGCGGATGGAGCGCTTGTGGGTGATGTGGCGGTAGTCGGTCTCGGAGAAGGCCGGCAGGTCCAGCTTCTCGCCGCGAATGGCCGGGAGCAGGGAGACGCCGTTGGCGATCTTCTCGGTGCGGATGCCGAGGGCGTCCAGGACGGTCGGGAAAGCGTCGAGGGTGCGGACCTGGTCTCGGACGTCCAGGCGCGTCTTCTGGCCCGGGAAGCGGATGAGGAACGGGACGCGGACCATCTCGTCGTAGAGCGTGGGGCCGTGGTCGATGTAGCCGTGCTCGCCGAACTCCTCGCCGTGGTCGGCGAAGACGACGACGATGGTCTTCTCGAGCAGCCCCATCTTCTCGAAGCGGTCGAGGAAGTCGCCGAAGCGCTTGTCGGCGTCCTCGATCTTTTCGTCGTAGAGGGCTTCGTGGAAGGCGAAGTCTGCTGGCTTCACGTCGGGAAGGCTGGGCCGGTCGGTCACGGCTCCGAGCCTGCGGACGTCGAGCCCGGCCTCTCTCAGTCTCCCTTGCTCTTGCTTGCCGCCCTTCATCGGGCCCTTGTAGCCGGGAGCGTACCGGCGGCTGTAGCCCGCGGGAGGATCGTACTGGCCGTGAGCGTCGTAGCCGTGGAGGAAGACGAAGAACTTGCGCGATTTGTGCTTCTCGAGCCAGTCGAGGGCGGGCGGCATGCTGTGGTCGAAGCCGCCGAAGCGGAGGTCGTCCAGGTAGGTGTCGAAGCCAGCACCGTACCCGAAAGAGGCTTTGACTCCGGCGTCTCCGGTGAAGGCGCCCAGGGTGTAGCCGTGGCGGGCCAGGACCTGAGGGAAGGTTTCGATGGCGGGGTTGAGCCGCGAGGGGACCATCTTGTTTCCGAGCAGCAGGTTCTTGTTGATGACGCCGTGGAGGGAGGGCCACAGGCCGGTGAAGACCGACATCGTCGCCGGAAGGGTCCAGGCGGCGGGGCTGATGGCCTGGTGAAAGACGATGGCGCGGCGGGCGAACGCCTCCAGGCGCGGGGTGGTGGGCCTGGAGTGGCCGTAGAGCGACATGCTGCGCATCCGGACGGCGTCGAAGCCGACGAGCAGCACGTTGGCGTTCGGGTGGGACCAGGGGCTGGCGGCGTCGGCGGCGTGGCCAGCCGTGAGCGCCAGGGCCGCGGCGAGCATCGCGGCGAATCGGCTAAGCTGCATCATCATTCCAACTCGAAGAGCGTCGGGGCCGGCGCCCGGCGGCGCCGGCCGGTAGGGAGAGCGTGCACAGGATAACAAGCGCGAGCCGGGCAGGTCGCGGGGCCCTTGCGGCGGTCGCGGTCTGGCTCTTTGCCGGGGCCGTCCTGGCGGCCGACCGGCCGAACGTCGTGCTCTTCTTCATCGATACGCTGAGGGCCGACCGCGTGCACGCCTACGGGAATCCTCGGCCGACGACGCCGAACCTGGACGCTCTGGCGGCGCGTGGCACGCTCTTCGAACAGGCGATCGCGCAGTCTTCCTGGAGCCTGCCCAGCTACAGCAGCGTCTTCACGTCGCTCTATCCGCCGGCACACAACACCAACGAGACGTTGCAGATGCTGGACCCGGCGTTGCCGCGCGTCGCCGGCATCTTTCGGGCGTTCGGCTACGACACGGCCGCGTTCGTCGGCGGCGGCCACCTGAGCGCCATCTTCGGCATGGACGTCGGCTTCGCCAAGTACGAGGACAAGCCGCACTACGGCAGCTTTTTCCATACGGTCCCGAAGGCGCTGTCCTGGCTCGAGTCGCGCTCGGAGGGGCCCTCCCCCGCCAGTACCCGGCCCTTCTTCCTGATGGTGCAGGGCTACGACGTCCACCTGCCGTACCAGGCGCCGCTCGGTTTCTCGGAGCTCTACGATCCCGGGTACCGAGGAATCGTCCACGACCTGGACATCTTGAGGTTCGAGAATGCCAAGCGCATCTCGGGCAACGTCTATCACTACGCTGCCCGGACGGCTCCTGGCGAGCCGCCGGTTGCGGAGATGGACGTGAACGAGGACGACTCGGTGCCGCTCGATGCGCGCGCAGCCGCTGCTCCCCTTTCGGCGAGGGACCGGGCGCACATCGTCGCGCACTATGACGGCGCGTTGACGTACGCGGATCTCTGGCTCGGAGTCTTCCTGGCCGCGCTCCAGAAGCGGGGGCTTCTCGAGGCGACGCTGGTGGTGGTGGCGGGCGATCACGGCGAGGCGCTGGGCGAGAAGGGTGTCTTTCAGCACCGGTGGGACCTCTACGACTCCCAGCTCCACGTGCCGCTGGTGGTGGCCGGTCCCGGGGTTTCCGCGGGGCGTCGCGTGCGCTCGATCGTGGAGCTGGTCGATCTGGCGCCGACGCTGCTCGAGCTGGCCGGCATTCCGCGCCACCAGGGGCACCAGGGGGTGTCGCTCGCGGCGTTCCTGCGGCCGGGTGCCGCGCCGCCCGAGCTGCCCGAGCGGACGGCGTTCAGTGCGCTGGCCAACGCGATGTCAGCGCGGACAGCGCGTTGGCACCTCGTGCGGTACGCCGACGGACGCGAGGAGCTCTACGATCTGCAGGCTGACCCGACCGAGCAGCGCAATGTCGCGAAGGAGCAACCGCGCGTGAAGGAGCAGCTCGAAAGTCGGCTTCTCGACTGGTACGAGCGCTGCCGGCGCGAGCCTGCGGCGCTCGCGGCGCCGCTGTCCGAGCCCGATCGGGAGATGTTCCGGAGGTCCGGTTACTGGTGAAAGCGCGCGCGATGGCTGCGGTCCTGCTCCTGGGCGTCTACGCCCTCCGGGTCGATGCTGCCGGGCGGCCGAGCATTTTCGACCCTTCGAATCCACCGGCGGCGGTCCGGAGCGCGTTCGAGCGCTTCGACCTTGATGAGGACGGAAAAATTTCGCGGGCCGAATGGGAGCCTCTCGTCCGGGAGAAGGCCGACGAGCCGATCGACTTCGACGGCGATGGCGCGATAGGACTGGCCGAATTCGCGCGCTCGTTCGAAGTGGTCAACTCGCGGGTTCCCCCAAACCAGGGCATCCTTGCCAAGCGCTTCCTCAGCGAGGGGAAGGCGCTGGCCGAAGCAGGCGACCTGGCCGGCGCCGAGGCACGGTATCGAAAGGCGATCGAGCTGTACCCGGAGTGGGCCGGCGTGTGGACGTCGTTGGGAGAGGTGCTGGGACAGCAGGGTCGGCGCGAGGAGGCCCGGCGGGCGCTGAGCCGGGCGACGGAGCTTGCGCCGAACAGCCAGATGGCATGGCTGAGGTTGGCCACCGTCGAGCATGCCCTGGGCACCGGAGCGGCGAGCGAGCGGGCGCTCGAGCGGGGGCTTGCGCTCTTGGATCTGCGGCTGGCGGTTCACGGCCGCGGCAACCGTCGCGAGGCAGAGCTGGGGCACGCCGAGGGCGAAGTGATGAGGCTGACGCAGTACTTCACGCACGAGGCGTCCGCGCCCGCGAAGTCGCTCGAGCTCCTGGCGCGCTGTGAGAAGTTCCTAGGTGGGCGGCCCAGGTTGGCCGCGCGGCGGGCCTGGACCATGGCGGTGGGCGGGACGGGCGAGCCTCTGGTGGAGCTGGACCGGGAGGAGCGTCAGAGCGGTGTGAGCTACTGGTCGCTCGACGCGCGCGGCCGGATCACGAGGCGGCAGGGGCGGGCCGCGGAGGCCTCGGAGTGGTTTGCGAAGGCGCTGGCCAGGAGTGGGGAAGGGGCGCCGTCGGAGCGGCGGATGACGATGCTGGACCAGGTCGAGGCGCTGACGAGCGCGGGGCGGACGGCCGCGGCCAGCCAGGCGTTGGCCCTTGTAGTGGCGCGATCGAGGACGGCGCGGGAGCGGCTGGATGTGGCGCGGATGCTGCTCAGGTGCGGCCGGCGGGCCGAGGCTGCGTGGCAGCTCCAGGATCTGGAACGGATGCCGGGCGGGAAGGGGCTGGCGAGTCCGTACGAGCGCGCGCAGGCGGCCGGGGATGTGGCCGGGCTCGAGCGGATGCTGCGTGAGGACGCGCGGGCGGGTGCGGTGCGTTACCTGGACCTGGCGGCGCTGATGGACGAGACAGGAAGCCCGCCCGGGGCCGTCCTGGGGCTGCTCGATCGCGCGCTGGTCCGCCATCCCGGGGAGGCGTCAATTTGGACTGAAAAGGTCCGGCGGCTCGAAGAGAGCGGTCAGGACGCGAAGGCTGCCGGAGCCGCCCGCCAGGCGCTCGAGCGCTTGGGCGCGACTGCTGCGCGGGGAACGCTAGGGACGCTGCGGCTGGCGCTGGCACGGACGCTGGCCAGGGCCGGGAGGCGCGCAGAGGCACTCGAGCATGTGCGGGAGGCGCGGCGGTTGAACGCCGGAGTCGAGCAGACCGCGGCACTGGAGGTTGGCCTGCTCTTGGACCTGGGGCGAGACGCGGACGGATCTGCGGCGCTCGGGCGGCTCGAGGCCGAGCGGCTTTCGGCAGCTGCGGTGCTCGAGGTCGGGCGGGCGCTTCTGGCGCGCAATCGGATGCGTGAGGCCGCCGTCTGGCTCGAGCGGGCGATTGGAGGGGGGCAGGGAGCGGCGGCGAACCGGCTGTTGCTGGCGCAGGCCCGGCTCGAGTCGGGTGACCGGCCGGGCGCCGTCGAGGCGCTCCAGGGCGTCGAGGTCGACGCGCTGGGGGGCGATGCTGCTGCGCAGTTCCTCATGGCGGGGGTGCTTTCGAGCCTGGGGAAGAAGCAGCGAGCGGCGGCGCACCAGCGACGAGGGGTCGAGGCCAAGCCCGGCGATGCGCGAGCCGTGGAGCAGCTGGCGCTGATGCTGGAGGAGATCGGCGATGGTGCCGGCGGGGTGCGGGCGCTGGACCGGGCGCTGGCCGGTGGCGAGATCCCCGAAGCGCGGCGGGCGGGGCTAAGGGAGCTGCGGGCGCGACTGGCGGAGGAGTCAGTGCCAGTGACTTCGGCTACCACTCGTCCGACGCGGTAGCTCATGCCGCCGGCGAGTTGGCCGCGGCCTTGCGGTGAAGGCCGGCGGTAGCGGGTCCGCAGCTGCTTCTACCGAAACAGCTCTTCAACACTGAGGTTCAGGAAGTGCGTGTGCGCAACGGGTCTGGGGCGCGCCGCAGGCGCGGCTTGCCTGGGGATGTTTGTCCTACCCCACGGTCACAACTGACACGTGAACTTCGGACAGGCGTAGCCCTCTTGTCACGCGCCCGTCACTGCGAACCGCCAGTCTCCGAGGAGATGGTTTGTGGACGGAACATGGCGGCTTCAGCCGGGTTAGGGCCTGCTCTATTGCTAAGCCTGTTCTGCTCCGGGTCCGGACCGGCTGCCGGTGCGCCAAAGGCAGCCATGGGGGAATCGAAGGAGTCCTCGAACCCGCCGAGCTCTCCAAACTTTCACTTACCCCCAGAGCCGCAAGCCAACGGGGGTCCAGGGGGCCTGCGGTCTCCTGGTGGGGGTTCGGGGGCAAGGCCCCCGCCTGGGCTCAGGTCCAGTCCCCCCGACTTTCATCCCCCCAACGTCGTCCTGTTCTTCATCGACACGCTTCGTGCCGCGCAGGTCCACTGCTACGGGTACCCTCGCGCCACCACGCCCTCGCTCGATTCCCTGGCCGCACGCGGCACGCTCTTCGAGGCTGCGATTGCGCCGAGCTCCTGGAGCCTGCCGACCTACTCCTCGATCTTCACTTCGCTGCCGCCGCCGGCGCACGCCGTCGACGAGCGGTGTCAGAAGCTGGACGACTCGTTCACGACTCTCCCGGAGATCTTCGGCAGGCTCGGATACCGCACAGCGGGCTTCGTCGGCGGCGGCCACTTGAGCCGATTGTTCGGCATGGCCCAGGGTTTCCAGACTTATCGGGATGCGCCCCATTACGGCTCCCTCTTCCACACGGTTCCGGCGGCGATCCAGTGGCTGCGCGACCGCGACCCGGAGCCCTTCTTCCTGATGGTCCAGGGCTATGACGCGCACCTGCCCTACAAGCCTCCGATGGGGTTCGCCGAGATGTACGACCGGGGCTACGCCGGCCCCGTTCACGATCTGAACGTCCTCGACAGCGAGGTGCTGAGAACCGTGGCCGGCAATGTCTTCCGCTGGGTCGGGCCGTCCTCGCCGGCCGGGCGCGTGACCTCCGGCGCCGCGCGGTCCGTGCGCGAGGTGAGGCTGGGGGCGGCCGACGTTGCCCACGTGGTTGCGCACTACGACGGGGCCGTCACCTACGCCGACACCTGGCTCGGGCTCTTCCTGGAGTCGATGGCGCGTCTGGGTCTCGATGACCGGACCGTGATCGTCGTCGCAGGTGACCACGGCGAGGAGCTGGGCGAGCACGGCTACTTCGGCCACCGCTGGAGCCTCTACGACCGCCAGATCCACGTTCCGCTCGTCATCGCGGGGCCCGGTGTGGCCCGAGGTCGGCGGGTCACCGACGTCGTCGAGACGTTCGGGCTGGCGCCTACGCTCCTGGCGCTTGCCGGGTTCCCGCCCGACCACGGGCACGTGGGCCGCTCGCTGGCCCCGTACCTGACCCCGGGCGGGCTTCCCCCCTCCGAGCCTGACCGTGTCGCCTTCAGCGCGCTCTCGGACCAGCTCTCGGCGCGCTCGCGCCGGTGGCATCTCCTCCTGCGCCCGTCGGGCGCGCGCGAGCTCTACGACCTTGCCGCCGATCCGCTCGAGCAGACCGACGTCAGCACTCGCGAGACCAAGCAGGCCGAACGTCTTGCGAGCATGCTGCGCGACTGGGTGGAACGTCATCGGGCCGAGCCACGAGGCACCAGCTCCCACCTGACCGACGCCGAGCGCGCCGTTTTCCGTCAGAGGGGGTACTGGTGAGACGCGCGCTCGCGCTCTGCATGTGCTTCGCTCTAGCGCCGGCGGCCGGTGTGCTGGCCGTGCCGGTACCGCCGATCGACGCCGCCGGCTCGACGGCGTTGTCCCGTGCCTTCGCCGCCTTCGATCGGAACGGCGACGGACGGCTGACACCCGACGAGTGGCTGCCGCTAGCTGCCGACGTCGCTGCGTTCACCGAGCACGCCGGCGTGAGCTTCGATCGTTTTGCGCGTTCGTTCCTCGAGCTGGGACCTGGCCCGCCGTCGGATGAGAGCCTTTACGCGGATCGGGCGGTCAAGCAATGCGAGGGGCTGCTGGCGAACGGCCTGCTCGAGAGGGCGGTCGAGTGCTCCAGAGAGACCGTGAGGCAGCATCCTGCGTGCGGTGGGGCCTGGTCGGCGCTGGCGCGCGCCCTGGAGCAGACGGGTCTGCTGGCCGAAGCGCGCAGGGCCTACGCGCGCTCGCTCGAGCTTGCGCCGGGTGACGTCAAGGTGCGCGTGTCCTGGGCCCAATCGTGCGCGCGTGCCGGAGACGAGTCGCAGGCCCGGGCCAGCGCAGACCAGGCGCTCGGGGCGATCGCCACACGGCTGGCGCTCTGCGGCCACGGGCAGCGCAGGGAGGCCGAGATTGGCTTCGCCGAGCAGCACCTGCTGATGTTGGTCCACGGCTACCTGCACGTGACGCGCCAGCTCACCCGCGCCGCCGAGCTGATCCAGCGGGGCTTCCAGCTCCTCGGCAACCGTCCCCGCCTGGTGTCGGCGGAGCTGGAGCGCCGGTTCCTCCAAGGCGAGCGCGAGGCGCTGCTGGACGCGGTCGGCTCCGCGCTGGCCTCCGAGGGCGGGGACGTGCGGTTCTGGCTGCTGGCTTTCCGGGGCCGGGTCCTCTCGGCCTTGGGGCGCCACGCCGAGGCTGCCGCCGGGCTGCGTGAGGCGCTGTCCCATCCAGCGACGCCGGCCGAGCACCAGCAGGCGAGCCTGGACCTCTACGTGGCGCTGGCCAAGGACGGCCAGGACGCTCGGGCCGCGGAGCTGCTGCGGACCCGACTGGGCCCGGCCGCGACCACACCCGCGTCGAGGCGGCATCTTGCCCGGTACCTGGCCGAGGCCGGCCAGCTAGACGAGGCCGTTGTGCAGCTGCGTGCCGCGCTCGGCGCCAGCGCTGTCGATCCGACGGCATGGACGGAGCTCGCGGAGCTTTTGAGTCAAAAAGACGACGGCGCCGGCCGCGACCAGGCCCTGGCCGAGGCGCTCGAGCGTTGCGGCGAACGCCACGAGCTGGCCCGCGAGCTGCGCGAGAGGCTAGCCTACTACCCTCCGCCCCCCGAGGACTCGCAAGGGGAGTAGAGCCGCGGCCCCGCTCGGCTCGCCGGCCGCGCAGAGCCGCGCTTGCGCGATGGAGAAGCCGACGACGGCCCTGAGAAACCGGGCGCTTACTTTGAGCCCTTCAGCGTCTCCTCCAGGGCGGCTTGCAACTTGGGCGCCTCGGAGGGGTAATCCTTGGAGAACCCTTTGACGAGGTCGGTCATCGAGCCGGGCTTGTACTTGGCGAACGTGTTCATGACCAGAAGGCGGAAGTTGGGAATGCTCTCGTTTGCGAGCAGGAGCGTGCGGGTCACGACCCCTTCGGTGCGAAGCAGGTCGCTCCGGCTCTTGAGAGGGTTGCGTTCCTCGTAGCCCTCGTGACGATAGCCCTCCTGCCAATCCCAGTAATCGCTCTTCCCGTACGTGACGCCGCAGAAGTCGCCCCACCCCTCCGAGAGAGCGATCTGCTCGTTGGTGGTGACTTCGGGGTTGTGGCGCAGGCCGGCGAACCTGGCGATGGGGCCGACGGTCGGCTTCCGGCCGTAGAGCAGGTCCTGCAGAAAGTGGCCGAGCTCGTGGCAGATGACGCTGCGCAGGTAGGCCTGGTTCTGGTTCGGCGAGAGCCAGGGGTTGTCCAGGCCCAGGCTGATGACCTTGAAGGAGTCGAACGTGCCGATCTGTCCCCGGTGAAGCATCTTCAGATTGAGGATGATTTGAATCTTCTTCCCCTTGTTGAGGAAGAAGAGCATGGCCAGCTCGTCGGCGATCTGCGAATCGCGCTCCTCGTCGTTGAGAGCCGCCCAGACGTTGGCGATCTGCTGGTCTCGCTGGTTCTTCGCCCGGTCCTTCTCGATGTACGCCCAGCCGGTCGAGAGGCTCAGGCCCAGGCGGAAGTGCTTGCCCTCGAGCGGAAGCTGCTTGCGCAGGGGGAGGCCGGCCTTCGTGACCAGCGGCGGCTTCTCGGAGACAAGCAGGTTGTTCGCCATGTCCTGCAGCCCCGAGAGCGTCATCCGCCCGGACTTGTAGAACCCGTGGAACTTGATGAGGGTGGCGTGGGCGCGCCAGCGGTCCCGCCGGGCGCCGCTCATCCGTCCGAACCGATCCGCCCCGAAGCACTCGGTCAGTTCGGCGTCGGTGAGAGTCACGGCGGCCTTGGGACGCGCCGCAGCGAGATCCTCGAAGCCAGGATCCGACTGCGGCGCCGCGGGAGAGTCGGCCGGGCCGGCGGCCTCCACGGCAGAGGATGCCCCCGCCGTCCCTGCCGCGTCGAGCGCCGCCTTGAGCTTGCTGTGCTGTGAGCTGCGCAGGCAGATGTTCAGCTCGGCCGCAGAGAGCTGGTCCAGATTGGCGCCGGGATAGAGCCGGGCCAGGTCCTCCCGGGTGAGCTGCGACTGGGCCCCAGCGGCCGCCGGGACTATCAGCGCCGCCAGCACAAGGGCGAGCGGGCTGCCGAGGCTCGAAACACGAAACGGCGAACGGGCGGGGCTCATGGGCAGGTTCCTCTCAGCTTTCTGGTTGTTGTCGTCATTGATCGCCGCGCGCGGGCGAATCCCCCTTGTCCACAACTACGGCTTCCGGCCAGAAAGGTTGCCTGGACGCTCCCGCGAGGCTTCGACCTTCCGGGCCAGCGCGGTGGAGAAGCGGACGGCCTCGTCCTCGCCCAGGTGGTGGCCGTCGAAGGTGTGGAAGTCGCGGTCGTCAAACGGCAGCCACTTGCCGCCGGCGGCGGCCAGGTCGCGGGCGAGCGCAGCTTCGTCGAAACCGGAACACTGGTTCTCCAGTTGTGTCACCCGGGGGTCGGTCGGGAGGCGAAAGCCGAAGACCTCGATGCCGCGCCACTGCATCCGCCGGACCGCCTTCAGCAGCTGCGCCACCACGTGCGGCGACACTCGGTTGCCGGCGTACATCGCCGGGATGAAGCGCACCGCCCGCTCCAGCCCCTGCTGCTTGAAGCGGCTGGAGAACCAGCCGTCCTCGTGAGCCACCATCACCGGATAGCGCGTGTTGCCCTGGATGAGCTGGGAGAAGTCGAGCGTCGTGATGCGGCCGAAGAAGGCCAGCAGCGGGCCGAGCTGCACCTGAAGGCGGATCTCCCAGGGGTGCTGGGCCGCCAGCCACAGGAACTCGTTTTCCAGCTCCGCGTTGAAGTGGCCCGGGCGCCACGGGTGCAACGACATCCAGGTCGACGGCTGGTCCAGGTTGCGCGCGGCATTGGTCGTGAGCGAGTGCGGGTCGACGCCGAGCAGCATCAGGGGCCTGGGAGTCGCCGGGTCTATCAACTCCACTGCACGCTCCGCATAGCGGGTCGAATAGCCGGCCAGGCGAAAACCGAAGTTGGCGATCCTGCGCTGGCCCATCACGGTCCGCATCGCCGCCGGAGAGACGCCCAGGAGCGTCCGGGAATCGCCCGCGCAGACGACGTCGAACTCATGGTGCCAGAGCATCTTGCGGTAGAAGAAGAGCTCGGCCGGCATGCCGCCCACCGACGAGACGGGCCGCATCCAGCCCGCGGCGAGCACGGCAAAGACGGCCCCGAGCAACGTGGCCTGGGTGCGCCCGAGCCTCATCTTCCGGCGGCGCGCTCGGCGGCTGCGATCCGCTCGGCCAGCGCTCTGGAGAATCTCAGGGCCGATTCTTGCGAGAGGTGGTGCCCGTCCCAGGTCTCGAAGTCGGCGTCCCGGAAGGGCAACCAGGTCGCGCCGGCCGCCTCGAAGGCGGTAGCGAAAGCCTTCTCTTCGAACTTGGAGTGCAGGTTCTCGAGTCGACCCACCTCGTCGGACGTCGGCGGCTCGAAGCCGTAGACCGCGACTCCCCGGTCTCGGATGCCGCGCACCATCTCCATCAGCTTCTGTATCACGTGCGGCGAGACGGGGTTCCCCTTGTACATCGGCGGGATGTAGCGCAGCACGTTCTTCTGATCCCACTTGCCCATCCGGCTCTCGAACCAGCCGTCCTCGTGCGCGATGAGCATCGGCCGGCGCTCCTTGGTGTAGAAGAGCTGGTTCAAGTCGAGCGAGGTCAACCGCCCGAAGAACGAGTGGATCGGCGAGAGTGCCACGGCAAGCCGGATCTCGGCCGGGTGCTGGGCGCTGAGCCAGAGGAACTCGTTGTCGAGATCGACGTTGAAGTGGCCGGGCCGCCAGGGGTGCAGCGACATCCAGGTCGAGGGGGTGTCGATGTCGCGCGCCGCGTTGGTGGTGAGCGCATGCGGATCGACGCCCAGGACCAGGACCCGACCCGGGCTGGCCGGGTCCAGCAGTGACTCGGCTCGCTCCACGTACTGGCGGGAGTAGCCGGCCAGCCGGAAGCCGAAGTTGGCGATGCGCCGCCCGGGAAGCGCCTCGCGCATCGCGGCAGGCGAGACCCCCAGGAGCGGCCTCGAGTCGCCCGCGACCACCACGTCGAACTCGTGATGCCAGAGCATCTTCATGTAGAAGAATCGCTCCACGGGCACGCCGGCCACCGACTGCACCGGCCTCGCGTATCCGGCGACGACGACCGCGACGGCGGCCCAGAGGAGCGTGAGCTGGGTACGGTTGAGAGTCATCGAAGGTGTTCAGGGGGCTCGCGCGTCATGAGGGCTGCTTCAGAACTGGAAGTAGACGAAGGCGGTGCCGAGGCCGCGGAGGTAGACCGAGCAGACGATCATCAGGATGAGCAGGAGAGGCTCGAGGCGGACGAAGCGGGGGGAGCGCTCCAGGGTCTTGATGTCGGCCCCGCAGAAGACCAGCACCTCCCAGAGGATGGCCACGATCAGGAAGGGGATGGCGAAGAAGAGGGAGCCGATGGGGGCGGTGTCGAACGACTTGAATGAGAGCATCGCCTGGAGGGCCAGCAGGGCGTGCTCCACGGAGGGCGCGCGGAAGAAGACGCCCGTGAGCATCATCTGCAGCGCGACCAGCACGACGCAGATGCCTCGGCCCAGGAACGGGATCTTGGCGAGGCGCCTGGGGAGGTGCGTGACGCGCTCGATGGTGAGCAGGATGGCCTGAAGCGTCCCGAAGATGACGAAGGTCCAGTTGGCGCCGTGCCAGAAGCCGAGGAGGATGACGGTGATCCAGAGGTTGCGGGCAGAACGCCACAGACTGGTCCGGGAGCCCTTGAGGCCGAGGTAGACGTAGTCGCGGAACCAGCGCGTCACGGTCATGTTCCAGCGCATCCAGAAGCCGCGCAGCGAGGTGGCCAGGTAGGGATGGTCGAAGTTGACCGGGAACTCGTAGCCCATCCACTTGCCGAGCCCTCGGGCGATGTCGCTGTAGCCGGCGAAGTCGCAGTAGATCTGGATGCCGAGCATTAGCGCTGCGAGCCACCAGAAGGGGGTGGAATCGATGAAATGGAGCGCGCCCGCGGCGTGCTCGACGGCCGGGGCGAGGTTGTCGGCCAGCACGGCCTTCTTGAAGTAGCCGTGGACCAGCAGGCGCAGCCCCTCCCACTGCTGGCGCTCGGTGGGGCTGGGTACGCCGTCCAGCTGGTCCATCAGCTCGGTGGCGCGCACGATGGGACCGGCGACCAGCTGAGGAAAGAGCGAGAGGAAGGCGAAGAACTTGAGCAGGCTGTCGGTTGGCGCCAGCTTTCCCTTGTAGACGTCGATGGTGTAGCTCATCGACTGGAAGGTGTAGAAGCTGATGCCGGCGGGGGGAAAGACGTAGAGGACCGGGACGAGCGCGTCGCCGCCCAGCAGACGCGAGAGCTCGTTGAGGTTTGTCGTGAAGAACGTGATGTACTTGAAAGCCGCGAGCAAGCCCAGGTTGGCGGACATGGAGAGCCAGAGCAGCGCGCGGCGCCGCTCGGGGTAGCGCTTCATCGCCAGGGCCGCGTAGAAGTCGACGACGCCGCTGGCCAATAGCAGTCCCAGGTAGCGCCAATCGAACCAGCCGTAGAAGAAGAAGGAGAAGACGACGAGGAAGAACCATCGCCAGCTCTGTCGCTGCCTGGCGTACGGCCAGAGCGAGTAGAAGACGATCGCGAAGATGAGGAACGGGAAGGAGTTGAAGGTCATTTACTGGCGGCGCTGTTGTAGCATGGGAGGCCAGCTGGGCGGGGGCAATCGAGAAAGTGCAGGCGCTTGAAGTGGTACTCAATCCTCTCAGGGGCTTCGCCCCCGAACCCCCACCAGGGGAGCAGTGCTCCCCTGGACCCCTGTCTCTTTGCGGCGCCCCCGCGGGTCCTCGTGGGTTTCGCGGACAATGCGGCTGCTCTCTCACAGAGTGGGAGGAAGGAGGTGGAGCCCGCGAGCGTGTACGAATCTCTCGATAGATCTCTGGCCTCCTCGAATCTCGCCAGACTCTCGAAAGCCCCAGAGACCGCAATCAATCGGGGGTCCAGGGGGCCTCTGGCCCCTTGGTGGGGGTTCGGGGGCGGAGCACCCGACAGCAATGAGCACCATTGCCCAGTACTCCACCCTGGCCCACGCTCATGGTCCTTCTTGCGACGCTGATCTCGCTGCACCTGCTGTTGACGGTGGCAGGGCTGCTCTTCGGGCGGCTCGCGTCGGATTTCAGGACGCGGGGGCGGCTCTCCCTGGCGATCGTGCTGATGGCCTCCGGGGCGTATCACCTCCATCACTATCGAGGGTTCGCAGAGAAGATGCCGTTGGAGGGGGCGGCGGGGCGGACGATGGCGGCCTGGGTGGCCGGGGGGCAGCTGCTCGGCGGAGCGCTGCTGGCCGTGCCCGGTGCGGCCTGGCCGGCGACGCTGGTCGTGACCGCGGTGGCGGGGATACTGCTGGCGGGCAGCCTCTGCTGGGCGACCTTTCTCTGGATGAGCGCCGACGGACCGACAGGGCTTGCGGCCGCGTTGCCGGTGTTGAGGCGGGCGGCCGTCTGCGCCATCGTGGCGGCCTGGGCGGGTTGGTTCGGCTTGCGACGGCCCGACCCTTGAGCGTCGCCGCCGGGCGGTCACCGGGCACCGCCCTTCTGCTCGTGACGCAGGATGGCGAGCGCCAGGTCGGTCGAGAGCGAGAGCGCCGCGTCGGCCCTCAGATGACAGTCGTCGTGGCTGGCATAGGCCTTGGCTGAAAAATCGAGCCAGACGCCGCCGGCCTGCTGGAACCGCTCCGCGAAGCGTATCTCGCTCCATCCGCTGACCGCGGCCTCGACGGCGGCGACGGGGGCAGGCACGGGAAACAGAAAGCCGTAGACGTTGGCCCCGCGCCGGGTTGCGGCCGTCACCCAGTCGAACGCAGCCGTGGTCAGCTCGGGAGAGATGCGATTGCCTTGAAAGATACGTCGACTCCAGGAGATGGCGTCGGGGTTGCCTTCGGGAAGCTGCCGGGACTCGACCCAGCCGTCGGGGTGAAAGGTCTGGAAGTAGCCGGTGCGGTGCCCTCCCCACCAGGAGCGGAGCTCGCCAAGCCGCAGGGGTCGCAGGGTGTGGAAGAGCGGCCCCAGCCAGACGCCCAGCTCCACGCCCAGGCGCTCCTGGTGTGCCAGGGAGAGGAACTCGTTGTCCCACTGCCGTTCGACCAGGCCGGGGTGCCAGGGCCGGATCTGGGTCCAGCGCGAGACCAGCTCGTTTTCGCGGGCCGCGTTCGGCGTGAGCGAGTGCGGCGTTACGCCGAGCACCAGGGCCCGCCGCGAGCTTGCGGGATCTAGCAGCGCCTCGGAGGCGCGCAGGTAGGACGTGGTCAGCGCGGCCGCCGCGAAGCCGAAGTTTGCGATCCGGCGGCAGCCGACCGTATCGCGCATGCGCGCCGGCGAGAGGCCCTGGAAGGTCCGCGAGTCGCCCGCCAGCACCAGGTCGAACTCGGGACCCCAGAGCAGCTTCTGGTTCCAGAGCTGCTCCGGTGGCACGCCCGTGACGCGGCCGGGCGGCCGGTAGAGCGCGACCGCCAGGATCAGCACGATCGCCAGGAGCCCGGTCTGGAAGGTGGGATCTCGCATCGTGACGCGCGTCAGAACTGGAAGTAGACGAAGGCCGAACCCGGCCCTCGCAGGTACACGCAACAAAAGATGAGCACGGCCGTGAAGACGATCTGCGCCTGCCGCCACCCGGAGGTCGCGGTCACGGACCACTTGTGGGGCTCCAGCGCCGCGATCAGCTCCCAGAGCACTCCGAGGGCCAGGAAGGGGAGCGCCGGCCGGAGCAGCCCCAGGCCTGCCTGGTCCATCCCGCCAGGTGAAAAGAGTGTAAGGATGATCCGGGTTGCCTGGTCGAAGCTGACGGCCCGGAAGAGCACGTAGCCGAGCCAGACCTGCGCCAGCGTGAGCAGGACCGCGGCGGGCCGCCCCAGCGGCAGCTTGCAGAGCCGCTCCGGAATCCGGGCCACCCTTTCAACAGAGAGGAAAGTGGCGTGTAGCACGCCGAAGGCGACGAAGTTCCAGCTGGCCCCGTGCCAGATGCCGACCAGCAGCATGGTGAGCCAGCTGTTGCGGTGTGTCATCGCCTCCGTCCCGCGCGAGCCGCCCAAGGGGTAGTAGACGTAGTCGCGGAACCAGCTCGTGAGCGAGATGTGCCAGCGGGTCCAGAACTCCCGCATACTCGCGGCGGTGTAAGGGCGATCGAAGTTGGGGAGGAGCTGGTAGCCCATCCACTTGCAGAGGCCCGTCGCGATGTCGGAGTAGCCGCTGAAGTCGCCGTAGACCTGAAAGGCCGTCATCGACACCACCAGCCACCAGTAGGGCGCCGAGGGAGTGACGTCGAAGGCCGAGAACGCATGATTGACGGCGGGGGCCAGGTTGTCGGCGATGACCATCTTCTTGAAGAAACCCTGCGCCATCAGGCGCAATCCACCCCACCGCTGTTCGGCGGTCACCGCCCGGCCCCAGGTGAGCTGAGGCAAGAGATCGGCGGCCCGCACAATCGGACCGGCGACCAGCTGGGGAAAGAGGGTGAGGTACGAGAAGAAGTGGAAGATATCCCGCGTCGCCGCGAGCCGGCCGCGGTAGACGTCGATGGTGTAGCTCATCGCCTGGAACGTGTAGAAGCTGAGGCCGGCCGGCGGAAGCATCCTGAGGACGGGCAGCCAGGCGCTGCCTCCCAGGGCCTCGAAGAGGCTGTTGAAGCTTTCGGCTGCGAAGCCGGCGTACTTGAACGCGCCCAGTATGGTGAGGTTGCAGCCCAGGGAAAGGGCCAGGAGCGGCCGGCGCCGGTCGCGCCACTTCTCGATGGCCAGCGCGGCCCAGTAGTCGATGAGGCCGCTTGCGGCCAGGAGCGTCGTGAAGCGCCAGTCCCACCACCCGTAGAAGAAGAAGGAAAAGAGCGTGAGGGCCACCCAGCGGCTGCGGTCGCGCCCGCGCACCAGCGGCCATGTGGCGAAGAAGACGGCGGCGAAGACGAGAAACGCGAAGGAGTTGTACCGCATCTTCCCGCCGGGTCAGCGCGCGGCCCGGGCCTCCTCGATGGACAGCTCGCTCAATCGCACTCGGTTGTCTCCGACGGGGAGGAACAGGTGCAGCGACGCGCCGGTGGTCAGGCGGGCGTCGAAGCTGCGCTCGATGGAGGCCTTGTGGCCAGGCCCCTTCAGCTCCACAGCGCAGAAGAGGCCCGGGTTTCGTGTCCGGTTGTCGAGCGTGTGGAGGATGGCGATCGTGGGCCGCTCGGCGCCGAGCGTGCCCTTGAGGCGGTAGCGGCGCCCCTCGACGAAGGCAATCGGGCCGATCCGTGCGTGAAAGTAGGAGACGCGCCGCCTGGGTTCCCGGGTAATCCATGGAATGGCGGGGGTGCGGACCTCGACGCCATTCGGCAGGAGTGTCAGCGCCGGAAGGGCCGGCGCGGGTGACTCGAGGGCACCCGCGCTCCACCGGTTTCCGAGCGGTAGTTTCATCCACTCGATCGTATCACTGGAGGTCGCGCGTGCCCCGGACCGGCTCCCCCAGACGGGGCTGGACCAGGCGCGCCCGCCGTCGGACTGGAGGACTCGCGCGTAGTAGAAGCTGTCGCGCACCGGCGCGGGGTCTCGCCAAAGAACCGTGATGTCTTCCCTGTCGCGCGGAATCGGCACCGTGAAGGAACCCAAGGGGATCGGGGCGCCGGGCCAGCCCTTGACGACCTCGAGGCGCGTCACGGGAGCCGTGGCGTGGACCTCGATCGCCAGGCCGGGGTCTGGCGCTTCGGCGACTTGCACGTCCAGAAGAATCCGTGCCCCCGTGGTCGCGTAGGTGCGCCGGTTCATCAGCGCTCTCCAGAGCGAGTCTCTGTCCAGACGGGGCGCGCGCAGCGCAGCCAACCCGCCGGTGCGGCCGCCCATCGCAGTGTGACTGTCGCTGCCGCCAACGAATCCCAGCCGCTTCCCGGAGACCAGCGCCGCCTGCACGCCGTTTGGATTGGTCTCGGAGTCCATCCCCATCAGCTGTTCCTTGGAACGGTTCCACTGGCTGAAGATCTCGACCAGCGGCTCCCGCGCGGGCACGTGGCCGCTCCAGTCGAAGCGGTGGTGCTCGATGGGCTCGGAGCTGGGGTGGTGTGGGATGCCCAGGCACGGGTAGTGGTCCAGTGCGCGCCAGAGCTGTCCAGGAGTGGCGCCCCGCGCAGAACCGCACGGGACCACGGCGCCCTCGAGGCCGCTGAACAGCACCGTTCGGTGGCCCCAGCTGCGGGCCGGCGTCCACTCGAAACCGAGAAACGCCACGAATCGCCCGGGAGCGTCGGCGCGGCTGGCCGCCTCGCGCGAGCGCTGCCAGAGCGGCTCGGGCAGCTCTCCGTCGTGATCGGTCTTTGCGGCGAAGTCTAGCCCGCCGACGTCGCGAGCGAAGGCGTACGCATCCTGGAAGCTCCCGTAGGCGTCGGTCGATGCGTCTCCCGAGTGGACGTGGAGGTCGCCGAAGAAGACCCCCTCCTTCTCGGCGCTTACGATCACGGGATTGCTCCGGCCCGCCAGCTTTCCCGGGCCGCGGACCGCGAGGCGCAAGACGGTGGGCGTGACGGGCGCGGTGAGGGTGGTGATCGCGACTCCCCGCTCGGAGGCGCCAAAGGCGATCGGCACGGGTCCGCTTGGGGCGTCGACCGTGAGTGTGCCGCGGAAGCTCTCGGCCTGGTTCCCCCAGGCGTCGAGAGTTACCAGCCGAAGGGCAAACGGCAGCCCCGGTCGGACGACCGCCTGGCCGATGACGGCGAGCTTTGTCGCTGCTGCGGCAAGGATGGGCGGGCTGGCCTGGGCCAGGACGGGACCCGGAGCACCGTCAGGCTCGAGCAGCCGGCAAACGAACGGCTTGTAGCCGGGCCTGGTCGGCTCGACCGCCAGCTCGCCGGCGAGGGCGGCGCCGGGAAGGCCCGAGCCGTAGACGGCTTCGAGTGTCTGGCCGGGCTTCAGGGGGCGCGGCAGGACCAGGTCAAAGCCGGCGCCCGCGGTGACGACGACGACCGGCGCCAGGCGCGGCTCCAGCACGCGCAAGAAAGCGCCGGGTGGAGCCAGCGTCAAGCGCGTATAGCCGGGGGCCTGTGGTTGGTCGGTCTGAGGGACGCTGGGGCCCTCGTAGGCGTGATAGTGAGGCAACTCCACGCGCAACGACTGGCCGGGCGCGGGGAATGGGGTGTGCGCTGTGACGCGAAGCGTCATGCGAAACGGCGCCCGCGCAGCGAGGGCGGGGCCGTGCAGGGGAGCCACCGCGAGCGAGACCTCGGCCGGCGCTGCCGCCGGCGACTCCGCGGCGGTGGCGAGGGCGGCCGCGATGAGCAGCGGCAGCCGCGGGCGCGTCATGCGCGTCAAACGTGGGCGGGCGGCATCGGCGGCTGCGCCTCGATCGGGTGGGGGGTGAAGCGCGTGCCCGGGTGGCAGAGCTCGGGGCGCCGGTGATTCTCGATCCCCGGCATCAGCGGAGCGGACGCGCTGCTGAACTTGCCTCGCCACGGTCGGGACGGGTCCGGATCGGGATCGAAGTACTCGAACTCGGCCGGGAAGTGGCGGAAGTCCATCACGGGGCCGGGCTGGTAGCTGTCGTAGAGGCGCCTGTAGGCGCGCCGGATGACGGTGGGTGGCAGGCCGTTGTAGTTGAGGAACTCGTCGCGCTCCAGCGCCTGCTCGGTGGCGAGCCAGCGCAGGTGATCGACCTCGCTCCTGATCATCCCGTCGCGCAGCGCCTCGTGGTAGACGGTGGTGCCGGGCATGGCGGAGAGGTACTTCACGCGCGTGATGTGCCGGTACTCCTCGGCCCAGCTGCACATGTGATCGAGCGATTCCTCGGTCTCGCCGGGCAGTCCGACGATGGTGAGGCCGCCAAATCGCAGGCCGGCGTCGAAGGTCTGGTTCATCGCGCGCAGCACGGTGTTCTCGTGGCTGCCCTTGCGGGCCTCGCGCAGCACCTTGGCCGAGAGCGACTCGACCCCGTAGAGGATGATGTCGCAGCCGGAGCGCTGCATTGCGCCGAGAACTTCCGGATCGACATCGGCACACCGTGTCAGGCAGGTCCAGCCGATGTCGAACTCCTCGATGACGCTGCAGAGCTCCAGTGTGCGCCGTTTGTCCGAGGTGAAGGTGAGGTCGACGAAGAAGACGAACTCGATCTGGTAGTTGTCCTTCAGATGACGCAGCTCTTGACGCAGCTTCTCGGGAGACTTCTCGCGCAGCTGGGGGGTCGTGCGGTAGCAGAAGGAACAGTCCATCTTGCAGCCCCGGCTGTGCGAGGCGATGATCTGCGGCTGCAGACCGCCCGGGCCACGGGCCTGAGGCCAGAGCGAGAGGTTCATGCGCGGCAGGGAGTTGAGATCCAACACCTGGCCGCGGGGCGTGGTGCGGGCAATCTCCCCGGACGGCGTGCGATACCAGATGCCGCGGATCTCGGGGAGCTTGCGCGGCCAGTCGCCGGCCGCGTAGCTGTCGAGCAGCTCCAGGATGGTGATCTCGCCCTCACTGATGACGGCGACGTCGGCGCGCGTGTGGCGCATCAGCACGTGCGGCACGGAGGTGACGAGCGAGCCGCCCAGGATGACGGGGAGGTCGGGCCGGCGCTGCTTGACGAGGGCGATCAGCTCCTCCTGGAAGGGGAAGTTGTCCTCGAAGGTCGCGACGCCCAGCACGTCGGTGCCCGGGAGGATCTGATCCAGCGCCGACTGGACCGGATTGCGGTCGTAGCGGACGTCGACGATGCGAACCGGATAACCGGCGTTGTGGAGCACCGTGGCGATGTAGGAGATGCCCTCGTACGGGGAGGCCAGGAAGAACTCCCAGCCGCGCGGCATCGTGAAGGGCGAGGGCCCGACGACGAGCGTGAAGCGGGGCTTGGAGGCATCCGTCGCGACCGGAGCCTGGTCCTGCTCGCGCATCTGGCCCATGTAGCGTTGGTCGACCGCGTCGGAAGCGGAGGTGTACAGGACCGGGTCGAGGGAGTAGGCGTGAGACATGCGCTCGGGGGCTCCTGGGCCCCTCTGGAAGTTCCCGTCAACGGCTCTGGGCTTGGATCAGCATACACTCGAGACGCGGCGCATGGCAAACGACGCCGGGCCTCATCCAAAGTATCCGCAACAGTGATGCGGGCGTCGCGGGGCTACAACCGACGGGTGCGTGTTCTTTCCGTGACGAACTGTGACAAGACCCGGGTGGGGTGGGTCAAGGAGAGCACGCTATCCGGAAACCGGTGTCCTCCCACTGCTCCGAGGGGTGGTTCAGACCGCGGTTGGCGGCGTGGACCTCCTCGGGCGGAGAGTTCCAGCTGCCGCCGCGGCGGGTGCGGTGGATGCCGGCGCTGGGGCCTTGCGGGTTGGTCGATTCGGCGGTCAGGTAGGCGAAGGCGTCGTAACGATCAGCGCACCACTCCATCACATTGCCGAGCATGTTGAGGCAGCCGAATGGCGAGGCGCCCTCGGGGAAGGCGGTGACGGGCGCGGTGCGGAAGAATTTGTCACAGGTGACGCCCAGCTCCTCGTCGCCGAAGAAGTTGGCCCGGAAGGTCCCTCCGGCATTCCAGGGTTCGTTGCCCCAGGGGAACCGGCGTCCGTCGGGCCCGCGCGCGGCGTACTCCCACTCGGCCTCGGTCGGAAGCCGCAACCCGGCCCAGTCCGCGTAGCCGACGGCGTCTTCCCACATCATTTCCTCCATCGGCTCGTCATCGGCCGGGTCCCACCAGCCGACCTTCGGCATCTCGTACGGGGTCTCGTCGCAGAACTTCTTGTACTGGCCAAGGGTGACCTCGTGCTTGCCAATGAGGTAGGGCGAGAGGGTGGCGCGCACGCGCGGGATGGTGTCGATCCAGCGGCCGCCGTGGCCCAGGCAGAAGGTGCCGCCGGGGACGTAGATGAGGATGGAGCCGTCGCGCTCGTTCTTGTACTCCTCGTAGCCTTGGCCGTTGAGGCCCAGGTAGGCCAGGCCCTTACGGCGGACGCTGGGCTTGTGCGACCCAGTCGTGGCAGGGGTGGGGGGTGCGCCGGATGGCCCGAGCTCCTCGAGGGCGGTAGGTTCCGGGCCGCAGGTGAGAATGGCACAGCTGCCCACGGGGACCGGAATCACCTCAGCCTTCCAGTCGAGTGAGCCGAAGCCGCGGGCCATGGGGGTCGGGTCGAGCTTGCGGAAGCAGGTGTGGAAGTAGGCTGCGCGCAGCTCGGCGTTCGACTGGGCCAGGCGCTGGGAGACGTGGTCCATCGGGATGAGGTTCTTCATCGAGCCGTCGCGCAGGCCGTCGTAGGGCACCAGGAAGCTGGCGCCGGAGGCCGGGTCTTTCCACTGCCAGCCGCTATAGTTGATGATGATGCGGCGCGAGGGCTGGGGGTAGCTTGTGAGCTTGTCCACCTCGCGGCGGATGGCCTCCGAGGTCGCCTCCTCGTCGAAGAGCGTGACGATCGACTTGAAGGAGCCCGCCTTGAAGAAGCGGGCCAGGTTTCGGGCGGGCTCCGAGACGGCCGGGAGCGCGTCCTCCGAAGCCGGATAGCGGGCGATGCCGATGATGAGGCAGCGTGAGGGAGGTCCCTCGTCTGTGCCCGGAATCCAGGGCTCCTCTTCCTTCTTCGAGGGCGGGTCCTCGGCGATGGCCGTCGCGGCCAGGCCGACCAGGAGCAGCAGCGACGCCGCCAGTGCGGCCCGCCCCGCGCGGGCGAAGTGCGTGGGGGTATTCATCGGCTTCATGAGCCCGTTCTACGCCCGCCCGTTGGAAGGTGTCAACTCGGATACGAAATCGCCGTGACCTCGGTCACCGAACAGGAAAACTGGGGACACACGACCAATTTTTTTAAAATTGGTCGTGTGTCCCCAGTTTTCCCGGTTTTCATTGGTCGTGCTATCTTTAGAGAGGTGACCTGGGAGACTGAAGTCGTGGATCGGGGAGCCGAGGAGGTTTCGTTGTGATGGAGATGCGCTGGCGGGGGGTGGTCTGGTCGGTCCTGTTGGGAGTGGCCGTCGGAGCGGCGCAGGCTGCGCCGCCGACCCGGATGGAGGATGCCGAGGCGCGGAAGCTGTTCCAGCGGGTGCAGCCACCGGCCAGGGAGCTCACCTTCCAGGAGATCCCGTGGCGGCTCACGATGCTGGAGGCGCTCGTGGAAGCGCAGCTCGAGGACAAGCCGATCCTGCTCTGGCAGAAGCGCGGCCAGCCGATGGGCTTCGTCTGAAGCCAGGGCGCCTATGACCGGCGGTTCGTCTGGTCCGACCCCGGGGTGAGGGAGCTGGTCACCCAGAATTTCATTCCTGTTGCCGAGGATCACAAGGCCTGGCAGAAGAAGGTCCACGATCATCCGGAGTTGCGGCCGTTCCTCTTCAAGTCGGGGATGGCCGATCAGCCGAGTTTGCAGCGGGCGTGGAAGAACCACGGCTGGAGCGAGCGTTCCACCGTCATCGGCTTCTACGCGATCGCACCGAGTGGGCGGCCGCTGGCGTCGTTCAACAAGAACCCGCGGGTGGGCGATACCCACTTGAAGCCGATGCTGGAAGAAGCGCTGGCGGAGTGGAAGAAGCTGACGAAGGAGGAACGGCTCCTGAAGAGCTCGGTCACATCCGAGCTGGCTCACGGCTTCCGTTGGAGTCATTTCATCGATGGACGCCGAATTCCCGAGGGCACGCTGGTGTTGCGCAATTTCACGCGTGATCTCGAGCGCGGACCATTCGACCCGAAGGCCAACGGCAACTACGGCAAGGAGTGGACTCTCGGCATGTGGAACATGGATGCCACGTGGTACGAGAACCCGGCAGAGATGGTGCCCGAGCGGCTCGAGGTGGGTCAGCGCTTCTCGTTGCCGGAGCGTTTCGCCAGGCGGCTCGCCCGCTACCAGCTCGTAGACAATGTGCTCGGTCTGAGCACGCCCTTCGGCCGAGACGACGTGAAGGTGGCGTCGATCGACGGAGTCGTCGAGAAGATCGAGGGCGACGTGGTGCAGATCAAGCTCGAAGGCGCCACGCGCACGGTTGCGCGAGGAGTCTGGAAGCAGTCCGAGGTGAGCACGCCCACGCCGGCTGAGCGTGGCTTCGAGACGTCTGTCTACGGCTGGGTCCGGTGGAACAAGGCCTCGAGGAAGTTCGAGCAGTTCGACATGCTCTGCGTCGGCAAGCGCTGGGGGTCCACGGAGTCCAACCGCCGCTTCGACGACGAGTTCCCGCCCTACACCGACAACCGCGCGGCCTCGCCGATTGCGGTGGCATTCCGGCTGATCGACGGAACGGTCGCCGACGCCGTCCCCCCGATGATGCTGATGCTGTATCACGACAAGTATCTGGATGACGTCTGAGATGGGATATGGCCGAGGTCGAGGGCCGCACCCGCGACCTCGGCTATACTGACCGGGTGGCAGAGTTTCGAGCTCCAGAGGAGCGCATCCTCGGAAATGAAGAGCGGGAAGATCTCCTGGCGCGAGCCGGGGAGTTGCGCTCGGTCGCCCTCGATCCGATAGCCCTCTGGGATCTGGGATTACTGGGGACCGGAGCGCTGGCGCCGCTCGACGGGTTCATGGACGCGCGGCAGTACGAGTCGACCGTGGGCGGCATGACGCTGCCGGACGGTACGACGATCGGGCTGCCGGTGCTGCTGTCCGTGACGGCCGAGGAGGCTCGGGAGATCCGAGAGGGTGACGAGATCGCGCTCTTGGACGCGGCGCGCGGGCTGCGAGGTCGGATGGTGGTGCGCGAGAAATTTCGGCGCGACGCCGTCCGCGAGGCCCGGGAGGCCTACGGGACGACCGACGAGGAGCATCCGGGTGTGCGGATGCTGCGCTCACTTCCGGAGCACTGCCTGTCGGGGCCGGTGGACCTGCTGGCGCCGCCGGCCGACGAACGGTTCGGCGAGCACCTGCGGACACCGCGCCAGGTTCGGGAACTGTTCCGGGAGCGCGGCTGGACGACGGTCGTCGGGTTCCAGACGCGCAACCCGATCCACCGCGCCCACGAGTACCTGACGAAGTGTGCGCTCGAGACGGTCGACGGCTTGCTGCTGCATCCTCTGGTCGGCGAGACACGCCGGGAGGACATACCGGCCGACGTGCGGCTGCGCTGCTACGAGGCGCTGGTGCGGCGCTACTACCCATCCGACCGCGTGCTGCTCTCGGTCTTCCCGTCGGCGATGCGATATGCGGGTCCGCGCGAGGCGCTCTTCCATGCGCGAGTGCGGAAGAACTACGGCTGCACGCACTTCATCGTCGGCCGCGATCACGCGGGCGTCGGCAGCTACTACGGCACCTACGACGCGCAGAAGCTCCTGCGAGGCTTCACCCGAGAGCAGCTGGGCCTGGTGCCGCTCTTCTTCGACAACACCTTCTTTTGCAAGGCGTGCGGCGGGTTCGCGTCGGCCAAGACCTGCCCGCACGACTCGAAGGAGCATCTGAGTCTCTCCGGGACGCGCGTCCGGGAGATGCTCTCCCGCGGGGAACCGCTGCCCGGGGAGTTCACGCGTCCCGAGGTTGCAGCGGTGCTGACGGAGCACTATCGGGGGCTGGAACGGCCGTGATGGCAAAGCGAAGGCGATGAGAAGAGGATTCACGCTCTGGATGACGGGTTTGCCCTGTTCGGGCAAGTCGACGCTGGCCTCGGCGCTGGCGCCGCGACTGCGGGAGCTGGGGAAGAATGTGGAGGTTCTCGATGGCGATGTCGTGCGGACCCATCTGTCGAAGGGTCTCGGCTTTTCGCGAGAGGACCGGGACACGAACATCCGCCGGATCGGCTTCGTCTGCCACCTGCTTTCGCGCAATGGGGTGGTCGCGATCGGAGCGGCGATCTCGCCCTACCGCGAAGTCCGCGCGGAGCTGCGTGCAATGATTCCGGATTTCGTCGAGCTCTACGTGAAGGCGCCGCTGGAGGAGTGCATCCGGCGCGACGTGAAGGGGATGTACGCTCGCGCGCTGGCCGGCGAGCTCAAGGAGTTCACCGGGATCAGCGATCCGTACGAAGAGCCGGCCGTTCCCGAGATCGTGGTCGAAACGGGGCGCATGGGCGTCGACGAGTCCGTGGAGCACGTCCTGGCCGAGCTGGCGCGCCGGGAGCGGATCTGAGGGGCTAGCGCGCCGCGGGAGCGGAGCTCTTCGAGAGCGAGAGGCCGAACTCGGCGCCCTTCTTGTGGGCGCTCACGTCCTCCGACCAGCCGCCGAACACCGGGCCGACCTTGGCACCGGTCTTCATGGCGAATCGCAGGTTGAGAGGCAGCGTGTAGCTCTCGTAGGCCTTGCCCAGGTTGGAGGTGACGAACCGGACGGTGCCCTCGCTCACGCCTTGCCGGGCGAGCTCGTGCGCGATGAACGCCTCGGACCAGAAGTGGTAGAAGCGGCGGTTGTCCGTTGCGAAGCCCTCGGGGTACGGGAAGCTGTAGAGGCCGCCGGGGGCGCGCGTCAGCTCGTCGAGCTCCTGGACGAGGAAGAAGTTGGAGGCGCAGCGGGTCAGGGGGAGCAGCACGGGCAGCTTGGCCTCGAAGGACTCGGCGCGGGGCAGGAGGGTCTTGGCCAGCGTGCGGTGCTGGGTGGTGAAGACGCCGAGGAGCTCGACGGCCTCGCTGGCACCGCCTGAGACCTCGAGGGCGAGCTCCCAGAGGCCAGGACCCGGGCGGCCGGCCCTGGCGCCGCGGAGGCGCTCGAGCAGAGCATCGTGGAGGCGCAGGATGCGCTCCCGCACGGCGGGGTCCTTCAGACGGGCCTGGGCGTGGTTGGAGAAGATCGATGCGGTCAGGTCCTCGACACCGAGCAGACCGACCGTTGTCTTGATGGCCCGACCCTTCTCTCCGGGGAGCTTCGAGAGGACCGAGATTGCGGTGCGCACCAGGGCCGGCGCGGGCTGGGCTTGCCTGGGCTGGTGCGGCTTGGCGAGGTAGGCGCGCTGGCCCATGGCCATCTGCAGGTCGGAGAAGATCCGTCGAACCTCGAGGTGGCGGGCCATGTCGGCCGGGTCTTCGATGGTGTCGATGTTGTAGAGCGTGTCGAGAAGGATGACCGCGTTGCCGGCCGCAAGCTGCCGGTCCGGTGACGACTGCCAGAGGGCGATGGTGAAGTCCGTGAGGGTTGCGCGGGCGCTGTCTTCGCCCATCGCCTTGCGGGCTTTCTTGACCTCGTCGACGAACCTGCGCACGCCCTTGACCTCGGACATGTACTCGCCCGGCACGTTGAACCAGCCGGACTGCATCGTCTTGAAGATCTCCGGGGCGCCGGTGAGGCGGGCCGGATCGAGCCGCCCCATCGAGACGAGCTTCGCCTCGAGCTCGAGGACTGCCGCCGAGAGTTGGCGATCGACCTGCTCGAGGGCCGGCGCCGCCGCCATGGACGCCGCCTGGGCGGCGAGGCAGAGGAGCAGCGCGAGCAGGAATCGCAACATGAGATGACGGCGCCGGCGGCGCCATCAGTACTACGGCCCGGTGGAGCTGCGGGTTGCGACGAGGCTCTGAAATCGCGGCCAGTCGATGCCGAGCGAGCGTAGTTTGGGCGGGCGAGCGTTCTGTTGCAGGGCGAGCTTTCGGACGGCGGCGGCCCGGCCGGCGCTGGCGGGGTGGCTGGCCAGGAACTCGAGGGCCTGGCCTGCGCCCGAATCCCGGGCCTGCAGCTTCTCGAAGAAGGCAGCCATCGGCTCCACCGGCAAGCCGGCACGGACCAGGAGCCGCGCGCCCTCGGCGTCGGCCCAGGACTCCTGGGTGCGGCTGTACCGGGAGGTCATCAGGATGGAGGCGAGCCCGGCCAGCTCCTGGACGTCACCGAGCAACAGCCCCAGCACCACCGACAGTCCTACCCTCTGGGCGAAGCTTCTCAGCGTATGGCGTCCGACCACGTGCTGGATTTCGTGGGCGAGAACGCCTGCGACCTCTTCGGCCGAGGCGGCCGTTTTCACGAGGCCCGTGAGCAGGACGACCTGGCCTCCGGGCAAGGCGAAAGCGTTGATGTCGTCGGAGGCCACGACATGGAACTCGAACCGGTAGGGTGACGGGCCCAGCGCCTCCACCAGGGGAGCGATGAGCCGGGAGAGCTCCTTGGTCACGGCCGGATCGTCGAGGACTCGCTGACCGGCAAGGAACTGCCGGACGAGCAGCTTGCCGGCGCTCGATTCCCACGCGGGCGGCACGAGGCTCATGGCGAGGCCGGTCAAGAGCGGCGCGCCTCGGAGCAGCTCGAGTGTGGCGAGGGCGATGACCGTGGCCAGGGCCAGCCCCGCGGCCCGCCATCTCCTGTCGCTCCCTCGGCGGGACTGACGCAGCGCGTCGAGGCGCGCCGCCAGCTCGGGGCCGGCAGCGGCCGAAAGCGTGTCGAGGAAGCGAGGGTCGGCGATGAGCAGCATCCGCGCCGCCGGCTGCGGGCCGGCAGCGTCGGGCTCCTCGGGTTCCGAGCGGCTGGGAGCGGGCGATCGGTCTCGAATCACGAGTTGAGTCCGATCGATGCCGCCCCACTCGACCGTGATCGAGTCGAGGCGGATATCGGCCGGGCGCGAGTCGTTCCGGGTAACGACAAGACTGTCGGCATCGACGATGATGGACACCGCATCGCCGGTCGGTGCCGATTCGCCGTCGAAGAGCAGGCCGCGGCAGTCGGTTTCGGTCGTCGGTGCCACGAGGGCTCCCGGGCTCAGCCGGAGGTCGGGATGAACTGGCGGATCCAGCTGCCGAAGGCGCCCGGGTTGCGGGTCTGGATGAAGACTTCGCCAGGGCCTTGGAAGTGGCAGACGAGCCCCTCGCCCGAGGCGACGCTGGAGAACCAGCCCGAGGAAGCCTTGCGGATCTCGTACTCCGTGGAGGAGCTCCAGGCGACCAGGTGGCTGTTGTCGACGATGTACTCCTGGGCGGGGCCGAGCAGCAGGCGGTGGATGGAGCCGAACGAGTTGACCAGGAGCGAGCCGGTGCCGGTGGCCTGGAGGACGAAGAACCCCTCGCCGCTGAAGAAGCCCTTGGCGAGGCTCTGGGTCTTGGTCTGCACGTCGACGCCGACGGAGCTGGCCAGGAAGCCGTCCTTCTGGAGGCAGTAGGCGTGCGCCCCGTCGAGCTCGAGGCTCAGAATCTCGCCCGGCACGGTGGGGGCGATGAGGACTTCGCCCGGGCCCCGGGTGGCGCGCAGCGTCTGGAAGAAGAACGTCTCACCGGTGAGGAACTTCCGTTTCAGGGCGCCGAAGACGCCGCCGTCCAGGCGGGACTCGACGTCGACTGTCGGGCTCATCGCGACCATCGCGCCCGATTCGGCCTTCGCCGATTCGCCTTGTTCGAGCGCGAGCTTTGCCAGCGCGAACGCCCCCTGGTAGAGAATCTCGACTTGCATGTTCGCGTCCTCCTCGCGGCCCAACCGGTCGTCTGGAGACTGTACGCTCGAAGGCGCGCCAAGACAACGCCCCCGTGAGGATGGCGCTTGGTTCGCGGAAGGCGGGGGGCCGCTATCTGCCGTCGGGGGGCTCCTGGGCGGGAGGCGGCTCGGCGGCGGGAGGCGGGGAATCCGGTGCGGCGGGCGCAGGCGGTTCGGCGGGTTCGGCGGGGTTGCGGCGGCGGTCCTCCACGGCGCGGGCGGCGGCCTCCTCCTCGGACTCGGAAAGCCCCTGCTCGCGGCGGATCATATTGGCGAGGACCTGGCGCTCGACGGAGGTGGTGCGTGAAAGAGGACCGAATTCACCTTCCGGGTCCTCTCCGGATTGCGCGCGCCGGGCCTCGATGTTCTCGCGGGCCTGGTCGATGCCAGTGGCGACCTGCTCGAGGATCGCGTCGCCCGCACCTGCCGGCAGACCGCGCATGTCTCGGAGCGTATCGAGCAGCGCCTGGCGCGCCGTGTCGTCGCCGGTGATGGCTGCGGCCAGGGCGCGGTCGAGCGTCAACCTGTCCGGGGCCGGCGCCGCCCGGCGGGGGTCGACCGCCACGGGGCCAGGGCGGCCGCCGCTGGCGGAGGGCGGGCTGCCCTCGGTGTCCGTCCCGGCACTCGGGTCCGGGCCGCGTGGACCCGGCCCACCGCTCCCCAGACCCGGGCCGCCTGCGATGCCAGGCCAGGAGTCGTCGGGCGTGCCTCCGGCCAGCATGCGGCCGGTCGCCGGGTCGGGCAGCACATACATCGGCTCGACCGGGTCCCGCTCGCCGCGGGCGCCCCGGAGGAAGAGGAGCGGCTGTCCACCTTCAGCGTCGCCCAGATTGGAACGGCTCTCGTAGAAGCCGAAGCGCCGGCCTGCCGGATCGACGCCCGGGATGGGGGCCTCGTCGCCGCCGCCGGCGAACCTGTAGAGGACGGCCATGGGGTGCGCGTCGCCTTCCATCGGCACGCCGGTTCCCGCCAGCGCGAGCGGCTCAGGGAAGTCGGAGGCGCCACCGGGCTCCGCGCTCGAGCCGGGAGCCTCCTGCAGGTCTGCGCCATCGGGCACCGCGCCGCTCGAGGGCGCTGGTGCCGGACCGAAAGCGAACTCCTGCGGGGCCTGCTCTGGCGCGGCGCCGCCGGCATCCGGGCCGCCGCCGTCGCGCCCGCTCGCGGACGCCGCTCCCCCCGCGCTCGAGAGTGCGGCGCGCGCCTCCGGGGTCGGCAAGTGCAGCCGCAGGCCCAGTCCGCGCGCGAAGAGGGTGCGCCGGTCCGCGGAGAGCTCGAGCATCAGAGGGTCTGTCTCTCCGGGGCCGCGCGTGAAGTCGTAATCGCGTCGCCGGTCGGGCGGCGCGCGCCGCGAGACTCTCCGTCCTGCGCCCGTCACCTCGTAAGCCGCGACCGCGGCAGGGCCCTCGGGGCCCTTGCGCACCAGTCGCAGCGTCGTCACGTCGCGCGTCTCCTCGAACGCCAGCTCGTCGGCGTCCCTCAAATCCTGACACAAATGCTCCAGCAGCTCCGTCAACTCCAGAGCGCTGCCTCCCTCGGCGTCCGCCCGATCACCGGCGCGGTAGACGAGCGAAAGGACCGCGTAGAGCACCGCGACGATCACCAGTCCGACGGCCAGGCCCACCAGGAGCTCGGTGAGGGTGTAACCGCCACGGCGAGCAGCCCTCGTCCTGGAACGCGCGTGCGGCGGTCCGGCGTCGGCGGCTACGGGGTGTCTGTCCTGCATCATTTCATGCGTATCACGTCCGAGTGTCCGCTGCTACGGTCGGGGCCGGGAGGGACCACAGTCGTTTCTTGTAAACAACTGCTCACTTCCGTGAGTGGCGTCACAGACATCCGTGATGAGTTGTTCCAAAGTGGATCCACCTTCAGTGCTCAGCTGACCCGAGGAGGACCCCATGAGATGCCATCATTCATCGGCGTTGATCCTGGCCCTGTCGCTCACTATCTGGCCGCTCTCGGCTGCGGAGAGCAAGAAACCCGCTGTCGAGAAAATCGACATGGCGGAGTGTCTCGGTTGCCACAAAGAGATCGAACCGCTCAAGGCCCTGGGCAAGCACGCGGCGCTGTCCTGCACCGCCTGTCACTCGGGGCTTTCGGCCCACGCTACCAACGTCGAGTCGCTTCCAGGCACGCGTCTGGATCACGAGACGTGCGGCGGCTGCCACAAGGACCAGTTCTCGAGCTTCTCGACGTTCGATTACAAGAAGCTCGCGAGAGTCGAAAAGTCGCAGCCCGCCGAGCGCTCCCCGAACCCAGCCTGGGAGAAGCTGATGGCGGGCCACGGATTCACGAAGGAGCACAACGCCCCGCGAGGCCACACGTTCATGCTCGTCGATCACCTTGCCGTCGACCGGGCCTATGGCGGTCGGTTCCAGCCCAAGAAGGGCTGGCAGTACGTGACCGAGCAAGGCGTGCTCAAGGCGTGGGACGTTCTCGAGGACACCGTTCCCGGGACCAACGAGCACAAGCCCTTCAAGCCTGAAACGGCGCCGGCGGCCAACCCGACCTGCATTCAGTGCAAGAGCCAGGACAACATCCTGCGCTGGAAGTTCATGGGGGACAAGGACCCGAAGGCGCGCTTCGATCGTACGAGCAACCCCGTGGAGGTCGCCCGATCCGTGAGCAATGCGCTGAACTGCATCTTCTGTCACGACCCGCACGCCGCGAAGCCTCGAATCGTTCGCGACGCGCTGATCCAGGCGCTGACCCGCCCCGAGAAGGACACGCTCTGGCACAAGGACCCGAAGGCCACCAAGATCGACGTCGTCGAGTTCCGGGAGGGCTTCCGCAAGATCGCCCTTCTCGAGAAGTACGACTCCAAGCTCCAGTGCGGCCAGTGTCACGTCGAGTACAACTGCAACGCCGGCTTCAATCCTGCGGACGGCACGAAGGTCGGCTACGACTCGGGCGTGACGAACCACTTCCCGTTCAAGGACGTGTTCCAGATGTACGAGCACTACAACAAGCTCGGGTTCCGCGACTTCAAGCATGCCGGCACGGGCGGCCTGCTCTGGAAGGCGCAGCACCCCGAGGCCGAGACCTTCTGGAATTCGCGCCATGACAAGAACGGCGTCGGTTGCGCCGACTGCCACATGCCCAAGGTCAAGAACAAGGCCGGCAAGACCTACACGTCGCACTGGCAGACGAGCCCGCGCAACTATCTCGAACAGACCTGCCTGCGCTGCCACAAGGACATGGACGAGAAGAAGGCGATCTACCAGATCGACTCCATCAAGCACTACGTGCGCGGCAAGATGCGCAAGGCCGAGTTCTGGCTCGGAGCGCTCATCGACAAGATCGCCGAAGCCAAGAAGGCCGGCGTGGCCGAGGACATCCTGAAGCAAGCCCAGGAGCAGCACATGAAAGCGCACGTTCTCTGGGAGTGGTGGACGGCCGAGAACTCGGACGGGTTCCACAACCCCGACGCGGCGCGCCAATCCCTGACGACTTCAGTCGAGGAGGCCCGCAAGGGCATCCAGCTGCTGGCGGACGCGATCTCGCCGAAGGCACCGGCGAAGTAGCGGCCAGGGAAAGGGACGGGTCCGCGACGATTCCGCAATCCGGCTCCCTGCGTACACCCTCGTATCCGGATGTACTGTCCGTCACTCACGCTGAATCACGGCACCGGGCTCGCCGTCGCGAGCCCGGTGCTACAATCGGGGTCGTGGCCGCATTGCCGACCCTGTCGCGCTACAGCGTCCGGGCCGAGCTGCCGGCCCTGAGGCCGGAGGTTCGCCGCTTCTCCGCCGTGCAGGAGTCGCTGGGTCGAGGAGTCGAAATTCGGCTGCTTGACGAGCCGGTGGGCGGGCCGGACGAGGCGCACCTGCGATTCCGCAAGGAGTGCGAGGCGCTCCTGACGCTCGATCATGCCGCAGTCATCAAGGTGCTCGACGTCGGCGTGACGCAGGGGAGGCTCTTCTACGTCACCGACCTGCGTGACTCGAGCTGTCTGGCCGAGCTCCTTGAAGAAGCCAAGGGAGCGCTGCCCGCGTACGAGGCATTTCGCATGGCCTCGGAGGTGCTCGACGGGCTCGGTCACCTCCACGGGTGCGGCCTGTTGATGCGGCGTCTGGACGCGCGCTCGATCTTCCTCAATCGCTCCACGGGGCACTACTACCTGGGCGACTTTTCACTCCTGAAAAAAGTGGGCTCGGGCAGCCTGACGGAAGCGGGCGTCAAGCCGTTCGCGGGTCTGCCGGCGCTCCCAGAGGGCCGGGCACTGGGTGATCTGGACGCGCGCTCGGACCTCTTCCTCATGGGCGCTATGCTCTATCAGGCGTTCACCGGGCATGACATCTGGCCTGAGGTGTCGGCTGCGATAGCCCAGCAGGTGGAGCTCAGGCTCGATCCGCTCAGCTCCCGGCAGCCGGACCTGCCTCGTGCGCTCGATGAGCTTCTGGAGCGCGCTCTGTCCTTCGACCCGGCCCGCCGGCCGGGGGACGCGCGCGAGATGGCGGTCGCACTCACTCGGGCGAAAGAGGCCCTCCGCGTGCGCGAGGCGAGTCGTGCCGTCGCCCAGCCCGCAGCACGCGCGCCCTCCGAGTGGGCCAAGCCCAGCCGCCGAGTTCCGGTAGCCGGGGAGCTCCCGCCCGAAGCGTCTGTGTGGCCGCGGGTAGTAGTGGTTGCCGGCGTCCTCCTCACAGGGACGCTCTTCTTGGCGCGGCCCGAGGAGGCCCCGACCGTGCCGTCGAAAGCGTCGCCGCGGGCGAGCGCTGGTGCCCCCGTGAGGCCGGGCGAGCTGGCGCGCCTGGTCGCCGAGATCCGTCGCCAGCCGACGGGAACCGGCACCTTCCTGCGCCGATGGGACGTGGCGCACCGCTATCACTCTCCCCTGGGTGGTGCCACGCCGGGCCGGCTCGTGGCCCTGAAACTCGACTACTTCCGGAACCCGGCGCAGGCCTGCGCGGCCCTGGACCGGATCTTCCTGGCCACGGCCGCCGGGGGCGACCCGTGAGCGAGACCGTCGGCCCCTACCGGGTCGTGGAGGAGCTGGGACGCGGAGCGACCGCGCGTGCTCTCCTGGCGGTGGACAGCCGCACGGGCGCGAAGGTCGTCCTGAAAGTGCTGCAGGAGGTGAGCAGCCCCGTCCACCAGAAGCGATTCGCCCGAGAGGTAAAAGCGCTCGAGAAGCTCACGCATCCCTGCATCGTGCGCGTCGTGGCGAGCGGGGTCGAGGCCGGCCGCCCCTGGTATGCGATGGAGCATCTCGAAAGCCGGCCGCTGGACAGGGTGCTGCGCCAGCGCTGGGTGGCCGAGGGCGCCAGCGTGAGCCCGGCGGAAGCACGCCAGGCGCTGGGCGACGTGGCCTCCGCGCTGGCATGTGCCCACGCGCACAAGACCGTCCACCGGGATCTGAAGCCCTCGAACGTTCTGGTCGACGCCGGGTTCAGCGCGATGCTGATCGACTTCGGCATCGCCCGCATGCTGGCCGAGGAGATCACCAAGCTGACGCGCACGGGCGACTTTGTCGGCACACCAGCCTACGCGGCGCCCGAGCAGTTCGAGCGCGAGGTCGCCGACTACCGGACCGACGTCTACGCTTTCGGGCTGCTGGCCTACGAGGTGATGACGGGCAAGCTGCCGTTCGCCGAGCTGGCGCCCATGGAGATGATCCGGAAGCGCTCGCACGACCCGATCGCTCCGCCGGGGTCTTTGAATCCCGTGGTACCGCCGGGCCTGGACCGCGTCGTGCTGCACTGCCTGGAGCCCGACCCCGATGCCCGCTATCAGACCATGGGTGACGTGATCGCGGACATGGAGCTGGCGTTCACCGGAGGCAAGCCGCGGGCACAGCCGGCCGCAAGGCGCCCGGCTCCGGCAGTCGCAGCAGTCCGAGCTCCTTCGCCTGCAAGCCCCGCGCGGGTTGCCCTGGTGGCAGCGGCAACGGCGATCGTCGGCGGGCTGTTCGTGTGGCGAGCTTTCGACGCGCCCGCGGCCCCCGATCGGCGCC
>JACPRK010000178.1 GCA_016190005.1 Candidatus Wallbacteria bacterium | reverse complement strand
TATGTGAAATGTCTTGACCTGGACTGGGTTTTTCCGTTCCCTGTTGCCTGGTAGATGTTAGGTCTTCCTCCATTACTCGCCTCTGCTCGCATTTCTCAGACACGCTCCTAGCGGAGTCCCTTCACCTTGGTACTCGGCACACCCCTCACCCCTCACCCCAGCCCCAGATCCCTGACGCCTGATCCTTCGAAGTCCAAGGCCACGCCCCTTCTACCTTCTACCTTCTACCTGCCACCTTCTACCTTCTCTTCCACCGATCTCGAAGCGCAGAGTGCAGTCGATCGCGGAAGTCCGTGGGCAGCTCGAACTCCTCGGCGTCTCGGTACAGAGTGATGGTCTTCCGGATGTTGTCGACGACGACCTGACAGGGGTCGCAGCGGTCGAGATGCTCGCGGTACTCGTCACAGAGACCGGGGTCGATCTCACCGTCGACGTACTCGTTCAAGATGGCCAGGAGCTCGGTGCACTTCATGGGTCAGATGTCTCGATCGGAACGAGCCGCGACGGTACCGGAAGTTACGAGCGCGCCGCCGACTCGCGACTGAGGGTCCGGTTGTTCCTCGTGGCGGTGCGGCTCCATCCGCCGCGTAGAGTCGCCGAAGAGGCGCGTGAGACGCTCGCGCAGCTGCAGGCGAGCCCGCAGGAGCCGGACCTTGACGTTGGCTTCGGAGATGCCGAGGGCGGCGGCGGTCTCCCGGACCGACATGCGGGCGACGTCGCGTAGCAGGAAGACGAGCCGGTACTTGTCGGTGAGCTCGTCGAGAGCGGCGACCAGGTGCCGCAGAGTCTCCCGAGTCTCCAGGAGCTCGACGGGCGATCGGCTCCAGGGCGCGATCCACTCGGGCGTGGGCACGCCACCGATGGCGTCGGCAGCCTCCTCGAGCGGGACCAGCTCCAGCCCTTTGCGCCTGCGGATGACCTTCAGGGCGGCGTGCGTCGCGATCGTCAGCAGCCAGGATCCGAAGCGGGTCTCCTCGCGGAAGCTGGGAAGATGGTCGAGCGCGCTGAGAAACGTCTCCTGGGTGACGTCCTGGGCGTCATGATCGTTGCGCAACATTCGCCGGGCGACGGCATAGACGCGCTTCTCATGCCGCGTGACGAGCTGCTCGAAGGCCGCAAGATCTCCTTCGCGCGCACGCAAGAGCAACGGGCTGTCGGGATCGACGAGCGACATGACGACGCCAAGCGCCGCAAGCCGCAAGCCATATCGCCCCCACGATCAGCGCGGGGTCGCCACGACGACTACGGGCTCCTCCGGCGGGCAGCCTTCGAGCTCGGCGGCGGCCAGCGCCGCGATCTGGCGCTCGGTCGGGACGCCCGAGAGATCGAAGATGCGGCTTCCGTACAGCAGCTGGACCTCGGGGGGCTCACGGCCGCTATCGCCGTAGGTGGAGTGCAGGTCGAGAAAACCTGCGAGCTCCGAGGGGATGGCCGCGCGGCTCCGGGCCAGACAGGCAGCCCCCTTTTTCTGAAGCCGGGCAATCCCGCGATCGTCGATCACGCGGATGAAGGTCTCGCTCCGGCGCACGAGCCCCAGCAACGTGGGGCGCTCGCGCTCGGCCTGGTAGACGCGCAGCCGCGCCGTAGCCGCAACCTGGACGGGCGGAGCGCAACCGGCCGGGAAGAGCGCGGCGGCCAAGGGTTCGAAGTCGGCTATCGGCCTCTCGGGCGGACGCTCGTCGGTACGGGCCGAGCCGGTGGCAGTCGCGCGCAACAGGTGGCGCGACGGCTCGACCTCTACTTCGACCTGGATGGTGTCGGGTCGGGCGCCCATGGCAGCGAGCCGTTCCCAGACCTCGCGCCGCAGGGTCAGGAGATCATTCTCGGATGGAAAGGCGACGTTTCGCTCAACCGATTCGCGCAGCATGGCTATGGCCGTCCCGATGGCGCTGATGACCGGCGCGTGCTCGACCATCCGATGGGGCAGATCCATCATCCGGGCCAAGGGCGGGACGATGGCCCGCGCGCCGCCGCCCCCGCCGACCAGCATCAGGGAATCGCGGTCCAGCCGGTGCTCCTCGATGAGCCGCTCGACGACGGCGGCGAGCTTCCCCGCTGCCAGCTCCTGGATTCGCCGGGCCAGCGTTCTGCCGGGCTTGCCGGGCAGGCCCAGCAGGTCAATGGCGATCTCCACCGACTCGGCGCTGCCGCGACCCCACTCGCCCTCGGCGTAGTCCCCGAGGAGGTTGGCGGCGCAGGTCGGCGTGACGGTGATGGCCCCGGCCTCGTCGGAGCAGTCCAGCCTCAGGAGGCCGTCGTCGGGCCCGGGCCGGCTCTGGCGGATCTCCCTGGAGCGCACGAACGAGGCGTAGCGGTAGCCGGCGATGTGGGCGCTGCGGGGACCGACGTCGACGACACGCCCGCCGGCCACGACCGGCACAGAGCCGCCCGCGACGCCGACTGTGGTGATGTCGAGCGCTCTGGTGCTCACGCGGTGGCCGCCGACCCGCGCGCTGCTCACCTGGGCCTTGCCGTCCCGGATAACGCTGATGTCGGTGCTCGTGCCGCCGACCTCCAGGAAGATGCCGTCGGTGACTCGCGCGTGCAGGATCGCCGCGGCGACGCCGGCGGCAGGCCCGGAGAGCACGGTCAGGATCGGCCTGCGCCGCATCTCGTCCAACCCCATGATGCCGCCGTCGCTGCGCATCACGGAGACCGGCGCCTCGATCCCCATCTCTCGAACGCTCTTCTCCGTCATGTCGGCCGTGCGCATCATCGCGGACAGAATAGATGCATTGAGAACGGCGGTACGCGTGCGCAGCTTCAACCCGTGCAAGGTCGAGAGCGCCGAGGCGGACATGGCAGCCAGCCCCACCTCGCCTGCGACTGCAACGGCCTCGAGCTCGAGCGACGGGTCATCGGAGCCGAAGGCGCACGAGGCGACAGCGATGGTTGCGCCCGAAGCGGCCAGTTCGCGCAGTGCCTCGGCGAAGCGCCCGGCAGCGCCGGGGGCAGTGGCGTCCACGAAGCGGTGGACCGTCCTCAAGGCCAGGCCAGGGGCCAGCTCCAGGTCGCCCAGCCGGGTCTGGTGACGCGCCAGCGGGGCCGTCGCGCCAGTGCCGATGCCGAGGATGCCGACGACGGCCGTGTCGCCCTCCAGGAGCGCGTTGGTCGCCTGCGTCGTGGAGAACGCCACCAGCCGGATGGAACCGCGCTGGACATTGCCTTGCTCCAGGACCGTCCGCAGGGCCTCGACCACTCCGGAGGCGACGCCGGTGGCGGCCGAGTGGGTGGTCGGAACCTGCGCGTGAGCCAGCAGAGCATTCGAGTCCGAATCGAGGAGCACGGCGTGCGTGAAGGTGCCCCCCACGTCGATGCCGACCTGGACGCTCACGCGGGCCTCTCGCGGAGCACCGCTGCCACCTTTTCGACCACCTGCTGGGCGTGAATGCCCGGCATGCACTCGTAGTGGCTGCACGGCTTCTTGCGGAAGCAGGGCGAGCACCAGAGATCCTGCCGGGCCACCACGTGGTTCATCTGGCCGTACGGCCCGGTGCGCAGGTGGTTGGCCGGACCGAAGAGAGCCACCACGGGGCGGGAGAGCGCAGCAGCGACGTGCATCGGCCCGGAATCGCAGCTCACGACGACGCGCGCGCGCTCCAGCAGCGCCGTCAGCTCCTCCAGCGACGTCTTGCCGACCAGGTCGAGCGGCGGGGCGATCGGCGGCAAGAGCGCCAGGATCTCGCGGGCGGCGTCTGCTTCGCCCGGGCCGCCCACGAGCGCTACCGAGAGGCCGTGCTGGGCCGACAGCCCCCGCGCCAGGCGGGCCCAGCCGGGCGCGTGCCATCGGTTGGCGGGCTTGCCGGCGCCGATGTGCAGCACCGCCCAGCTGCGGCCGTCAGGAAGCAAGAGCTCCGCGCGTTCGCGCGCAGCCGCCGAGGGCGAAAGCCGCCACTCCGGCCGGACGTCGTCGATCCCCAGGTGGCGGGCGAACTCCAGATACTGCTCGACCACGTGGCGCTGCGGGTCGTGGGGTGGGAGCTTGTCGTTGGTGAAGAGCCAGGAGAGCTCTCGAGTCCGGTTGAAGTCGAATCCGATCCGCCTGGGCGCGCCCGACAGGAAAGCGATCAGTCCGCTCTTGAAGAGGTGCTGCATGTCGATTGCGATCGAGTAGCCCCTCGAACGCACCTCCTCCATCGTGCGGCGGAACGCTCCGGGCGCCAGCGACTCGACACAGTGGATCTCGCCGATGGCCGGATGACCTTCGAGCACGCCGCGCGCCTTGGGGTGCACTGCCCAGCCGATGAAGCAGTCCGGCCAGGCGCGCTTCAGCGCGTTGGCCAGCACCAGCGAATTGACCACATCGCCGATGGCTCCCAGCCTAATCAGCAGAACTCTTCTGGCAGAGGTATTCGCCGGAGTACTCCTCGCTGTAGACGTCCCGGAAGTCCTCGCCGTAGTAGCAGTAGAGAAAATAGAGGACTTCGCGGTTCGAGAGCCGCATCTTCTCCTTGCGCATCGAGCGCGACAGACGCAGCAGGTTCGACTTGATTCGCTTGCTGCCGAGGATCTCGAAGAACCGAGCGCCGTCGAGATCGAGGATGTGCGCGCGCTCCTCGGTCAGCAGCAAGTTGCGCACGTTGAGGTCCTGATGGTGAAGCTGGCACTCGTGCATCTTGCGGATGGCACCGGCCAGCGAGGCCAGCGCTCGGCGTCGTGCCGAGGCGTCCGTTTCCGAATCGAAGAACTCCAAAGGGTCGCGGGCTTCGGGCACCTCGGCAGTGATGAGGTCGCCTCGGTAGAGCACCGGCGTAACCCAGCGGACCGCTGCTGCGATCACCTGGGGCGTGGCAACCCCCTGGGAGCGGGCCTCCTCGCTGACGGTGAGCTCGTGGAACGGGCGGGGCGGACGGCTCCAGAAGAGGTCGCCGGTCAGATGGCGCAACCATCCGCCGTGGTAGTAGTGGCGGACGACGACGCGGTGCGTCAGGCCGGGCAACGGGAAGCTGATCGTCGTCCCGCGCCCTCGCATGCGGCGCACGTCGCGCGCCGAGGAGAGCAGTCTGGGCAGCATGCGCTCCACGTAGCGCTCGCCGTCGGGAAGGAGCAGGTCTTCGAACCCGCTGCGCACCCAGGCCTCCGAGTTTCCGCGCAAGTAGTACCGGAAGGCGCTCGGGGGCCGGCTAGGGTACTCGACTGCGACCACGGTGGGGCATTGTAACAGGCTTGGGGCTCGAGGCTCGAGG
>JACPRK010000169.1 GCA_016190005.1 Candidatus Wallbacteria bacterium | reverse complement strand
CTCACTGGCGCCGTCGACGTCGATGTCCGCAAGGACCGGGGCGCGCTCGACGGCCGGCCGGCCGCGCGGGTCGAGCCTGGGGTCGTCCACCTGCTTGTACACGTCCCGGATGTCGAGCGGCCAGCCCGTTCGCGGCTTGCCGTCCAGGGCGGTGACGTGCACGCGGCCGGCCTCGTCGGCGAACAGGAGCTCCTTGGCGCCGTCGCCGTTCAGATCGCCGGTCCTGAGGCTGGCGCCGACCGCCGGGTCGACGGGGAACATGCTGGCTGCCTCGCCGGCCGGCGTCCAGACGAAGACGCCCTGCTCGCCTTGCGGCGGCAGAGTGCCCCAGCAACCCGGCGCGCGCGGCACGGCGCCCGGGGAGAGCGCCTCCTTCTGCACGGCAGCGATCTCCTGGATGCCGTCGCCGTCGGTGTCTGCCACGTGAAAGGCCGCGGGGCCGTTCCTGTCCGAGTACGGCTCGCTGGGCCACTTGCGAACGAGGTTCCCATCCTTGGTCAAAAGACTGAAAACACCCGAATCGTCCCGGATGAGGACCTGGCGGTCGCCCGTGCCGGCCAGGTCGACCTCTGCGGGCGGAGTGCCGACGGGCGGGCCGTTGGGGTGGAGCCAGGTGCGGCTGCCGTTGGCGTTCAAGGAATGGAGCGCGCCGTCGGGCGTCGAGAGGAGGATGCCGCGCGAGTGGATTCCCGGCTTTCCGGTCAGCACGGGCGACGAGGTCAGTCCGGGCTGATGGGTGTCGGCGGTCCAGAGCCGATCGCCTCGGTCGCTGAAGGCGTAGAGCTTTCCGTCGTAGGACGAGGCCACGACCTCGGGGGTGTCGTCGCCGTCCAGGTCGCCGGCCTTCACGGTGCCGACGATGGGGCCGCCGGTGTGGCGAGGCCAGAGGCCGTCGCGCACCTCTCGGCCGTCGGCGCGGAACATGTGGATCATCCCGTCGAAGGAGCCGAACAGGATCTCCTTCTTGCCGTCACCGTCGATGTCGACGGCGGAAACTGCGCCGCGGATCTCCCCGCCGAACGGGCTCCTGGAGAAGTCCGCCGGGAATCCTCGTCGCGCGGGCATGCGCTCACGACCCGCGTGGACCGACGGACCCGGTTCGGCGGCCGAAGCCTGCCAGGCGCTCATGACGCAGACGAGAAGTGCGACGAGGCGCGTCATTGGGGCACGACCCTCCGCCGGATTACCTTCACGAGCGAGGTGAGCCGGGCCCCGGTCGACGTCCGGGGGATGTAGCCCTCCGTGACGACGCGGTAGACGTCGTAGTAGCCGAGCGACTCGCCGTGCAGGCGATAGGGCCGGTTGCGGTAGGGACCGATGGTGGAGTCTCCGCGACGGAAGGTGAGCGGCTGGACCGAGACGATCTTCCAGGTGCCGTCGCCCAGAGCGCCCGCGAACTGCTCCGGCAAGAGCGCTCCGACCCGCTGCTCCGGGTAGGTCCAGTTGTAGTAGTGGGCCTCCATCTCGCGCCGCAGCAGAACGAACGCCTTCGCCAGGGCGCCGCGGGCGAGCCAGCGGGCGCGCAGCGTGTCGACCTGGCGGTAGACGTCGAGGCCGGTCTGACGGGAGAAGGCCGAGAAGGTGAAGCCGAGCGCGATGAGGAGGGCGATCACGCCGAGCACGACCAGCATGCCGCCGATGCCTCGCCGGGAACGCCTCTCAACGGACGACATTGAGCGCCCCCTCGAGCCGGACGGTGAGATCGACGGCTCCGCTGGCCGGGGCGATCCCCGGCCGGGAGGGTGTCTCGACCACGAAGCGGACGCGGACCGACTGGGGATCGCCCGTGACGCGGGAGAACCTGAGGTCCTTGACGCGGCGGCCCACCGTGCGGGTCTCCTGGCCGTCCGCGACCAGCAGGCTCGAGCCCTGATACAGCAAGCGCTTCTGGCGGCGCTGGCCCGGCTGATCCGTCGGGTAGTGCCAGTACTTCAGCTCCCGGCCTTCCTGCCCGACGACGACCTGGTTCGGCAGCGCGCGGGCGTCGGCCTCGCCTGCGACCCAGAGGTCGAGCCGATCGTCGAGCGTCATCGGGGCATGGATGGACTTCAGCTCGGTGTAGAGGACCCGGGTAAGCAGAGCGGTCTCCTTGGCGATTTCCATGTGCTGCTCACCGCGGCCGTAGGCTTCCGACTGTCCTCGAAAGAACGCCATGGTCGCGAGCAGGACGGGCAGTCCGACCGCCATCGCGACCAGGAGCTCGAGCATCGAGAAGCCGGCGCGCCTGTTCATTGCGAGGGTCTGAGCGCCTCCAGATCGCCGACGAGCGTGCGCACGTCGAGAGAATGCGGCACCTTCGTCTCCTCCCAGGTCAGCTTCACCGCGATCTCGATCAGCCCCTGCTCCTCCTTGCCCGTGGCGGGGTTCATGTGGCCCGCAGCGCGCTCGAAGGTGACGACAGCGCGCGCCCGGTACCTGGCGGCGAAGGGCTCCATCAGCGCCAGCGTGGCGGCTGCAGGGTCGGCTTCGCGGCCCGGGACCGGCTCAGGCGGGAGTTGCAGGCGATCGCCCTCGTGGTTGAGCGCGAAGCGCGGATCGGAGACCCGCTCCAGCAGGTCGCTGGCCGCGACTGCCGCCAGCAGCGCTGCCTCGGAGCTGGCGAGCGTTCGGTAGCTTCCGGTGAAGAGCCGCACGAGCGGCGGGACGGCCAGCGCCAGGACCAGCGCGGCAAAGACGGCCGCGATCAAGCCCATGCCGCGGCGCGTCACGGGCGGCCCCCGGTGGCCAGTGCCTTGCGGTACTCCGCGGCACGCGCGATGTAGTCGAGCGCCGAACGGGCGTTGTCGGCGGCCGGAAGCGAGGGGTGCGCGTCGAGGAACTTCCGGTACAGCACGCGCGCCTCCTGCAACCGGTCCATCGCGAACAGCGCCTCGGCCTGGAAGTAGAGCGCCATCCCGGCCTCTTCGCCGGCGAGGTTTCCGGAGGCGATGAGCTGCTCGAAGTGCGCCGCGGCCTTCTCGTGGTCGTTCTTCTCGAGGAGCTCCAGGGCTGCCGCCAGGCGTGGCCAGCTGCGGGCGGCGGGTTCGGGCGGTGCCTTCGCATGCAGGGGCGTGAGGCGCTCTACCTGCGCGTCCTGGCCTGCGCGGGCCGCGACCGGCTCGGCGGGGAACGAGGGGGGCGGCTCCGACGGCCTCCGGAGCCAGAGCGCGAAGGCCAGGAGCGCCGCCAGCCCCACCGCCATGGCGATGAACCGTCTCCCGTCCGGACGGGCCTGCGTCGCTTTGCTTTCTTGTCGCATTGCAAGCGCCTCTGCGCATGGCGGAATATAGCGGATATGCACCGGTTGGACCACGGGGACTTCGGGCCGTTCCATCGGCGACCCAGGTTCGTGGCCGGGCTCGCTGCCTTGGCGGCCTGGGTGACGGTGGCGGCGGCGTGTCTGGCCCGGCCGGGAGTCCCGCCCGAGCCGCCGCTGGCCGACGAATCGCAGCCTTCGGACCGCCCCGACAAGCACTTCCCTCCGCACATCGTCTGGAGCCAGTTCTCCAGGGCGTTCAAGAAGATGCCCACGGACCAGCTCACCGTGATGACACAGGGGCGAGGCGCCGACCTCTGGGTCGGCACGGTCGACGCGGGGCTGCTTCGGATTCGCGGGGAGTCGGTAAAGCACTTTCCGCCCGAGGACGAGGGATTGCCGCGAAGCCCGATCTCGGCACTGACGGTCGACGAGGACGGCGGCGTCTGGGTGGGCACGGCAGGGCGCGGGCTGGCGCACTGGAGCAAGGAGACGTGGCACGTCGCCGACGTGCGGGACGGACTGCCGTCCAACCGGGTAACGAGCCTCTTGCGTCGCGAGAAGCGGCTGTTCGTCGGCACCGACTCCGGGCTCCTGGAGTGGTCGCAGGAGAACCGGCCGGGCCGCGGGTGGGGTGTGCGCGACGGACTCTGGTCGGCCGAGGTGACGGCCATGGCTGCGCGTGGCGACGGGCAGCTCTGGGTGGGGACGCGGCTGGGGCTGGGCACGCTCGATCCGAATGGCGAGTCCGAGCGGGTTCCCGCGGCCGGTCCGCCCTGGATGACGGCGCTGCTGCAGATCGACAAGCTCGAGCTGTTCGGCATGCCGGCGATCGTGACCGGATCACCGGCCGGCATCGTGATACGCAAGGCGGACGACCCGGAGGTGTTGCTGGCGCGGCTGGGAGTCGAGGACGGTCTGCCGGACGGCCGGGTCTCGGCGCTTGCGGCGCCGCCGGGGCTCGTGCGGTTCTTCTGGGTCGGCACCGACGGGGGAGGTCTGGCCCAGGTCGAAGTGCGCAAAGATCGCCAGGACCGGCCGTACTTCGAGGTGCGGGCGATCGCGCCCGGGCCCGGCAGCTACCCGGACGGCCGGATCGCGTCGCTCGTGGCCGACACGGACCGGATCTGGCTAGCCTCGTCCAACGGCGGGCTGAGCGCCGGGACGTTGCAGAGGGAGCCCCAGGACACCTCCGCTACCGCGTCGGCGGGCGCTGGAGGGACGGCGTCTGCGGGCGCGGATGGGACCGTCCCGGCCGGGGTGGCTGGCCAACCCGGTGCCGCGCCCGGCGCCGGTCCGGGCGGCGGACCGGGAGACATCCGCTCGATCGATCCGACCCATCCGAACACCTGCACGACTGCCGGCCGTCTCAACTGGAACATCGTTCTGATGGCCCCCGGATGGCGCGTGGCCTCCATGGCGCAGTCGCACGGCCAGCTCTGGGTCGGCTTCGTGGATCGCGGGGCGGCTGCGGCCCGGCCGCCGGCCTGCGAGTGGGTCTTCTACCCGAAGGTGACGGACGGCAAGGGCGGGAGCCGGCTCTACGTGCATCCGCAGCCGACATCGGTGGCGTCGGAGTACGCCGAGGCCGGCCTGGGTGGCGGTTGCGTGGGGGACATCGCCGTCGACAGCGACGCCTCGATCTGGTTTGCGACCTACGACATGGGCCTGAGCCGGCGGGAGAAGAATGAGTTCCTGCCGATGGGGGCCGGCCAAGGAATTCCCACTCGACAGGTCCGTCGACTCCACGCCGACTGGCCGACGGGCGACCTCTACGCCATCGCCACCAACGACCAGGGCTTCACCTACGACGACCCGGAGGGCGGTCCGGACAAGCTGCGACCGCGCGACCTGGTCTTCCGCCGCAGCGGCGGCGAGTGGAAGATCCTGCCCCTGGCCCCGGGCTACGCCGTCAAGGAGCTCGAGTTCACGTCGATCTATCCGTTGAGGCGAGATGGGAAGCTTTACCTGGGGACGACCCGCGGTCTGCACGAGTACGACGGCCGGGCGGTGAAGCGATCGAACAAGCGAATGGCGACGATCGATCTCAGGACGGGCAAGCGCGTCGCGATGGATGACCGCTCCCAGCAGGAGCTGGCCGAGACGGCCGTCTCGAGTCTCTTCGAGGTGCCGCCCGGCCAGCTCGGGATCTGCACGGACAAGGGCCTGTTTCTGGACGACGGCACCGCTGCCGCGCGCGTGCCGGGCACCGAAGGCTACGTGACGTGGGCCGGCAGCTACGACCACGACACGCGCATGATCTACTTTCTGGGCTCGCGCGCCCCGCGGTACACGGCCGCGACGGTGCCCGTGCGCAAGGGCCAGCTCTGGCGCTACCAGCCCGAGAAGGGAGTGCTCAAGGCGCTGGTGAGCGAGACCAACTGCTACGTCGTGACGCCGACCTCCGTCTGGTACTCGAGGCACCCGGTGATCGGGGAGATCAAGCCGAAGCCGATCCGGTAGGGGGATCGATTCCGGTCAGGGGCTCCGCTCTCACGTATGCATGGCTCTCCTGAAAACCGGCATGAAATCTAGCTGTACTGATTCCTGTCGAGGGCCTTGCCCTCTGCCGGGGTTCTTGCACATGCACGCTTCGCGTGCGCAAGAACCCGTTCGGCCTCGGCACGGCTGCCGGGCCTCACCCCACCAGGGGACCATCGGCCCCCTGGACCCCCATTGGATGCGGGTTTCGAGGTAGGCGGGACTCGATAGGGGCTCGAGTAGCCGTGGGGTTCTTCGAGAGTAATTGTCGGCCCGAAGGCGGAGGTGTGGAAGGGAAGCCCTAAACGTGTCCCTATCGCTCCATCCAGCGCATCCGGAAGGACCGCTCGGCTGTCGCCTCGACGTCCTTGCACTCGACGCCTCTGGCCGTGCGGGTACCGTCGTCGGAGAGCAGCAGCAGGCCGGGTGTGCCCGGGAAGACGGTGACCCCTTCGGGGCGCAGGTCGCCCAGGTTGGCGCCGGGGATGGGCGCGGGTTTGTCGACGGGTCGACCGGACCAGCGGAACAGGCTGAAGCCGGGTTCCGGGCCCGCGGGTCCGGCGACGATGACGTAGCCGCCGGAGCTTTCGGAGAGCACGATGTCTCGGATGCCGAGCCCGCCCAGGTCGAGCTCGATCGGGGCGCCGAAGCGAACCGGGCCGCCGGAGTCGACCAGCGCAGCGGGGTTCTCGAGCGGTACCAACAGGGCCTTGCCGCCGATGATGGGGCAGCGGAAGCCGATCAGGAGGTGGCCGTCGGGCGTGGCGGCCAGCCCTTCGATGTTGAGGGCCAGCGGGTCCTTGGCGGGCCGCTCGGCGGCGCGGGCCAGGTCGAAGCGGTCGAGGCGATCGTCGGCCGTGAGGTCCTCGACCAGCCGCCGGTAGGCCGTGCCGCGCAGACTGATGCTCCAGCCGCCCTTTCCGGGCGCGATCCGCGTGGCGAAGAGGCGGCGCCGGTTCGGGCGGGCCTTGCCTTTCTCGTTTGTGCCGTGGGAGGCGATCCAGTAAATGGTGTCGCCCACGCGGGCGGCGCCCTCGACGTCGGCCTCGGGATTCTTGGGGTCGATACTCAAATCATCCGTCATATCCTTGACGAAGACGGGCGGTCCGGGGCGGTCGCGCCGGTAGACGGCGATCAGGTTTCGTTCGTCGTCGGCGGCGGCGAAGTGATTGGCGTCGAGGGGTGCGGCAGCCGAGCCGTCGCACATGCCGGTCAGCTCGAGCGGGGAGGCCGCGGGCAGAGCGGCCGCGGCGAGCGCGAGCAGCGCGCCGCAAGCGAGCGCGGCGGGCGGCAGAGGTCGTTTGGGGCTCACCATGGGGGTTCCTCCTCCTCCTCCTCGGATTCGTATCCGGGGTCCGGCGGCAGGTCGTCCTTCCGGAGGGCCTCGGTCGCCAGCTCGTCGCAGCGTTCGTTCTCGGGGACACCCGAGTGGCCCGGCACCCAGCGGAACTCGACGTCGTGGAGCTCGACCAGGTCGAGCAGCCGCTCCCAGAGGTCCGGGTTCTTGGCGGGCTTCTTGTCGCCCTTGCGCCAGCCCTTGCTGCGCCAGCTTTCGGCCCAGCCCTTCTCGATCGCGTCGACCACGTAGCGGGAATCGCTGTAAAGGGTCACCCGACACGGGTGCTTGAGCGCCTCGAGGCCGGTGATGGCGGCCAGGATCTCCATCCGGTTGTTCGTGGTGAGGCAGTAACCACCCGAGAGCTCCCGGCGGTGGTTGCCGAAGAGCAGGACGGCGCCGAAGCCGCCCGGCCCGGGATTGGGGTCGCAGCCACCATCGGTGTAGATCGTGACGCTCTTCTTGTCGCTCACTGCTGGTCGGTTCTCGGGTGCGTCGGCATGCCTGCGGCGCGGGTTCTCACTTTAGCACTCCTCGGGATTGGCCGGAGGGGAGTCTGTCGCTGGCCTGGTAGATGTGTACAGGAGTCTACCAATCGAGGGCTCTGCCCCCGAGCCCCCGCCAAAGGGCAGTGCCCCTTGGAACCCCCTTGGCCGAGAGACTCTCTCTTGTGCTCGAAGGCCGCGAGGATCAATCGGAGGCTTCTGCAAGGAAACGGGGGTGCACATGGAAGGGGGCCGATGGCCCCTTGCCAGCTTCTGGGGTAGGGCCCCAGCCGGATGCAGTACCACTTGCCAGCGTACCTACACGCTCCCCTGCCCGGATGGGCCGCGCGGACCTTTCGCGGCCGTGTGTTATCCTCGGAGGCCACTGTTGCCATGTGCGGAATCGCGGGTGCGCTAGATCCTCGAGCCGACCCGGCTGCCTGGAGCGGCCGGCTCGGAGCCATGGCGCGCTCGATTGCGCATCGGGGGCCCGATGACGAGGGGATCTGGGCCGACCCCGAGGCCGGCGTGGGGCTGGCCCACCGGCGTCTGGCGATCCTCGATCTGTCGCCGCTCGGCCACCAGCCGATGGTCTCGGCCAGCGGCCGTTACGTCATCGTCTTCAACGGCGAGATCTACAACTTCGCCGAGCTCCGGCGGGAACTACTGGACGCCGGGCTGGCGACGGCCTTTCGCGGGCAGTCGGACACGGAGGTCATGCTGGCGGCGATGGACGGCTGGGGTGTGGAACGGGCCACGGCGCGCTTCGCGGGCATCTTCGCCTTCGCCCTCTGGGACAAGCAGGAACGGGTCCTCTTCCTGGCCCGCGACCCGCTCGGCGTCAAGCCGCTCTACTACGGCGTATCGGAGGGCGTGTTCCTCTTCGGCTCGGAGCTCAAGGCGCTGCGCGCTCATCCCGCCTTTTCCCCGCGCATCGATCGTGCTGCCCTCGCGCTCTACATGCGGCACATGTACGTGCCGGCGCCGCACAGCATTTTCGAGGGCATCTCCAAGCTGACACCCGGGACGCTCGCCCGGGTCGAAGCTCTTGCCGGCGGCACCTACCGCGTCGAGCCGCGGGTCTTCTGGTCGGCCCGGCAGGCCTTCGAGACAGGCATGAGCGAGCCGCTTCGCATGTCCCCGGAGGAGGCTGTCGACGAGCTCGAGGATGCGCTGCGTCAGGCGGTGACGAGCCAGATGGTGTCCGACGTGCCGCTCGGCGCGTTCCTTTCCGGCGGTATCGACAGCAGCCTCGTGGTTGCGCTGATGCAGAAGCACTCCTCGCGGCCCGTGCGGACTTTCTCCATCGGCTTCGACGAGGCGCGTTACGACGAATCTCCCTACGCGCGCCGCATCGCCGCCCACCTGGGCACAGAGCACGTCGAGCAGATCGTCCGACCGGCCGACTGCCTCGAGCTGATTCCCAGGCTTCCCGCGCTCTGGGACGAACCGTTCGCCGATTCGTCGCAGCTGCCGACCTTTCTGCTCTCGGCGCTGACCCGGCGGCACGTCACCGTCAGCCTCTCCGGCGACGGCGGCGACGAGCTCTTCTGCGGCTACCAGCGCTATGCCCTCGCCCACCGGCTGTGGAGCGCCATGCGGCTGTTGCCGGCCGGCGCGCGGCGGGGGCTCGCTTCCGTGGCGGCGCGCCTGTCGGGCTCGGAGTGGGTTCCGGCGCATTGGCCGCTGGAGCGGCTCTGGCCGCGGTCGCTTGTGCTGCGCCGCCCACGCGACATCCTCGAGGTGCTGTCAGGATTCCTTGCGTGCCCCGATCGGCAATCTCTGTACCGGATGCTGGTCTCCCAGTGGAGACAGCCCGAGCAGCTGGTGCTGGGCTCCGCGGAGCCGCGGACGCCTCTCGACACGGAGCCGTTTCCGCAGGCTGGGAGGGACTTTCGAGAGGCGATGATGTCCTGGGACATCGTGACGTACCTGCCCGACGACATCCTCACGAAGGTCGATCGCGCCAGCATGGGAGTGGGACTGGAGGCCAGGGTTCCGCTGCTGGATCATCGACTGGTGGAACTGGTGGCGCGGATACCTCTGGAGCTGAAGGTGCGTGATGGGGAGCCGAAGTGGGTGTTGCGGCGAGTGCTCGAGCGATACGTTCCGCGGGCGCTCTTCGATCGCCCCAAGATGGGGTTCGGCGTTCCCATCGACGAGTGGCTTCGCGGTCCGCTCCGCGAGTGGGCCGAATCCCTCCTGAACGAGGGCCGGCTCGCGCGCGAGGGCTTCCTCGCCCCCCAACTCGTCCGCTCCACCTTTCGGCAGCACCTCGAGGGCCGGCGTCTGCGTCACCACCAGCTCTGGTGTGTGCTGATGTTTCAAGCCTGGTTGGAGCAGACCCGAAGCGCCTCGCTTGTCCCGTCCCCAACGACGCCGTAGCAATCGGCCCGAAGAAACTCGTGGCGTCTACCTGTACCGGGTTTTCGCGTGCCCCCGAGATGACGAAGCCGGGTCCTGTCACACGGTGACGAAGACCCGGCTTCGAAGTCGATGCGAAGCGGTTACTTGTTGAAGTAGGCGCCGACCGCCTGCTGGATGCGCAGCGCCAGCTCTTGCTCGCGCGGGGGCAGGGGCTTGGACTGCGCGCCGTCGGCACCGGGCGTCATCGCCTTCTTGTAGGCGTTGGCCAAAGCCTCGAGGCCCTTGTAGCCATAGATGTTGTTGCGCGCCTTGAGCGCCTCCATCATGGCCAGCCGGATCTCGAAGATGTCCTTGCCGTCGGGCACGACGTTGGCGACGAGCGCCTGGGCCAGCGAGGCCTCCTGGGCGTCGGTCAGGGCCTCGTAGTTGGCCCGGGAGCCGTAGCGCGCGTAGCTCGACGGAGCATCCGACGTCAGCACCAGCATCGCCTGCAACCGCTCCATGACGTTGAACGGAGGCGCCTCGCTCTTTTCGGTCAGCGCCTTGATCAAGAAGTCGAATGCTTGCTTGCTCTGCTCGCCTCGGTTGACGAACTTGCGGATGACCTCCATGTTGCGCTTCTGGGCGCGGCCGTAGCTGGCCAGCGACGAGAAGAGGCCCGACTGCAGCAGTTTGCGGAAGTGGGCATAGCGGCCCGTGTAGTAGGCCAGCGGGTCGCCCGAATCGAACTGGTTGGAGAGCGGGTCGACGGCGTTGGTCCCGTCGGTGCCGAACATGAACTCCTTGCCCTCGTAGAAGGACTTGTCGCCCTCGTAGCCGTAGGCGATGGCCGCGTAGTCGTAGGGGCCGGGCTCTACCAGGCTGGAGAGCGACGTCTGGTACTCCATCACGGTCGTCGATTCGGCGCCGTCGGTCAGGTTCTTGAGATCGGCCGAGGCCTTGAAGTTGTGGCGCAAGCCCAGGGTGTGGCCGATCTCGTGGGGGATGACCTCGCGGATGATCCGCTCCATCGCCTGGTCGTCGGTCATCTCGGTGACGTCGACGGAGGCGCGGGCGGCGATCGTGTTGTCCTCTTCGATGGGGTACTCGCAGCCCGGCTTGAAGTTCATCGAGGTCTGGCTGCCCATTCGAAGGACGAACCCGCGGTTGGCCTTCTTCGGCAGCAGGTCGAGCAGCTTCTTGAGGCCTTCCTTGATGGCCGAGGTGAGCTCGGAATCGCCCGGGGCGTTCTTGGCGGCTTCGGCCTCCTTGCGCAGGCCGGCGATCTCGTCGCGGAAGGCGCCTGCGTAGAAGATGACGTCGGCGTCGAGGATCTCGCCCGTGTCGGGGTCGCTCGTGTGCGGGCCGATGGCCCCGCCGCCGAAGGGCGTCGGGTAGTCGACCCAGTAGAGGACCTTGGAGCGGATGTCACCCGGGATCTGGTTGTCCTTGCCGTCGAGCACCTCGACCGGCTCGATGCCGTGGGTCTTCTTGAAGACCTTGTTCCAGCTGAGGATGGCGTCCTTGAACGCCGGGCGGAACTTGGCCGGGATCGACGGGTGGAGGTAGTAGGTGATCTTCTTCGAAAGGTCGTGGCGGTCCGCCAGGACTTTGTCGTCCGTCGTGCCGTCGTCCTTGCGGACGGTGCGCTGGGTGAGGAAGAAGCCGTACTTCTCGAAGTCCTCGTCCGTGTAGGCCTTGGGCTTGTAGCTCGAGGCGCTGGCGCACTCCTTGAGGTAGTACTTGATGGCCAGCGTGATGCGGGCGGGCAGCTCGCTGTCGACGCCGGTGTTCTGGATGAGGTACTTCTCGCCGTAGCTCAGGAAGCCTGGCTCGTTGACGACGTCATAGATGTAACCCGGACGCTGGGCGGCGTAACCCGAAGCGCCGAGCACGACCGTGACGGAGTTGACCTCCGGGTTGGCCAGGTCGAGCTCGACCTTGTCCCCGACCTCGCGCATCTTGAAGCGGTTGATGACGTCCTCGGAGCTGGCGCCGATGTCCGGCACGCGGTCGCGCTGGTCGGCCAGCATCAGGACGCGGTCGCCCTCCACCTTGAACCGCACCTTGATCGGGTCCGCACCCGTGCCGAGCGTCAGGCAGTTGTCCGTCGCGGCTTCGACCATTCCTCCGAAGAAGTAAGACTTGTCGAGGAAAGTCTTGGGCACCGTCACGACCGAGGCGGTCGGCGTGGCGACGTACTGCCCCAGGTTCAGCTCGGGGCCGTCCTTGAGGCGGGGGTTGATGGAGGCCAGCCCCCGGGCCTCAGCTGGGGCCGTCAAAGCGGCCAGGAGAAGGGCGCAGGTGGCGGTTCGGCGGATCGAGCTCAAAAGGGACCTCCCGGTACCGGAAAGAAAAATGCCGTTTTGAATTGCCCCTGGGGTTGCTACAAAGTGAAACGCAAATGGCGAAGATACTGCTCACAACGACTACGACTCGAGAGCGCGAGAAGTTGCGCGAATGGATCGAGGACGCAGGCCATGACGTCCGGGTCGCCGGCGACGCTGCCGGGCTGCTTGCGCGGGCCGCCGAGGAGCGCTTCGACATCGTCTTCGTCGACGCCGACAAGACGATGGACGACCCGCTCGACGTCATCAGCTTCCTGAGGCAGTCGGCGCCCGACACCGACATCGTGGTGTTGGCGCCGGTGGAGCAGCTGCCGCTGGCCGCCGCGTCCATCCGCAGGGGCGCCTCGCTCTACCTCATCGAGCCCGTCGAGCCCAACGCCGTCCAGGCCGTCATCGCCAGTTCCATCAAGCGGCAGTCGCACGCCCTGGTCGTCCGCGAGGTCGACACACGGTCGGTCGACGGCTTCTTCGGCGCCTCGCCGGCCATGACGAAGCTCTTCCGGCTGATCCGCAAAGTCGCGCCGACCGACGCCACCGTCCTCATCACGGGCGAGAGCGGCACCGGCAAGGAGGTCGTGGCCAACATCCACCATCGGCTCTGCGCGCGCGGGCTGTCGGGCAAGATGGTGCCCGTCAACTGCGGCGCCATTCCCGAGAACCTTCTCGAGAGTGAGCTGTTCGGCCACGTCAAGGGTGCCTTCACCGGCGCGACCCAGGACAAGGAAGGGCTGCTCCACGAGGCCGACCGCGGCACCTGCTTCCT